>JACQYT010000014.1 GCA_016208085.1 Elusimicrobiota bacterium | reverse complement strand
ATCCCATGCCCGGGCAATTGCGAAAATTTTGCCAAAAATTGGAATTTCCAAAACTCCAAAAAATCCCAGACCCGCCCAGCTTGCCGGAAAGGGGTCTGCTGGTTATAAATATCTATAATCTGTGATAGAATGTTGAAAATAGCGGTTGTTTTATATGCAATATTTGAAAAAGGTTGATATGATTTGTAACTTGTGCGGGGTTAAAGAAAGGAGATAATTAAGTTAACATAATATATATTATCGTGAGTTACCTAACAAAGCTTTGCCGCCTGGGATTTTGCCCCGGTTTTGCTTGTTTTCGCGTCTTCCGACGGCTGTGGGTTGCCGGGCGTTTCGCGGCTGATGATTGCGTCTTTTTTTATGCTTATGGCGTGCGACCTGTGACTTATGCATCCCTAGTGTAGTGTCCCCGAAGGGGCCAGCCGCTTTTGGCCTGCGCCTTTGCGCTGTTCGGCTTACAGGCCTTCAGGCCTGCGCGCCTCACATCGCTTCGGCTCGGCTCAAAATCGACAGGCCAAATGTCCAGTTATTTACGGGACACTACACTGGGCAACCTTATGATCGCCGCTGATGCGGCTTCCATGCCTTTTTGAGTCAGCCTGTATGTCCTGTTTCTTTTGGTTCCGGAAGCCGTTATCCTGCCTTCCCTGATCTCTTTCGCCAGTAATCTGTCCAGCCTGTCCGGCTCGTAGCCCGACGTTTTCAGCGCCTTTGAGAGGATTATAGCGCTCAGATCTTCTTTAAGGTTTAAAGCGCGGTTTGCGGCCATTAATATTAAAACAGCCTCTACGGCGCCTGTGCCGGGCGCTTTGATCCTGAGCATTAACAGCTCTCCTTTATGCTCAACTATTTTGGCCCAGAAGGCTGTTTCCGCGCTCGCGCCGGCTGCTGACGCGCCTGGGGCTTCTTCTCCGGACGGCGGCGCCGCCGCTATGGCCGCCAGAAAACTGGTCTTTTCGCTCAGGATGAACTCTGCGGGGCCTTCGGCCTCAAATTCCGCCCCTGAAGGGTGTTTTAAACGTAATTTATAGCTGCTCATATGTCAACATTCTACCCTATAATTAATTATATGTCAATATATGTCTTCTATATGTCAAGCATATGTCACCAACATGTTGATAAGCATGTGGATAAGTTGGAAAATTCAGGCTAACCTAAAAGTTTCAGTTGGATCCAAAAATTGCTGCAATTTTCGGATTAGAACTTGGCAGCAAGGGCTAGGGAAACTAGTTTTACGGAGTTGGCGGCGGGGTACAGGCCCATGGGATTTAAAACGGCGTATACCGCTTTCAGGCGCAGGCTGTCCCCCATGGAATAGGAGGCTTTGAAGTCTAATTCGCTGCCTATCTGGGTTGAGCCGCCGTCAGCGTTTTGGGCGGCCCGGAATTTGTAGAAATCAACCGAAAAAACGAGCTTTTTATAGGGAAGATCCGCGCCTATATTGACGATGTTCAGGCCTGAAACGCCTGCGGGCAGGCCGTTAACCGTGTTTGAGGTCTGGATAAGGTCGTATAAACTTGCCCCGGCTATCTCGCCGTAGCCCTCCCGTTCCACGCCTTTAAACCTGTGGCCGAAGGTGGGGAAGAAAGCTTTGTCCGTATCGGAAACCTGGCCCGGATTGCCGGAAGACTTGCCGTATACAAGCCGCATTTTTGAGGGGCCGAACAGACCCAACTTCTGGCTCCAGACCCCTTTTATCAGAAAAGCGTGGCCGTTATACCTGGCTTTCCCCCCGCCGGGTTTTTTTGAAACGCCTTTCTGGAGCGCGAATTCGCCGTCGAAATTCAGCTGGTTATAGTTTAAAAAGTACCTCACCCCGGTGAATTGCCTGGTCCTTGAAACTGAATTATGGCCCGGCTCCGCCGCGGTTTGGTCTCCGGCTTCCCGGAGATGGTAAAGATGCCAGAGGCCTTCATTTGAAGGATAGTAGATGCCGCCGCCGTATATCCGGACAAACCCCGAGTCTTTATTCGGCCTGAAAAAGAAGGCTTCACACTTGATATTCCTGTAAAGCTTTTCGGCTTCCAGATGCGCTCCGGGCAGGCCCAGCCCGTCGTCCGAAAGCGCAATGCCCTGTCCCAGGGTGAAACTCTGCCGGCCGAAGGTGGCGGTCACCTTCTCGTTTAAAAATCTGTAGACCCGTATATAAGCCTCTTTAATGTAAGGGGTCCCGTCGATATGCGGGTATCTTGAGGCGGCTTCTCTGAACGGCGCGGCGCTCAGCGTGCCGGTGGAGGCGCCGCCGGCGCCCACGCTGTTTAAAACTATGCCCACGTCCATAGATGAGTTATCGGTCTTCTCAAGTTTTATATTCTTGATTATAAAGCCCAGGGCGGCGTTTTCCGAGTATAACGCCTGGCCCTGCCCCTGGGAGCCGGTTATAAGGTTCGTGTAATTGGCGGTTTTTATATCTATGTTGGAGGACAGGTCAAGCTTGGTGGCGCGCGCTATCGGAGGAAACGCGAGAAGGAGCGCAAGTATAAGGGTAGAGGGTAGAGGGTAGAGGTTGTGCGCCGGTTCATTGGTTTAATTATATAAAATTTATGCGCGCGGCACGCGCGCATAAAAACAGGAACCCCGGGGGTCGGCCCGGGGTTCCGTTTCATCTCCCTTGCGGGAAATGTTTAGAACTTAACTACGAGGTCTAGCCCAAACAGTGTCGCCGCGTCGGTCGGATTATTGACGAGGCCGGTTTTGCCGACGAATTTCTGGTCGGGGGTGAACAGCGCGTAGAAAGCCCGCGCGGACACGTTGTCGGAATGCTTCCAGGCCGCCGTGAAGTCAAGCTCGGTGCCTAGCGGCTTGTCGGTCGCTTCGGTGTAGGCGAAGCTGTAGTACTTGGCGCCCACGCTCAGCTTGTTCAGCTTCTCGGGTGTCCAGTTGGCGCCGAAGTTGAAGGTGGTCAGGTTGGTGAGACCGACTTGGGACCTGCCGTTGGTCGCGCCCACGCCTACGCCGCAGAACAGGAGTCCGGGAATGTAGTTGCTTCTGACGGCTGTGAAGCGTTCGTCCTTGGCGGTGGTGGTGGATTTGTCGCCTGAGCCCATCGCGAATCCGCCCATGAACTCAAACTTGCCGGCGGCCTTGCCGTCAAAGTTGTAGTTTAGGTCGGCTTTCACCGCGGTGCCGGTGTAGTCAACAGCGGCGCTGTTGTTGCCGGAGTTCATCGCGAATTCCGCGCCGTAGCCCAAGCCCTGGTGCTTACCGGCGGCTTTTACGCCGGCGACATTGGGTTTGTAGGTTAATGGGAACGCGGTTCTGTCGTCAGAAACATAGATATAAACCGAGGGTTTTACTTTCTCGGAATAATCATAGGCCGCGGTTACGCCGTACACATCTTTGTCGTTCATCGCGGTCGTGCTGTTGCTCTCTGTCACTTTGCCCACCAGGCCGGTAACGGTCCACTTGTCCTTTTTCCATTCGCCGTACCACGCGTCAAGCGCGGCAATTACGAAAGTTGCGAAGTTCATGGAGCTGGGGCCGTAGTACATCGCGATGTCGCCTGGTTTGCCGTAATACTGCCGGCCGACTTTATGGTTTATGCCGATCACATTCTTGAGGTTCAGATAGGCCTCTGAGAACATAACTTTGTTGGTGATGTTGTCTATGGTCTGTCCGGCGGTGGTCGAGGTGTCGCCGTATTTTCTGTCGATTTTCACGGCTGTAACCTGGGCGTTCACGTCGTCGTTCAGGTCGAAGTTGATGCCGAGCGTGACGCGGGGCAGCGTTTGGCTGTACTTGATCTTGAGGTCCGTGTCGAACGATGTAGACAGGCTGGCACCAAGGTTGCCGATAGTGACGCTTTTAACCTCAACGCTGCCGTTGTACTTTACGTTCTTGAGCAGTTCGGCGCTTGCTATTGAAGAGGCAAACGCTACCACCACAAGTATTCCTATCACTTTTTTCATTTATACTCCTCCTTGTTTTGTCGTAAGCCCCCGTTGCACGGGGCTTTTCCGCCACTATTGCGCCGGCGGACCCGCCTAAGCTGTTCGGCGGGGAGTTCCGTACCTTATGCGGATACGGTCCTCGCTCTCCCTGGTGGGATTTTGAAGTCCTCCAGTTAGGGCCTGCCCCGCGTTTGCGGGGCCTACGGCCTTGAAGGAGAAGCGCCTTTCCGCCACTACTGCGCCGGCGGACACGTAAATCGGCGCTCCGCTCCCCCCTTCGGGTTTTGCGGACCCCCCGGGATGCTTTCCGGGGGGCTCCTCTTACAGAGCTAGGATTATTATTGCAAAAAGGTTGCAGAAGTGTCAAGGGTAAATTTTCAGATTGTTATATGGCGGTAATAATTTGATTATATGTCACTTCTTCACTTCAGGAGTCAGCTTGGCCTTAGCCCCGGCCGCCCAGGAAGTTTCCGGATAAAGGAGGACTATTTTTTCGTAGGTCGTTTTGGCTTCCGCCGGGTTCCGGGCAAGCTCGTAAGCGCGCGCAAGAGCGGAATGCGCTTCCGGCGCCATGAAATGGTCCGGGTAGGCGGCCAAAAAATCCTTATATTGCGCCTGGGCGCCGGCCAGATCCGAGGCCGCTTCCCTGGCTTTGCCGAGATTATAAACGGCGAAAGGGCGCAAATTCTTCGCTCCTTTCTTGGCCGCTGCGGCGTATTCCCCGGCCGCTTCCCTGAATTTATTCTGCCTGAAGAGGAAGTCGCCTTTGGTCAGCATCGCGAATCCATACGCGCTTGTGTTCGAATAATTGGCGCCGATAGCGTCCAGCTGTTTCGCGGCTTCGCTGAAATTACCCATATAGCCGGTCTGCTGGGCGATGAAAAGATTTTTCCAGGCCGCTTCGCGCAGGTCCGAATAGTGGAGCAAAAACCATAAGGAGAATATTATTGCGCCGCAGAATACGGCCAGCGAGCCGATGACGGTTTCGCGATGCTCCTTTATCCAGGCGAACGCCAGATCCAGCTTTTTAGGGGCTTCGGCCGCGCCGCTGTGTATCCAGGTTGAATCGGGCATATGAACTCCAAGGCTGAAGGATTAAGGCTAAAGGCTGAAGGACGGAGGCCGCGGGAATCTGTTCCTCCCTTAAGCCTTTATCCCTCATTCTTTATCCTTTCTTAAATCTGGTGCCCTCGAGAGGAATCGAACCTCTATCTAGAGTTTAGGAAACTCCCGTTCTATCCGTTGAACTACGAGGGCCGATAACTGCAAGTTGAGAGTGTAGAGTCGAGAGTTGAGAGCAAGAAACAACAACGGCTTTATATATCCAGGCTGTTCCTCTACACTCTAAACTTTCGACTTTAGACTTTCTGCTAGTACTTTATCAGCGAGAACAGCTCGTAGCCGGAAAGTTTATCGCGGCCTTTCAGAAACTCAAGTTCTATAAGCATGGCTATGGATTCCACTCTCCCGCCCAGCTTTTCCACGAGCCGGCATACGGCCGCGGCTGTTCCGCCGGTGGCCAGCACGTCGTCCACTATCAGGACCTTCTCGCCGGTCTTTAGCGCGTCCTCGTGCATCTGGAGAGTGTCTTCGCCGTATTCAAGGGCGTAAACGGCCGAAACGGTCTTATAGGGGAGCTTGCCTTTTTTGCGCACCGGTATGAGGCCCGCGCCCAGTTCCATGGCTATAGGCGCGGCCAGTATGAAACCCCGGGCTTCTATGCCCAGGACCTTGGTGATGCCGCGGCCCTTATATTTACCGGCGATAAGTCTTATTGTTTCTCTGAACGTTTCCGGGCTTGCCAGAAGCGGCGTTATATCCTTGAAGATTATGCCCGTTTTGGGGAAATCCGGCACATCGCGTATTATCGCTCTTATGTTTTCAGCCGCGGAGACGCTTTGCGCTTCGCTCATTTTATGCCGCCTTTAAAATTATTTTTTGTTTTTCCCGCCCGGATTATGTTTCCTGGGCACGTAGGGTTTTGAAGGGATGGCGTCGCCCAGCAGATCGGTCCTCAGCTTGGGCTGGTTCCAGCCGGGCTGGAGATTCATGTGGTCGGGGCGCCGGCCCATCTCTATGAGGCCCATCCTGGCCGCCACCCGGCGGAGCCTGAGCAGCGCGCGCTCTTCTATCTGGCGCACTCTTTCGCGGGAAAGGGCGAGTTTTCTGCCGATATCGTTTAAGGTCATCGGCGTCTGGCCGACGAGACCATAACGCAGTTCTATTATCATGCGCTCGCGCTCGCCTATTTCCACCAGCGCGTCTTTAAGCTCGTCATGCAGGCGCAGTATGGAAATAAGGCTTTCGGGCGTGCCCGAGTCGTTGTCCTGCAGAAGATCCCCGACGGTGTCGGTGTTCTCGTCCGTCAGCGGGGTTTCCATGGAGGAGAGGCCCGTGACTATTTCCGAGGCGTTAATGGCCGTGCGCACCTGGTTCGCCGTCCAGTGCATCTTGCGTGCCATCTCGGCCAGCGTGGGATCGCGGCCGAGCTTGCCGTGCATGGAGTCCCACTGCCTGAGCCATTTGCGCAGCGCCGTCCACGCGTGCGGCGGGATGCGGATTGTTTTTGAGTTTTCCTCAACGGACCTTCTCACGTACTGTTCTATCCAGTATGACGCGTAAGTGGAAAACCTGTAGCCCTTGCGCGGATCGAATTTCTCTATGGCGTGAAGAAGCCCTAAATTCCCCTCTTCCACCAGGTCCATCAGGTCGGCGCCCGGATAGAGAAAGCGCTTGGCTATCGGAATGACTAGTTTAAGGTTAAGCTCCATGATGCGGTCTTTGGCCCTGCGGTCGCCGCGTTTGACCCTTTTCCAGAGTTCATGCGACTCTTCCCGGGAGATCTTATGGTCTATCTGGCTTATTTTTCTGATGTACTGGTTGGTGGAGTCGATATTAATATCGCTTAATGTTTCCTTTTTGACTTTTTTAGCCGGAAGCCATTCCTGAGGCTTCGTGGCGTCTCCCGGACTTTCAGCCGTAATTTCCTTTTCTTCTTCAACCATGGTTTTTTACCTCAAGTCCGAGAATTCTATGGTAAACCCGGTTTCTCCTTTTATCTCTTCCAATTCCCTTATTGCGGTCCCGGTCACTTCGGCCCGGGAGTGGGATTCTTTGAGTTCCAGAAGAAATTCATCAAGCGCTTTTTTATCGCCCTGCGCCTGCCCTTCCACCGTGCCGTCGCGCGAATTGCCGACCCAGCCGGTCACGCGGTGTTTTGCAGCGGTGTCTCTTACAAACCACCTGTAGCCTATGCCCTGCACCAGCCCCGAGATTTTAAAAAAAACACGCATAAAAAAGGCCGTATGCTCAAATAATACTAAAAAGAACCGTATTATGCAAGGTTCGCTTGACAAGGCAATAACCCGGAAAATCCGCTTCGGATTTTTCGGGCTCTTGCCTGACCGGCGATGTAAATTTGACAGGCATTTGTGGGTGAAACCTATCGGCTGAAGTCGGTAAACAGGCGGACGGGTTCCGAAAATTACCCGGCAATTTTCGGACAAATAAAAAATCGGGGCGACTGGATTTGAACCAGCGATCTCTCGGTCCCGAACCGAGCGCTCTAGCCAGCTGAGCCACGCCCCGATTAAAACTGCCGTTTATAAATTATAACACTTTTAAAGCGCCGTGGCGCGGAATAATAAATATTCCATTATCTTGGCCGCGATATCCCTGGCCGCGTACGGCCTGGCTAGGGCGTAAATATTGTTCTTTAACTGCGTAAGGGCCGAAGGGTTCTGGAGATATTTCCGTATCACGCTTTCAAGCTGCGCGCGGTCTTTCGCAAAATCAGCCAGTTTGTTTTTGACAAGGAAACGGGTATTGCGCTCCTCCTGACCCGGCAAAGGGGCGAATATGAGCAGTGGCTTGGCGAGCGCCATGGTTTCAGCTATCGTCACCCCCCCCGGCTTGCCTATGATAAGGTCGGAGGCCGTGTAGTAATCCGCGGGCGAGTCCACGAAATGTATTACCTTGAGATTTTTCCGGTAAGGGAGGGATCTCTCAAGCTTGTTGAAGAGTTTCCTGTTATCGCCGCACAGGACCAGCACCTGGAGCTTTCCGGAAAATTTTTTAAGGGTCTCCACCGACAGCAGTATCTCGCCCAGCCCCTTGCTGCCGCCCGAAATAAGCACCGTGAAAAGATTCGGAGCCAGGCCCAGTTCTTTTCGTTTCTGTCCAGCGTCGGCCTGTATCAAAAACTCCTTCCTTACCGGTATGCCGGTCCGGATTATTCTTGCCGGCTCCACGCCGTTCGTTTTAAGTCCCGCTTCGGCGAGCCTGTCGGGAGAGAAGTAAAGCTCCACGCCCTTGGCCGGCCAGTAGGAATGGGCGTAAAAATCGGTCAGTACCGCGAACAGGGGGATGTTCCTTAAGCCTTTGTCTTTTTTGGCCAAAAGCATGGCGGAAAGCGCGTGGGTGGAAACCACGGCCTGGATGTTTTTTTTGTTCAAGACTTCTATAAGCTTTTTTGAAAAGTAAGGAAAGATCGCGGCTTTTATGCTCTTGGCCGCGAAGGCTATAAAATCATTGTCATAAACATAGTCCCAGACAGCGGGGGTTTTGTTCAGCATCTCCAGATAGGTCTTAGCCACAAAAGCGCCGAGATTGGGTGAGACTTCGGAGAGGTTTACGAAAACGGGCTCTATTATGGAGGACGGGAAAAAATCGGCCAGCGCCCGGGCGGCGCTGTAATGGCCTGAAGGCTTAAGGCCGTATAACAACCCCACCCTGATGGGATAGCCGGGGCTTCTTGGGTCCATAAGGGAAAAGGATAATTATCGGGGCGCCGGGAATTGAACCCGGAATCTTTCGCACCCCAAGCGAACGCTCTACCATTGAGCCACGCCCCGATAACGCGGGTGAAATGGCGGAACAACCTTTAATTATAGCAATTATTTCTCACCTGGCCGGCGATGCAAAATTTCACGGGCGTTCATTGGTAAAACCCATTGGCCCGAAGTTGATAGACAGGCGAACGAGCGCCCGAAAATTGCTGCAATTTTCGGGTTAGCATTCCTTTATTACCCGCTGGAGCTCTTTTTTAATGTCTTCAAGAAGCTGTAGCGTGTCGGCGGACGGCTGCGCGGGGGATAGCTTTGGCCTGGTTTTTTTTCTGGAGTAGATGATCTTTTTAGCGCCGGCCAGAGTATAACCTTTCATCAAAACCAGGTCTTTTACTTCGCTTATTATTTCAAAGTCCCCGGCGGTGTAGCGGCGGTGGCCGCTTGAAAGCCGTAAAGGGCGCAGAAGTTTGAATTTAGCTTCCCAGTACCTGATGGTATGCTCCGGCACCTGGGTTTTTTTTGAGATCTCGTTTATGGTGAAGTAATTTTTCTCAGCCATAGCAACCTGCTGCCTGCTTTCACTGCATTCCTCTCGTCAGCTTCTTCGACGGTTTGAATCTTATGCTCTTGCGCGGGCCCACCATCACCCGCTGGTTGGTCCTGGGATTTCTGGCCGCCCTGGGCATGCGTTCCTTCACTTTGAAAGTGCCGAAATTGGAGATGACCACTTTCTCGTTCGCGCGCAAAGCGCCGGCCATCAGCTCGAAAGTTTTTAAGACGGCGGTCTTGGCGTCTTTCTCCGTGGTGAGATGTTTTGAGATCTCGCGGATTATCTCAAGTCTGTTCATCGTCTTTTTCCTCCTCCTCGTCTTCTTCCCGGCCGCCCGGGCCGTTCTCTTCCCGGGGCCGGAGCTGGCGGGCGTCAAGCAGCTGGCTTATAATATCATTGGGTTTAAGATTTTTAAGTTCCTGCTTAAATTTTTCCACTTCCCCCTCCGTGATGGGCTTTGAAAGGACCTGCGTCTTTTTGAAAACCGCCTCGCTGATATAGATGGGGCAGCCGAAACGCACCGCCAGAGCGACGGCGTCGGACGGTCGGGCATCCACTTCAAATCTTTTTTTGCCTTCCTTATCCGTTATGTAGATGAAAGAATAATAAGTGTTATCCACGATGTCGGTGATCTTTACTTTTTCCACCCGTAACCCGAGGGTCTTTAAAAGCGAAAAAAAGAGGTCGTGGGTCATGGGCCTCGGGGACGGGTAGCCCGACAGCCTGATGGCTATGGCCTGCGCCTCCATGGGGCCTATCCAGATGGGAATTATGCGCGACCCGCCGATCTCGTCCAGAAATATAATGGATTCCGTCAGACTGGTGGCGATGGAATATATCTTTACTTCAAGTTCTTTGCCGCCTGGCGGAGCTTCGTCTTTTTCCATAATTTTCCTGTTGCGGTCCGGCGTTTTCTCCCGGAACCCGGCCCGCGCGCCGGATTTTCAGGCCTTCTTTTCATCACTGGTTCCTTTATGTTTGAAGGAAAGCTCCTGCCCCTTGAGAATGCGCCTGATATTCGGAATATGGGTGTAAAAAATAACGGCGCAGACGACGACAGCCATGATAGTGAACGGCTTTTGCTCGGCGTGCTTGTTAAGTATGAGGCATAAGACAGGCAGAACGACCGAGGCCGACATGGAACCGACCGAGATATGGTGCGTGGCGGCCACTGCCAGGCCGAAAACGAGGAAAGCTCCGACTGTGGGCCAGGGAAGGAGGGCCATGAAAACGCCGGCCGCGGTGGCCACGCCCTTGCCGCCCTTGAAACCCAGAAAAACCGTCCAGATATGCCCCGCTATCGCCAGGGCGCCGGCGGCCACGGGTATCCACCAGTGTCCCTTTTCTATATAAAAATAGTGCCTCGCTATCATGACCGGCGCGAAGCCCTTGAGAAAATCCGTGGCGAAAGTGAGGATACCGGGGCTGGCGCCCATGACCCTGTAAACATTTGCCGTTCCGGGATTGCCGGAGCCGTATTTTCTGATGTCTATTCCTTTTAACCGGCCTATAAGATAACCTGTGGGGACGGCGCCCAGCAGATAGCTTGCAATCAACAGGAGCGCCGTTTTCACCATAATCCAGATTATATAAAAATATGGGGAAGCGGGCGGGAAAATATCAGGCCGACAATTTTAAGATGCGTTTATAGTTCTCTTTGGTGGCCCTAAAATTTATATTTATCTGTTTGGGGCCGTAAACCGCGCTTTTGACCATGGCGCTTTTATAGATCTCGGAAAGGAGCTTCTGCCTGGCCGTCGGCAGGGCCAGCTCATAGTCCCCCCATCTGGAGTTAAGGAGTGTTTCCACCCGGGCCAGCAGTTCCCGGATCCCCTCCCCGGTGAGGGCGGAAACGAAGACCGGGCGCAGACGCCGCAGGGCCTCCGGGCAGAGGCGGCCGCCGGGCACGGCGTCTATCTTGTTGTAAACGTTGAGCACCGGTATCCCGGCCAGGTTCAGCTCTTTAAGCGTTTTCCGGACCGCCTCGTGCTGGAGCTTCAGCTGGGGCGAGGCTAGGTCGTGGAGGTGCAGGATGAGGTCGGCGTAAGCCGTTTCTTCCAGCGTGGAACGGAAGGCCGCCACCAGGTTGTGAGGCAGCTTCTGGATAAAGCCTACCGTGTCGGTGAAAAGGGCCCAGCCGCCTCCCGGCAGGCGCACGCGCTTGGTGGTGGGGTCAAGCGTCGCGAAGAGCTTGTCGTCCGTGTAGATGGCGTGTTTTGAGCGCGTCAGGAAATTGAGCAGGGTGGACTTGCCGGAGTTGGTGTAGCCCACGATGGCCGCCTGCGGCATGGGGACGGCGTCCCTGTTCCTGCGCTGGATGGCGCGTTCATTCCTGATGGAATCCAGCTCTTTCTCCAGAGCGGTTATCTTGTCGCGCAGGGTGCGCCTGTCGTATTCCAGCTGGCGTTCGCCGGGGCCGCGCTCGCCTATCATGCCGTGCTGCTGTCCCATGGCCGCGCCTTTGCCGGTAAGGTGCGACAACCCGTAAGAAAACCGGGCCAGTCTGACCTGCAATTTGCCTTCCCGGGTCCGGGCGCGCCTGGAAAAAATCTCAAGTATCAGGTAGGTGCGGTCTATCACCGGCACGCCCAGCGCGCGCTCAAGGTTCCGCTGCTGGGCGGGCGTAAGTTCGTCGTCGAAAATAATCAGGCCGGGTTTCGCGTCCGCCACGTGCCTGGCGAGCTCTTCCACTTTGCCGGAGCCGATAAGCGTGGCCGGGTTATACTTTGGCAGCCGGATCAGGAATTTCGCAAGCACTTGGAGGTCGGCCGTCTCGGCCAGCCGGACCAGCTCTTCCAGCGCCACCGCCGGGTCGCAATAGCCTTCAGCCGGCCGCCGGTTATATGCCCCGCCAATACAACGCGGCGGGCGCGGTTTTGACGCGTCGCCCGCGCGGCTGCCGGGTTTCCTCTTAAGCGCGACGGCTATGAGTGTTGTTTTCAAGGTGTTCAGTTACCAGCCTTTATTAAAAATTTTTGCCGCAAAAATTTTTAATATACCCCGCCCTTCATGGCCGGGTAGGATAAAATGTTGCTTCAACATTTTATTATCTTTTCCGATAAGAGTTCCGTGTCGTAATCGGCGGGAACCTCAAATTCAAGCTTAAGGGCGTTTTTATACCTGGCGAACCAGGTGTTCTGGCGCTTGGCGTAAGCCATGGAAAGCATGACAATGGCATGCAGGGCCTCCGCCCTTGATATTTTGTTTGAAAGAAAATCCAGCATCTGCGGATAGCCGAGCGATTTAAGGCCCGGCGCATCTTCGGGATAACCGCGCTTGAGCAGCGCCGCCGTCTCTTCGGCCCAGGCGTCGAAAACGGCGGCGGTGCGGCTCTTTATCCTCTCGTTCAGGATTTCCTTCTTCCATTTTATAAAGACGAATTTTCCCAGATGGACCGGCAGCGCGTTGAAAAAACTGCCAGACCATAATTGGGAGACCGGCCTGCCCGCCAGTTTTGTTATCTCCAGGGCCCTCATAACGCGCTGGATATTGCCGGGCGGTATCATGGCGGCGGCTTTGGGATCAAGGGCGGCCAGCTCGGAGTGCAGCGCCTCTTTGCCTTTTGTACGGGCGGTCTCGGCCAGGGTTTTTCTCAAGGAAACATCCGCGCCCGGCAGTTGGTCAAGGCCGTTCCACAGCGCCTGGATATACATGCCGGTGCCGCCCGCTATTATGGGCGTTTTGCCGGCGGCGCTTATCCGGGCCAGCAGGCTTTTGGCGTCCTTTACAAAAGTTCCAGCGTCGTAGGAGCTTCTGGGGTCCAGCGTGTCCACCAGGTGATAGGGCACTCCGTCCACAAGATAGGCCTTTTCGCCCGCGGTTTGCGTCCACTGCCCCCTGGGCTTTGATGTTCCGGCCGAGAGGTATTTATAGATCTGTTTTGAGTCCGCGGAGACAAGCTCTCCCCCTATCTTTTTAGCAAGTTTAACCCCGAGTTCGGTTTTGCCGGAGGCGTTGGCCCCCATCAGTGTGATGGGTTTAATGGATGGAAGCATTGATAGGATACAGGGAAAATAAATTTAATCCTGTGTTCTGTATTCTGTTTTCCGTCTACTTCTTCGCCTTAAACAGCAATTCGTCTTTCTGCGGCTTATTGCAAAGGCCCTGGGCCTTGCAGTTCTTCACGCAGACTTCCGGCAGTTTAAGGGCCGTGCGGGTGTCGCAGTCGGCGTAATCCTCGGCCATGCCGCTGATGCACTTCCTGGCTTCATGGCTGATGCCGGAAAACGAGATGCCGTTCATAAACACGCCGCCCTTTTCTTTGACCCAGGAAATGCGGCCCGTGAGCGGTATTTCCTTTACGCCGTTAAGCTTCAGGATGATGTTGAGTTCTTTGGAGTGCGGCGGCGCAAGAAAAGTGATAAGTCTCATGCCGCCGGCGGAAAGGTCGGAAAGAATGGCCGGCTGCGGCCTGGACCTGCCGGAGCTGTCTTTGGTGTAAAATTCCAGTTCCACCGGCTCAAGTATGCCGTGCAGCATGGGCAGCCGCACATGCTCCCTTCTCTCTTTAAAAACCCTGCGGTTTTTCTTTGTCATGGTATAAGCCTTCCCTTTAAAACGTTCTTTTGCGCGCCGTATATCTCCGCCCTGACAAGTTCCCCGGCCCTGAGTCCGGTCGCGGCGTTCAGCTTCACGCTGAAGTCGGCCGACGTTCTCCCGGAATTTTCGGTCTCAAGGAGCACTTCCTCCATTTTACCAATTCTTGAGTTCAAAATGTCACGCGAATTCTTTTTGACCTCGCAAAGCAAACGCTCCAGGCGCTCTTCTATTTCTTTTTCGGGCCTGTCGGGGGCCAGGCCCTTGACGTCCGCCCTTTGCGAGTACTTAAAGCAGAATGCAAAAGCAAACCCTCCCTCTTTAGCAAGCGACAGGGTTTCCCTGAAATCCTCCTCCGTCTCGCCCGGATAGCCGACTATAAAATCCGTGGACACCGCGAGATCCGGGGCTGCGGCTTTAAGCTTGTCCAATATTTCCAGGTACCGGCCCCTGGTGTAGCCGCGGCGCATGGCTTTCAGCATGCGGTCTGAGCCGCTCTGCACCGGCAGATGGATGTGGCGGGCGATCTTCGGCTCTTCGGCGAAGAGACGGAAGAATTCGTCATCAAAATAAACGGGGTGCGGGCTCATGAAGCGTATTCTTTTGACTTTTTCCATTTCCGCCGCGCGTCCGAGGAACTCCGCGAAAGAGGTTTCCCCGTGACGGTAGGAATTGACGGTCTGGCCCAGGAAGATTATTTCCCGCGCGCCGGTATCGGTTCTGGCTTTCGTTTGTTTAAGTATTTCCTCCGGAGGCAGGCAGCTTACCTCGCCTCTGACCGAGGGCACCACGCAGTAGGAGCATTTAAGCGAGCAGCCGCGCATGATGGTCACATAGGCGGAAACCGGCGACGGCTGAAAGCTGAGGGCTGAGGGATGAGGGGCGGAAATCCGAACTGCCGTGCTACCGCTCTGGCTTGTGACTTGTAACCTGTGACCTGTGACTATTTTTCCGAAATAGGTTTCCACGACCGCGTCCACGCGGTCTATGCTTTTTGCGCCGATGACTAAATCCACGAACGGGAATTTGCTCCTGATTAATTTCCCTCCGAGTCTTTGGGCGGCGCAGCCGACGACAAACAGCTTTCCGCCGGGATGCTCCCGCTTCCAGTTCCTGAGCCGGCCTATCTGGGACATGGCCTTGTCCTCGGCCTTCTGGCGCACTGTGCAGGTGTTGACCACCACCGCGTCCGCGCTGCACAGCTCTTTCGTCAGCCCAAAGCCCCGCGAGGCGAACGCCGCTGCTATCAATTCCGAGTCCGCCTCATTCATCTGGCATCCGAAAGTGATGATGTGGACATTCCTCCGCCCTGCGGGTTCCGGAAGTTCTACATATTTGGGATCTACTTTGTTGCTTGACATTTTTTTAGTAAATTACTTTTCTGGCGGCACAGGCATCTTGCCTGTGTATTCATAAGTGCTATGTCCCCAGTTTCCCATCTGGTGGCACAGGCATCTTGCCTGTGCATTCATAAAAACCAACCCATTTCTCTGGCGACTCCGCAAGCTGGTTTTTTACGGGATTGTTGCGGATGTAATCCCATTTTTCCAGGAACTCGCCCTCATCCCGGACAATCCGGTCAAAGCTCTCGTCCTGCCAGACCATCCCTGTATACCCAAGCATCTTGTTGATGCGGTTTGCCGTATAGGACTTAATAGAGTGCAAAATTCTGGAGAGCGGCCACCATTTGGTAGCACAGCCATCTTGGCTGTGCATGCACACAGGCTGGAAGCCTGTGCTACCTACCGAAGCCTGATCCATCATTTCTCTGGGCTGAAACAGAAGGTGGACATGATCCGGCATGACAACCGCGGACCAGAGCACGTATCGCTGACCATCGAAATAGAGGCACGCATCCAAAACCAGTTTGCGAGCGGCGGAAGATAATTCCATGCCTTTCGTTCGGAAAGTAACAAAGTAGGTGAAGCCTCCTATCTGCCAGTGAGGGAGGTTTCGCCGGGTGACAAACAAATCTTTCTGCACAGGCTGGAAGCCTGTGCTACCGAAGCCTGTGCTACCTTGTTCCTTGCTCTTGAATTCGGGATCGGGAATCAGCGGGTTGACCATACCGGGGAATACGCGCTCGGCAATGCGGTTGCGCTCAAACCTGTTCATTGAATTGTGTCCATAGTGGCGCAAGACTGCGGCAAAGTCCACCCCGCGAAACTGCCAAGCTGCTGGAACATAAGCTTACCGGCAGAGGTTGTTGTGTCAAACGGCTCGCCCGCGGATTTGAAGCCCGCTCCATAACTGCAAAGCTCGTCCACCAAATTTAAGAGGTCTTTCAGGTTACGGCTGAAGCGGTCCAGTTTGGACACCAGCACCAGCCCGAACTTGCCGCCTTTGGCGTCAGCCAAAAGTGCGGCAAGTTCGGGCCGCCTGTCCGAGGTGTAACCGCTAATGCCGTCGTCCGAGTAAACCTTATAAACCTCAAAGCCTTCGCGCTTGGCAAAGGCCTCAAGGGTTTCCCTTTGCACTTCAAGGGAATACCCTTCCTTGGCTTGGTCCTCTGTTGAAACTCTAAGATATAGGGCTGTTTTCATGGCTACCTTATGGTCTCTTTCCACTTTTTGATCTTGCGCATATCCGCCTCTGTGAAGACCGGGAAATCCTTATAATCGCGGCCGGGTTTTACCCACCCGCGCGTAATCCAGTTATATAAGGTTTGCCGTGTTATGCCCAGGAGTTTGGCGGCCTTAACCATGTTGTAGCGCTTCATGATTAAATTGTACATAATTTTACACTCATTGTCCTGTTCTTTTTACGGGGTAAATGTGCGCTTTTGCGCGGCGTAAAAGCGCGCAAATGGGCGGGCGGGATAAAATAAGGCGGCTAAGGCCGGGTCTGCCCGGCTTGTCCGGGCTGTCCCGGCCTTAGCTTCCTTGTTGTATGGGTCGTTTCTGCCTCTTCCGGTGGCGACAAAAAAATAACAGAAAAGACCGCCCGGGCGCAGCGAAGCAAGCCGGGGCGGTGTTTTAATCAGCCGGTGGCCACCGGTTCAACTCTGCTGGTTCAGGAACATCAAAATCTCCGACAAAAAACTCCGAAATGCAGAATTTTACGCGCCATTTAATTTTTT
>JACQYT010000058.1 GCA_016208085.1 Elusimicrobiota bacterium | reverse complement strand
TTGATTCATTCGTAAAAAGTGCCTTTCCGGCGTAAATTCCCGGATAAAAATCCGCACTATCTTCGCCGCTTCCGTTGCTCTGCCGGACGCCTCGCCCGTTTTTGGGCAAAGCTGTACCGGTATCCGGATTGCGGCGTACTGCATCTGGGGTTCTTTTGCACTGCGATGGCTTTATGGCGCTTCCCCGGCCGGTCCAGCCACTCCGTTTCAACTTCGCGGCTTACCCTCCGATACTTTGAGGGAATGCCGCTAAACCCACGCAACAGCGCCCTCAACTGCCTGAATAGATTTGAGGCGCTGCAGATTCCAATAACCCAGCGCCCGTTTCAGGTTGCACGCCGTCACTTTAAAGTACGCCGCCAGTTTTACGCGCTCACCGCCGCGTACCCGCAGCTTGCGAAATCCGTGCCGCCGTTTCAACTCCGAATTGGTCCCCTCTATCCCGGCGCGGGGAGCATATTGCTCCCCAAATTCAGGCTGCTGTGCCTCCCGGTATTTAAGCCATTCACCGGCTTCTTTTCTTTGCGCGGGGCATTTATCGGCGGGGACCGGATAATTCACTCCAGGCAAAGGTTTGCCTCTGGCTGGCGCGGGAGCGCATAAATTCACACCGTGCCCGGCGGCTTCGCTCGCATTTTTGGCGCCGCTGTAGTTTGTATCGGCAATAAGTTCCTCCGGCTTATGCCCGCTTTTCTCAAGCGATTCCAGGACAGGCATCAGCGCCGCGCTGTCGCTCCCGCTTGACGGCGTCACCTGCACCTCCGTTATCAGTTCAACGGGATTGCTTTCCACGCAGCTCTCGGCAATCTGCGCTTCATAGCCTTTGCCCTTCGCTTTCAACTTCTTTCGGAATTTTCAGCTTTACCGGAACCGGCGGTTCACAGCCATCGTCATCGCCTTCCGCCGGCGGCTCCGGCTTATCTGAAATCTCGCACTGCTCCGATAACAGCCGCCTCATAAGGCCGTATTCATTGAGCTTTTCCACTGCGGCATTGCCCTTAAACCGCTCAACCAGCCGGTATAAATCCCGCGCCGCCACCGCCAGCCGCCTGCGCCCTTCTTCCCTGCGGGCGTCACTATAACGCGAATCATCGCTGTAGCGTTTCAGTATCCCGCCGCCCACGCTCTCGTAGAGGCCGCTATCCGTCTTTTTCAGCGCATGCAGGAAAACGCGCATCGTTTCGCAAAACAGCCCAAGCCGGTTCAATACCGCGAAATTTGACAGGATATGCGTGGAATCAAGCCGCTGCCTTGTTACGCCGATACCAAGCGCGGAAATAAGCGCATCGGTCGTTTTCCTGAATATGACAGACCCTTTCCCATGTCGCATAACGGCCCCGCGGAAATTGTGCAGCGTCTTTTGGCACAGCCTGGCATCATCCGGCTCAAGCCCGAACGCATACCACCACCGCGTGTCAAATTCCAAAGCGCCAAGCGCCTCCATGTCCGTCAGGTCGTTCATCTCTTTCAATATGTGCAGGCCCGCCAGTAGGGCGACCGGACAATTGGGCCTGCCCATACGCTCGTCATAGAGCTCCGCGAACTCAGGCTCGGCTCCAAATAGAATAGGCAGCGCCTTCTCATGAAACGGTCCAGCCCAGCTTTTCTCGCAGGCGGCTTTCTTCTGCGGGGTCATCAGGCCGTATGCGTCAAACAGTTTACCCTGGTGGTCGCTCAATCTGAACATATCTGCTCCTTTGTCGTACTTATGCCAGATTTTAGCCGCCAAAGCAAATCCGCCGAAAGTTTTTCCGGTCATTTTCAGAAATTGCGCCTGCCTTTTTTGCTACAATTATAGGGTCGCGTGACTTTCCCGTTGGCTGTTCCGACTTTTTACGGGAAAATCATAGTTTCGGACAGCATATACTGCTTTGATAAGGGGTATACAGACTTCGCGTGGTTCCATTGTATAAATATCAGTAAAGCTTTCTATAACGCCTTCAGGTTTTTATACAGCGAAAGAATATCCGGATAAACTCAGATTGATACGTTATTATGATCCGGAGCGGGATGTCATACTTGAATTTCTGACCAATAATTTCAGCTTGGCCGCATCCACCATAGCGCACGTCTATAAAGCCCGATGGCAGATAGAGATATTTTTCAAGTGGATAAAACAGAATCTAAAAATAAAAACTTTTCTGGGAACTTCTCCGAACGCGGTAATGACACAGGTTTGGACAGCCATGTGCTACTATCTGTTGCTGACGTATATAAAATACCAGACGAAATACCGCTTCTCAATATTTTATCTGCACAGGATAGTGCAGGAAATGCTGATGGAGAGAATTTCGCTTATTGATTTGCTGAATTTAAACGAGGCAAGGCTTGCCAAAATACGTTGTCAAGAGCAACCATTGTTGTTTCAATTTTAACCGGACAGCTGTGGGCGAAGCCAGAAGAAAAGTTATAACTGGGAGCAATTCGATCGCTTTCTAAAGTACAACCCTTTGCCGAGACCAAAGATATATCATTTAACATATACGCTGTCCTCGCATTAGGATGTGTTCTCGGGGAGCCGAATGACCGAAATGGTCACGTTCGGTTCTGAGAGGGGCATTAACTCTTAAATGGAGGTTGAAGATGTCTACTCACAAAACCCTATATATCGTCCAGCAATTCCGCAAACAGCCGCGAAATTGCTGGGGGAATTTTCAGCAGGGCAGAGACGGGTTTACTGAATATTTACCCGATGCCGCCGGGGCCGGATTAGAAAACCGCTATCTTTCCCCAATATATAAAAACCAGTTGTTATCAATCCGCTCAAATACTTCCCAGAATTTATAACGGCCGTTCGGCCGTTTTCCGGGCAGTTTGTTTTCGGGATTGTAGATTATCCCGCGGTCAACGGCGGATTTCCTGAATTCAACAACCTTATTTTTTACGCCGTCTTCGACCGGGATTTCAGATTTTCTGGCGGTGTCGTATTTAAGCGCGCCTAATTTATCCACATACCACTGAACCTCCTCTTTTTTTAGGCCGTAATACCCGTACAGTTCATTGAGATCAGCGGGGTTTATCCGATTAATATCCGGCCGGTTTCCGATGTAGTCTATTCTAATTATGTCCCTGTCAATTCCGTAATAGCCGATCCGGAAATCGTTTAATACTGTCACGCCGGCTGAATAAGGAATTGTCTCAATAATCTCCATTTTTCTATTTACATCAAATTTCCTTATAATCGTCTTGCCTGGGCCGCTCCGGCCAATGCAGAAGATTCTTTTATCGCCGTTAAGCCTGTTTAATATTTCTTCAAACTGAGCCCTATTTTTCAGGAAATGATCCTTGAGTCCGCCGGTTTGCGCTTCAAGGTGTTTACCGCCCTTACGAATAAAAAAATAGTCAATCGGCTGATATATAATGAGAAGCGCAACAATGCCCGCGCCTGCCAGAAAAAGTATTTTCCAGAAGTGCAGCAGTTCTTTCAGCGTTTCTTTAAGCATTGCAATTGCCGGTCCCGTTACGTCTTATTATGCCGCAGTAAAACCGTCGGCTCCTGCCGGGGGATGGAGGCGGCCCGTCCGAAGGACGCCAGGCTTTTTTGAAACTCGGGGAAGCCCCCGGCTCCCGCCGGGGGAGCCTCACTTAACCGTCAACGCCGGATGAATACGAACCAGTTCTTTTCAATCCGTTCAAATTTTTTCCAGTCCCGCTCGAGATTTCTCTTGCTGAGCATTTCGTTTTGCGGGTTGTAAATTATTCCACGATCAGAATATCTTTTTCCAAACTCAACAATCTGATTATTTACACCACTTGCGACCCACATTTCATCTTTCTCCAGGG
The DNA here is from genome assembly GCA_016208085.1 of Elusimicrobiota bacterium. Classification (GTDB taxonomy): domain Bacteria; phylum Elusimicrobiota; class Elusimicrobia; order Elusimicrobiales; family UBA9959; genus JAHJSU01. The sequence goes on along the minus strand of JACQYT010000058.1, from coordinate 11,102 downwards.
ATGAATAATTTACCTCTTTTAGTTTTTCCACATACCACTGAACTTCCTCTTTTTTGAGACCATAGTAGTTATATAGTTCATCCAGATTTGCCAATCTTGTTTTAAGGCCCATTCCAGTGGACTCTATTTCTACACCATTCTTATAATCTATACTAAAGTGGTTCAACTGGGTTAATTTTCCTGATGACTCCTCAACCCATACAACTCTTTTGTCCCCGTTACACCTATTTACAATCTCTACAAATTTGGCCCTGTTTTTAATAAAATTTTCTTCATCAGTAACCCAAAAGAGGCTCCGGTAAATAGTCCATATCAGTATACTAACCAAAATCAGGCCTAAGACGCTTATCAGCGTCAGGAAAACCATTTTCAGGAACTTCAGCGATTTAGTCAATATTTTTTTAAGCATTGTTATTTCCCCGTATAGAAATCATGCTTATAGCCGTATTCCATCCAGTATTGGTCCCTTGGGTCGTCAAAAAAGGTGCCTGGTCCATATTGAAAAGGATTCTTCAGGTCAAAGAAATGGGTAATTACCTGAATTATTCCAGCTCCTCCTTCCAGAATTACAAGCCAGGAGCCGCGCGCTTCCCCGGTGCGGCCGAAGTTTATGTTTCCAAAATTTTCAGCCGTTATGACATGTCCTGCGTAGATAAACGTTTCCCCATATTCGTCTTTAAAATCTTTATTATTTTTATAATCCCACTTCCCGCCATAAGGGCGGACACTATTGACCCATTGAAAAAAATTCATTCCTTCAGCGTCTTTTTGGTTTTTAGCAAGCAATTCATCGAGCTCTTCTGTGCGATCTTTATACTTTATAATATCTTCCGCTGTTGCATACTGAGCGATAGGGTTATAATCGGGAGGGGAAAACCAATCTTTTACATCATCTGTTTTTTCTTTGGCCCAAGCTCCGGCCTCCCCCGCTTTTTCTCCAAGCCAATTCCCGACAGTCTTAGCATCTTCAAACCATGAGCCGAGGAACCATGAAGTGGAACCGCATTTCTCTTTAGCCGCGGTCCTCTGGACCTGGGCGCACTGCAACACCTCTCTTGCACCCGCGACATTTTGTTCATATGTGGGCACAAAGACGCACAACTTCGGATCCCGGTCACACGCTTCTTCAGCTATAACCAATGCCTCCTTTGCCTTTGCCAGTGCCTCCTCGGCCCTTGGAATGGTAATAGTCTCTAATAGGTTTAAGTCAGTGCACCTAATTGACGAGGTGGAGCATATGAAACCCGCCGGATTTGAAGCCGCTTCGGTTTTTTGAGGCAAAAGAGCGGTCTTTGCGAACTTAAGGGTGCTTGGTTTATCCAGGCTGAAGTCGGTTACCGGGCTGACTTTAATGAGATCCGGCTCGGCGGCCTTCAAATCCAGCAGGCCGCCGCCGGTCAGCACGGCGGGGTTGGAGGAATCCAGGGCGAAGTCTTTGGCCGGGAGATTGGGGTCCACGCCGTCAAAGAGAACGGAACCCGGTTTTTGTGAAATCCTTATTGCGGACTTTTTCTTGCCGGAATCGACGGCTTTCCGGCAGGATTTACAGGGGGGGGGTAGCAGAAGCATTTTTACTGTTTTCAGCAAAAGAGAAAGAATTTAGAAATGAAACACAAAGCGCAATTACCGCCAATTTGCTCATCATATAAATGCGACCGCTGCAAAAGGCGAACGCTGATTCGCCTGCTGCATTCCCTATATTTACAGTATAGCAGACAGTTTCAGGTTGTCAAGGGCGGGGGCTCATATTCCGGGCTCATATTTTTTTCGGGCAGAGCGCCGAGAGCGGGCACTTTCCGCAGAGGGGCGCGCGGGCGCGGCAGACGGCGCTGCCGTGCAGGATCAGGGCGTGCGCGGACCAGATCCAGTCTTTCTTTTCTATGTGCGCCATCAGGTCTTTTTCTATCTTTACCGGGTCGGTCTCTCTGGTGAGGCCCACACGTGGGGTCAACAGATCTACGCAAAAAAACATTCCAAATTAAATGGACAGGACGTGGTTTGCTTCCTGAAAACGGCGTTATCAGCCGGTTTTCAGGAGTTGGTGGGTTTTTAAACCCCGGCTTGGCGGGGTTTACATCTTGAAATCCCAGCCGAGGTAGTATTCTCTGGCTTTGGGGTCGTTCAGCAGGATTTCGGCGGGGCCGTCTATCAGGATGCGGCCCTCGTAGATCAGATATGACCTGTCCGTGATGGAAAGGGTTTCGCGGACATTGTGATCGGTTATCAGCGCCCCGATCCCCTTGTTCTTGAGATGACGGATAATATTCTTAAGCTCGCTGACCGTGATCGGGTCTATGCCGACGAAAGGCTCGTCCAGAAGGATTATCCTGGGCTCGTTGATCATCACCCGGGCCACTTCCAGCCGCCGCTTTTCGCCGCCGGACAACGACCACGCCTTCTGCTTCTTAAGCTTCATCAGGCCGAATTCGGTTAAAAGGGAGTCCACGCGGCCGGCGAGCGCGGCTTTGTCTTTGATGGTCCGCTCAAGTATCGCCACAAGGTTTTCTTCCACCGTAAGCCCCTGGAACACCGTCGGCTCCTGCGCAAGGTAGCCTATCCCGCCGCGGGCCCGCAGGTACATCGGGACTTTGGAGACATCGCGGCCGTCTATAAAAACTTTCCCGGAATCAGGCGCAAGGAACCCTACCAGCATGTGGAAGGTCGTGGTCTTTCCCGCGCCGTTAGGCCCCAGAAGCCCGCAGACTTCCCCGGAATTAATCTGCAGGCTTACGCCGTTGACGACTTTCCGGCGGCTGAAACTTTTTTCAAGCAGTTCTGATTTGAGTTGCATGAATTAACGCGTTTTTCCGGCTTTTACCCAGCCGGCGACATCATTATACAGTTTCACCTCTCCGGTGTCCTTTAAAAATTTTATTTTTTCCCCGGTCAGCGCGAAGTCATACCCTTCCCTGTCGCCCAGCGCCAGGGGTTTGGGACTCAGCCGGGCTTTGCCCGGCGGCTGCGGCACGGCGGCCGTAGAGCCGTGAAGCAGGAACGACTGCTCCTTGTTGTCGTAAAAGCCGTAGTCCGAAAATATCCGCATGTTTTCGGTCGCCAGGCGGAAGTTCCCGATGAAATCTATGGAAGCGGCGCTTTCCTGGGCGTTTATCCTGTCGCAGCTACCGCGCAGGGCCTTGCCGAGCGGGTCCAGGTATTTTATTTTTATGCTTTCAGCTCCGCGGTAAAGACTGGCTTTTTCCATGGCTTCGGAATAATCTCCGCGCTCGCATCTGAGTTCTATGCTGGAACCGTCCTTAAATTTCCGCAGGCAGTAGACGGAGCCTTTCAGGGTCCAGAGCCGGGGCTTGCGGTCATAAACGGCGTAATCGGTTTTAAGATTATAAGCGGCGTTGCGGAAGGAAACGTTCCCGTCGAACGTCTCCCGGTTCTTGACGCGGTCCATCTTCCACTTATCGCTTTTAACCACCGAGCCCATCAGAAAATCGGCAGCCGTATCCGCTCTGAGCGGGGAGGCGAAGAACGCCAGGATAAGGAGCGGATAGATCTTTTTCATTTTTTACCGCTGGCTTTTTGACGGAATTTCCGGCTTTTTCCGCCAAACTTCCCGGCGGACCCGCTTGCCCGCCGGCCGTTTGGAGGGCCGAAATGTTCGGCGGGAATGTCCGACGGCTGGTTCACTTTGGTCTCCTGCCGGGTTATTTCTATCTCCGACAGATCCGGATTGGCCGTGAACCCGAGGCCGCGTATGACGTTTCTGCCCCGCAGGATCGTAACTTCCTCGTCGGTCCAGATCTTGTTCTTTTCGGAGCTGAAAAAAAGCCTGGCGGTCTCAAGCGTCAGCTGTTCCGCCTTTGAGACCACCAGCACGTTCCTGGCAAGCTCGGCGTCTTTTTTCAGCAGGTCCAGGAATCCCGTGTCGGCCTTGAGCTCCGACGAAACTTCGTTCTTTTCAAAAAATTTGATCCTTGGCTCCTCAAAATAGATGCGCGTCTCGCTTTCTTCAAGTCTTGCGGCTTTTGAGTCAAGGGTCCAGTTGGAAATATTGGCGTCTATCTGCGAAACGCGCACCCCCCTGAGCAGGCCGGCGCCTTCGGCCGCGGCGCCGCTTTTGTCTTTGTCCGAGCAGCCGGCGGCGGCGAGCATCCAGACGAAAAGGCACAGAGAAATAAACATGGAAGTTTCAGTTGGAACTGATTTTTTCGGGCTCTTTCCTGGCCGGCGATGCAATATTTCACAGGCGTTCATTGGTATAACACACAGCGATAGTTGTTTGATAGGCGAATAAATATCTGAAAATTGCAGGGCAATTTTCAGATGAGGCCCTCTTTTAAAAGATCTTTTTCGTCCAGAATACCTATCGGGCGCTTTGTCCCGCGCGCGATAACCGGCAGGTTGTCTATTTTCTTCGACGAGATGATTTTGGCGGCTTCTATGGCCATGGTATCCGGAGTGACGCAGACAGGCTTCGCGGTCATGACCTTCTCTATTTTAATTTCCAGGCTTGCGTCGGGCGACTGAAGATACCTTCGCAAATCCCCGTCCGTGAAAAATCCTTTAAGCCTTCCGCGCGCGTCCACGACCGAAGTGGCGCCGGCGCGGGTCCTGGTCATGACGGCCAGCGCCGCTTTGACGGTAGAGCCGGCTGTCACGACGGGATTTGCGGCGCCTTTATGCATAAGGCCGCCCACGCGCAGGTTTAAGAGCTTCCCGAGATTTCCGCCGGGGTGCAGGCGGGCGAAACTTGAGCGGTCGAAACCTTTTATTTTCATCAGCGTGACGGCTATGGCGTCGCCGACGGCAAGCATCGCGGCCGTTGACGAAGTGGGAACTACGTTATAGGGGCAGGCTTCCCGCCGAACGTTAAGCGTCAGGATGATGTCCGAACAGCGGGCGAGTTTTGAGCCCGGGTTATTGGTCAGCGAAACTATCTTTAAGCCTTCTTTGGCCAGCAGGGCGAGCAGCCTGGTCGTCTCTTCGGTCTCGCCGGAATAGGAAAGAGCGAGTATCGCGTCTTCTTTGGCGATAAGGCCCATGTCGCCGTGGAGCGATTCCACCGGATGAATATAGACGCTGGGCGTTCCGGTCGAGGACAGGGTGGAAGCGATCTTGCGCGCGATAATCCCAGATTTGCCCACGCCGATAACCACGACCTTTCCCCGTGCGGCTAAAAACAGCCTTATCGCTTTGACAAAATCATGCCCCAGGCCTTTGGCCGCGAATTTAAGCGCGGCGGCTTCGCCGGTTATCACGGCCCTGGCGAAGCCGATTATAAAAGCGTCTGAAACCGTTTTCATTCTCTTCATGGCGCCGGCACTTTATGCGGGTTGAGCCAGGGGGTCATTTCAGCCGGGATCTGGCGCTGATTATAAGGCGGCGGGAGCTTGTGCAGAAGGTAGCTCACGGCAAAAAAAAGCGCCGTTACCGAGATATAAATCCAGGAAAGGGTCTTCAAGTGCCACTTCCAGTCCGGGAACCAGATTGGGGGGGCGGTAAGGTCCCTGCCGCATTTTTTGCAGAATTTAAGCGTTGCCCTGTTCTCCTGCCCGCAGTTCAAGCATTTCATGATTTTACTCCTCGTAACAGAAAGGGTTTTAGGGGTTAAGGTTTTTAGGGGAACGGCGACAACCCTGTACGCGCTTAACCACAATACCCTTATACCCTAATACCCTTAGACCCTCAAACCCTTCACTTCTTCCTTCTTCAATTTCATCGCCAGCCTGTCCAGCTGATTGAGCGCATTGACCGCGGCCGGCACGGTATCAAGCCTGAATGAATTGGGCCCGTCCGAGAGCGCTTTGGCGGGGTTGGGATGCGCCTCAAAGAATATGCCCGCTATTTTAAGAGCCGCGGCCGCTTTTGCCAGCGGCAGGGCCAGCTTTACGTCCCCGCCGGTGGCCTTGCCGAGCGCCCCGGGTTTCTGCACGGAATGCGTGCAGTCGAATATCACCGGGTAGCCGAAATCTTTCATGAGCTCGATGCCGCGCATATCCACCACCAGGTCGCCGTAGCCGAAACAGTAGCCGCGCTCGGTCAGGAGTATGTTCCGGTTGCCGCGCGATTCTATCTTTGCGATTATGTTGCCCATGTCGCGCGGCGCCAAAAACTGGCCTTTCTTTACGTTCACCGCCCGGCCGGTTTCGGCGCAGGCTATGATCAGGTCCGTCTGGCGGCACAGGAAGGCCGGGACCTGCACGATATCGGCCACCTCGGCCACGCGGGCCGCCTGCGAAGGTTCATGCACGTCTATCAGCACCGGCGTCTGGAGGCGGTTCTTAAGGTCCCGCAGAAAATCCAGCGCGGTCTCAATGGGAATGCCGCGAAAAGCGGCATGGGACGTGCGGTTGGCCTTGTCGAACGAGGCTTTCAGCACGAAGGCAGTCCCCAGTTTGGCGAACATCGCCTTGAGTTTTGCCGCCTCGGCGGCGTAGCTTTTCAGGGATTCAATGACGCAGGGCCCGGCGATGTAGACCAGCGGGGCCTCATTGGAGAAAACCGCGTTCTTCACCCGGACGGCCGTCTGTGTCATGCTCGAACCGCCTCGGCGTCCGCCGGAACCTTATGCCTGGCGGCGGCGGCCACGAATTCCCTGAAAAGCGGGTGCGGAGCAAGGGGCCTGGATTTCAGCTCCGGATGAAACTGCACGCCCACAAACCACGGATGGTCTTTCAGCTCCACGATCTCGGGCAGGCGTTTTTCGCGGTAGAGTCCGCTGACCGTCATGCCGTTCTTTTCGTAAGCCTTGAGATAGCGGGGATTGAATTCATAGCGGTGGCGGTGGCGCTCCGAAATGACCGCCTTGCCGTATATTTTCGCGGCCAGCGAGCCGGGCTTGATGCGGCAGGGACTTGCGCCCAGGCGCATAGTGCCGCCCTTGCCGCCGACGTCTTTCTGCTCCGCCATCAGGGCTACCACGGGATAGCCGGTTTTCGGCGCGAACTCCGTGGAGTGGGCTTTTTTATAGCCCAGAACGCCGCGCGCGAACTCGATGACCGCGCACTGCATCCCCAGGCAGATGCCCAGAAACGGCACGCCGTTCTCCCGAGCGTAGCGCACCGCGTTTATTTTGCCCTCTATGCCGCGGTCGCCGAAGCCGCCCGGCACGATGATGCCGGAGGCTTTGGCTAGGCGCGCTGCGCAGTCATGCTCTTCTACATCCACAAAATCAAGTTCCATCCGCACGCCGTTGGCGATGGCGCCGTGGTGTATGGCTTCCGCCAGGGATTTATAGGAATCCTTCAGCCTGATGTATTTGCCGGCTATGGCGATGCGTACCGCGCGCGCCGTTTCGGCCGCCTTCAGCTTTTCCACGAAAGCGGTCCATTCCTCAAAGTCCCATTTCTTGCTCCTGAGCCGCAGCAGCATCATGATCTGCTCGTCTATGCCCTGTTTTTTGAGGACATTCGGGACGGCGTAAATTGAAAAGCAGTTCGGAGCCTCTATGACGGCCTCCTCCGGAACGCTGGTGAAAAGAGCGATCTTATTGCGGATCTCTTTGCCCAGTGGCTTCTCGGTGCGGCAGACGATGATGTCGGGATCTATGCCTATCTCGCGGAGCTTGTTGACGGAGTGCTGGGTGGGCTTGGTCTTAAGCTCGTCCGAGGCCGAAAGATAGGGAACCAACGTTACGTGGATATACATGACGTCCGTGCGCGTCCGGTCGGGGCGCATCTGCCTGGCCGCTTCCAGAAAAGGCAGGCTTTCTATGTCGCCCACTGTCCCGCCGATCTCTATGATGGTGATGTCAAAGCCTTCCCCGGCCTGATAAAACCGTTTCTTTATTTCATTGGTGATGTGGGGAATTACCTGCACGGTCTGGCCCAGGTAAAGGCCTTCGCGCTCCTTGGCTATGACGGTCTGGTATATCTGCCCGGCGGTCATATTGTTGGCGCGGGCTGTGTTAAGTTCAAGGAACCTTTCATAATAGCCCAGGTCCAGATCGGTCTCGGCGCCGTCGTCGGTAACAAAGACCTCCCCGTGCTGGAGGGGGGCCATGGTGCCGGCGTCCACGTTTATATAGGGATCGCATTTAACGATATTGACGGACAGCCCGTGCGCCTTCAGAAGACGCCCTATTGAAGCCGCCGTTATGCCTTTGCCGAGCGAACTGACCACGCCCCCGGTCACGAAAATATATCTGGTCATAAGAAGGTCACCAGTCTCCAAGTCGCCAGTTTCCAGGCCGCCAAGTTTGAAGCCGCTTGCATTTTGCCTTCAGTCCCTCGCTCCTGATAAACTTTTCAGCCGCTATGATGTCCTCCGGCGCGTCTATGGCCGGTCCCAGGATCTTAACGGCGGCTACGCCGATGGTCATCCCGTTTTCAAGCGCGCGCAACTGCTCAAGGCGCTCCAGAAGTTCCAGCGGGCTTGGCGGGAGCTTTACAAAACGCTCCAGCGAGGAACGCCTGTAGATGTAAAAGCCGCAATGTTTGTGCCACGGCGAATTTTTCAGGGCCGAGAGCGGATGGCGGAAAGGGATGGGGGAACGCGAGAAATAAAGCGCCCGCCCTGTCCCGGTCATGGCTATTTTGACGCAGTTCGGATTGCCCAGGTCCGCCTTGTCCGTAATCGGCGCGCCGGCGGTCCCGATGTCAAAGCCGGCCCGCATAACCTTGAAGGCCGCCAGCAGGGTTTCGGCGCGCAGAAACGGCTCGTCGCCCTGAAAATTTATTATAAACTTTTTTTTGGAGCCTTTCGCCGCCTCATAAACGCGGTCCGTGCCGGACCGGCATTTGCCGCTGGTAAGGACGGCCCCGGCACCGATGCTTTCAGCGAAATCCAGCACGCGCCGGTCTTCGGTGGCAATGACGACCGGGCCCAGAGCGGATTTCACGGCGGCCTCATAGCACCACTGTAAAACGGCTTTGCCGTGGATCCTGGCCAGCACTTTGCCGGGAAAGCGCCGGGAATTGTAGCGGGCCGGTATGACTATCAGGCAGTCTTTGTCCATGACTTTATGTTTTCCAGGAGTTCTTCGCGCGTTACGGTGGCGGTGCCGAGTTTGCCCACCACTACGGAGGCCGCGAAATTGGAGATCAGCGCCGCGTCTTCAAGCGTTGCGCCCGCGGCCGAAGCCAGCGCCAGCGCGGAGATTACGGTGTCGCCGGCGCCGGTGACGTCGTAGACTTCCCGGGCTCTGGTGGGTATGTTCAGGATCTTCATGCGGCCGCCGGTATTGTTGAAAAGCGTCATGCCGCGCTCGCCCCGGGTTATCAGCAGCGAGCGGCAGTTAAGGACCCCGACAATCTTTTTGCCGAGTTCTTCCGCCGCGCTTTGGCCGTCTCTCTGGCTCAGACGCATCCCCTGGCAGGCCTCCAGGGTGTTCGGGGTCAGGCAGGTGACTTTTTTGTAGCGGCGGAAGTGCTCCACTTTGGGGTCTACAAAGACCGGCACGCCGCGCTTATTGCAGAATTTTATGGCGGCTTTAATGATATGCGGCGTAAGCAGGCCTTTGCCGTAGTCGGAAAGTATCAGCGCGCCGGCGCCGGCTTTAAGCTGTTCCTCGAGTGCATTCAGCGCGGCTTTCTCGAGGGAGTGGGTGAGTTTGAGCGCCGGTTCGCGGTCAAAGCGGACGACCTGCTGGTGTTCGGCGATGACGCGGGTTTTTTCTATGGTGAAGGCATTGGGGACGATTATCAGTGAGCCGGTCGCTACGCCGGCGGCGGAAAGGATTTCCGAGAGTTTCCGGGCTGCGCTGTCGCGGCCGATGAGGGCTATGAGGCCCGGTTTGGCGCCCAGGGCGGCGAGATTTGCGGCGACGTTGCCCGCGCCGCCGGCTACGGTGTGTTCTTCGCGAACACAGACGACGGGGACGGGGGCTTCGGGCGAGATGCGGCGCACAATTCCCCTGATGTAGCGGTCCAGCATAATATCGCCCAAAACCGCCACGCGCTGCGAACCGAACTTATCAATAATCCTGCGCAGTCTGCCAAAGGAAACTGAATCCATGTAAACAATTATACTAATTTCGCGCCTTATAATTGTCATGCGCATCGACCTGTACCCCGGAAGCCCTAAATCATGCCCAATAATCGGGCACGATTCGGGCGCTTTTCACGACCCTAAAAACACCCCCTGAAACCGGCTATCAGCCCGTTTCAACCCGCGCCCGTTATTGACCGATAAAAATGGAATATTGTGAGGATCTTTCCTCATAAAACAATAACAAATATCCGGCAAAGTCCGCTGAATATCCGGGTTTTGTGGTATAATAAAAGAAGAAGCTTGTTTTTTCAATAGGGGATGCCGAGATGAAAGCAATTTTGAAAATATCGGTCCTGTCCATTGCCTTTCTCTTCTCTTCTCTTCTCTTACGTTCTATTCCATTCCTCCAGGGTGCGAGGCGGCTGTTACGCCCGGACGCATAGTTCAACAAATCGCAGTCTATTTCGCGCCTCAAAATTGTGAGGCTTCCGTCATAGAGCAGCTCTGTTCCTCCGTTACAAATTTCCTGGATGGCGAAGCCGCCAAGGCCGATACCGCATTAAAAAACTGCAAGAAAAACTGCGGCTGGAAAAAAAGAAAGGACGACCTGATAGACGCCGCCCGTAAGAAGGCAAAGGAGTCCTGCGCCCGGGGTGAGGCCCCGAACATCAACGACATAAACAAAGGGCTCGATGGAAATGCTAAGGCAAGACTCAAGAACCTATACGACAGCAACAGCCGGATGTTTGACGGGACCGCGAAGCTGGCCTCCAAGGATTTTGACGTAAAATCCAACCAATCCCCCGCTTTAACCGGCAAAGGCGGCAAAGTTTCCGATTTAAAAGCGTCAGATCCGGACATTAAAACATCTCCCATACCGGAGTTGTCCTTGAGCGGCACAAAATTGTCCGGGGAGACGCCGGGTCAGGCGGCAACAAAGCAGTCTTCCAGCCTGTTGGCGTCTGCGATGGCCGCTATTTCACCGCAAAAAGTATCTGCCGCTGGGAAGATAACGCCATTTGTATGGCAAATTAAATGTCCCAACCGTTGCCCTTGCAGGGCTTTAGACGGCATAACGCTGATATATGCAAGATACAGAAGTGATATAACTGATGCAAATGAGATAAAAAAAGCGTGTGACACTGGATGTAATATATTATGCGAAGGGCTTCCCATAGAGTGTTCCCCCGGTCAAGTTCCGATTGCGGCAGGGACATGCG
>JACQYT010000057.1 GCA_016208085.1 Elusimicrobiota bacterium | reverse complement strand
TGCAGTTTTTTAACGCGGTATCGGCCTTGGCGGCCTCGTCATTTAGGAAACTGGTGACCGAGGAACAGAGCTGCTCTATGACGGATGCCTCGCAATTTTGAGGCGCGAAATAGACTGCGATTTGTTGAACTATGCGTACGGGCGTAACAGCCGCCTCGCAGCGTTGGGGAAGGGAGTAGAACACAAGAGAAGAGAAGAGAAGAGAAGGATTGCAGACAGGACAGATATTTTTGAACGGACTTTCATAACTTTGTCCACGCAGGAAAAACAAACTGCAATTATTTATTCCGCAATATACTATAGCATATAATAGTCGGGGAAAATCCCTTGCAGGATAGTTGTTTTATCCGATGGAAGTGCGGGGACAGGTAGGTCAGACTGAAGTTTTACACTTGGTGTTAACGGCAGTTTAAAAGTGTACAGAAGCGCTAATGCAAACAGAAGTCAGACAGAAAGGAAAAAACTTTATCGTGCGCAGTGAATGCCAAGGGGTGTGCGGTAAGGTATGCCAGAGTGTGGGAGTTGCGCTGCCGCCAACCATACGCAAAAAGTAACGGACGGGAAGACTGGCAGGGAGGGTAGGATGTAGTGCCAAGACATTTTTGAAAGCCAAATTGTCCTTATTTTCGAAGTATTTTATTTTTTAAACTGTAAAAGATAAGTACGACAGGCCCTTTTTAAGAGCGAGGTAGGCCTTAAGGTACTGTTTGTAGGTTTCGCGGAGCCGGCCGGAAACCGGCTGGAAAATTTCCTCAAAGGATTTTGAAAAAACGATGAAATCCCTTCTTGTGTTTCCCTGCCTTTTCAGGGCGGGAAAATAGGCGCACGGAAGCCAGCCGGCGTTCAGTATGTCGTTAATTCCCGCCGTATCCGCCGCGTCATTGATGACTTCAATATAGGAAATGTTCAACCCCTTGAGTATCCGGGTGACCGCTTTATACAATCGGACCGGATCAACCGCGAGATCAAGTTTTTCAGCCACTATGGCGGCAAAGCGCGGCTCCTGCACCGCTTTGACGAATATTTCTATGCCCTGGTCCGGGCTTGTGATTAAAATGTTCGGTTTTTGAAAGGGATAAAAATTTATCGGTATGAATTTTCTCTCTTTCAGCATGTCAAACCTTCTGGCGACAAAGCCCGGCGCCTCGAGGGCCTCAAGAACCGGCAGGGTTGTTCCGCTGCGCTCACCCGGCGGCGGCGCGCTTGGGGCAACCGGCAATTTCCCCAGAGCGCATTCCTTCCTGGCGATCTCGTAAAAAGGCGCGATGGCGGGATGAAGCGAAAAATCCGTATATCGCTTTTCGGCCAGGGCATTGTTAAAGTAGCAGGCGGTAAGGCCGTTTAAGCCGCCGGCGGCCCGGCCGGAGACGGGGAAGATCCCCAGGATCTTAAAACCCAGCTCAAGGGTGAATTCCTGGTGCTTCAAAGCAAGGGTCCGGGTGGTGGTGTAAAGCACGTCGGGCCTGAAAGCGGAATTTTTAAGGCAATCCGTCGTGAAAAGAAGGAGGCCTTTCAGTATTTCCTCCGCGCGTTGCGCGCCGGGGTGCGCGTACATGCGGTAAATCTTGCACAGGCCGTGGTTGCGTTCCGCCAGCACGAAAATAACCGCGGCAATCTCCCTCCCCTTTTCGGCCACGAATAAAATTGAATTTTTCGACTGCATCTCCTCAAGGATCTTTTGGGGGTTCCACGGCGCGCTGCAGCCGGCCCCGCCATGCTGTTGCGCGGGGGGGATCCGCTCCGCCGCCAGGCGGGAAAGCTCCAGCAGCTCGGGGAAGTCCTGCTTCCCCGCCGCCCTGTATTTTACCCGCCCGGAATTAATCATTTCGCGTCCCCCTTTTCATCCCTCATCCTTATAGCCTTTCCCCTGATAGTCTGTAAAAATAAGCTGAAAGCGCCAGTACGCCGGCCCCCTGCAGCAGGCAGATGCCGGGCGGCGAAGCGAAATCGGACAGGAAGCCGAAGACAAAATACGCCACGGGGAAAGTAAAGCCTATCATCGCCTGCATCAGCGCGAAAAAACTTCCCTTTACGGCGGGCTCAACCGTCTCCTGAAACAGGGTGATGAACTTGACATTATTCACCCCTATGGAAAGCCCGGCCAGGAAAAGCGCCAGGGTATAGACATACCTGTCCACGACCAGGCCGGGAACGGCAAGGGCTAAGCCCGAGGCGAAAATACAAAACGCCCCCAGTTTTATTATATTCCTGGTGAATTGCAGTCTGCTTGAAAAGAAGGTCCCGGCAATGAGGCCTATCCACAGGCTTGCCTCAAGCTGCCCCAGCACGGAAGCCGTGGCATGGAGGGTTTTGCTGGTGTAAAGAGGGATCACGATAAGCGTCGGGGTCATAAAGAAATTTACCAGGCCGAAACCTATCAAAACTCTTTTCAAGCCAGGCCGCCCGTCCAGTATTTTCCAGCCGGAAATCCCTTCCAGGTGCGGCGGGGGCGCGCTCGGGACCCGGGTTTTGAACCGTATGAAATAATTAAACGCGCCCGCGGCCAGGTAACAGAAAGCGCAGAGCAGAAAAATATTGGAGATTCCCATGGCGTCAATAAGCACCGCCCCCGCTGCCGCCCCGCCGAAATTGGCCAGGGACTGGGTTGAGGCCTGGAAGGCCACGGCGTCTTCCACCTGGGTTTCATCAACCACCTCTTTTACGGCCTTGTTGAAGGTGGGGTCCAGGAACGCCTCGGCCGCGGCGATAAAAAAGCCGATCGTCACTATTCCCGCAAAACCCAGCGCCGAGCGCCCAAGCATTAGTCCGGCAGCGAACATAAGTCCGGCGGCAAAAGCGTCGCCGGTGAGCAGAATCTTCCTGGCGGCGGCCCTGTCCACCGTTTTCCCTATAAGTTTTACCAGCGCCAGCGCCGGGATGGCGGCCATCACCATGAAGAAGCCCACCTTCTTGCCGGAAGCTCCGCCGCCGGAACTGACCAGCAGCCAGAGGGCGGCTATCTGGAACATCCTGAGTCCCCCCTGGCCCAGCATCTGCCCCAGCCACATGCAGAAAAAGCCGGGGTTGCGCAAAACAACGGGAAATTTTTTATTATCGCTCATCGCTGACATTTTTCACCTTGCGGCTGCCCGGGGTCCTGGGCAGGCTGCCGGGCCTGTGAAGCTCAATTTCCAGTCTGTAAAGTCCCCCGGAGTCAAGCTTGTTCTTAATCTCGGGCATATTTTTAAGAAAGCCGCCGTAAATTGCGCTTTTCAGCGTTTTTGAGGAGAAGTCCGGGGTTTCCAGGCGCAGGGAGAGAATTTCCCCGCCGACGGAATTTTTGACGGCCGCCTGAAGTTCGGTAAAAGCGAATTTTTTTAACGCGTTTTTGAACTCCCGGTATTTCAGGTTCAGACACCCCGCCGAAAACTCGTCCCCCGATTTTCCCAGGAACTCCAGGATTCTCCCGGTTCTGCCGCAGGCGCATTTTCCGGGGACGATCCTGCCGAGATCGCCGACGTCGTAGCGTATCAGCGGAAACGCGAATTTAAGCAGGCTTGTTATCAGGATCCTTCCGGGAGTCCCGTCCCCGACCCCGTGGCCTTTTTCATCGGTTATTTCAATATAATTGAACTCATCCGCCGTATGATGGAACGTCCCGTTCATCTCCGGACACTGGTAGGCGAGCTGCCCCCCGTCGTTGGCGCCTATAACGGAAGAGACCCTTTTAACCTTCAGCGCCGACTTAAGCCAGCCGCGGTCGGTTTCGCTCATCGGGGAGCCCGCGAAAATCACCTTTTCCAGGGTCAAAGCCGGCTGGAGCTCTTTCGCTTTTCTCAAGAGCGGCAGGATGGTGGAGGGGACGCCTTCAATCGCGTTGATTGAAAATTTTTTCCAGACCTGGGCAAACAGTTCCGGCCGGCTGTCTCCCGCGAAAGCGAAAGTGGTCGCCCCGAGCCGGCAGTTTATATGGTCAAACGAAACAAACCCGCCGTACAGCTCGCCCGCCATGAAACAATTGGCCAGGCGGTCTCCGGCCCTAAGGCCTGCGGCCCTTAAAACCCTTACGGCGTGGCTTATCATCTCTTCCCAGTCCCTGCCGTCGTAAATTGAGAATTTCGGGAGCCCCGTGGAGCCGCCCGATCTTGTCACATAGCCGCCCGTTATGGCGCCGGGAAAAGGGGACAGGCTGCTTTTCAATTTTTCTTTCAGGTCCCCGGTGTAAAGCCCGTAGCCGCGCGGAGGCATGTTCGCTTCCATTTTTTCACGGGTCAGGACCGGGAGCTTCCCGAGGTCCGCGATCGTTTCAATTTTAAGGCCTTTGAATATTTTTGAATAATAACTGGAAGCCCTCGCCGTCCGGATCAGCTCTTTAAATCTTGAATTGATAAGTCCGGTTCTTTCTTCTGGGTCCAGGACATCGCCGGGTTCCAGTCCTTCGGGAAGGGCGACCCTTGTAAAAACAAGGTTCATAAGCTGCGGCAGGTCATAGCTCCCGTCATGAGGGTCGTCAATATTGCCGAGCGCCATGCTTCCCGCTTCAACAATGCGCAAGGCCCCGCTGTTTTCAAGTCTTGCGGTTATTTCTTTCCGCTCGCCGGGCGAGACGGCAAGGCCGACCGTCTGGATATAACCGCGCAGGCGCTCCAGTTGAGCGATGACTTCGTCAAAATTCTCAAAAGGAATAATTTTTATGGTCCGGTGGAGCGGCGAAGGCTCAAAGGTTGCCATGTTCTTGTCCACCACTATGGTCCAGTCAAGGTCTTTTTCGGACTCAAGCAGCAGAGCCTCTTTCCTTGTCTGGGCTATTTCAAAAACCGTCCTGAGCTTGCGTATCTCGGCGGCCGTATCCGGGTCCGGCCGCCCCGGGGGGAGCTTCCTGGAAATTTCTTTCATTGAAGCCGCCAGCGCCCCGGCCAGGAGGCCGGCGCCGGCCGTTCCCTCTACGAAACAGGCCTGCGGCGCGGTGCAGGCGTTCTGGTCCCAGACAGAGATGTCCCGGGCAAGCCTCTGGGCCGTAAGTTTTAAGCCCTGCGTCTTCAGCCCTTCCTTCGTCGCCACGGCCAGGCTGAGCTTGGGCCCGAAAACCACAAGTCTCGTGCGCGCGCTCAAGCCTTCTCTGTAAGCCTTGACGGCTTCCTCGCCGCCCCAGATGACTATGGCGTCCACCCTTTTTTTGAACTGCGCTATCACCTCCGCCTGCGAAGCGGAATAATCCGCGAGCTGCACCGAACCCGAGACAATTCCCTCTTCGTCGCAACCCTTGAGCGACTGGAGCAGGAGTTTCGGAAAAATCTTTTCGGAAGAGGACGGCTTAAGGATGGTGGAATTCCCGGTCAAAAGCCCTTCCACCAGTGAGCCGGCCGCCACCAGGAACACGTTCCCCGACAGGACGTGCAGCGCCGTGCCGAGCGGCCGCCACTTGAATTCCGTTTGCGTTGAATGATCATAAAAGCCGCTTCCCGTACGCGGAATGCCCTTCAGCTCTGTGGCTATTTTTTTCCGCAGGACCCGCGGGTCAAACAGCCAGCACAACTCTTTTAAGCCGAGTTCTATCATTTCGGTTGAAAAGCCGGTCTCTTCCGGGAGTTGTTCCAGGGCCAGTTTTCTTAAATGGTACTTCGGGTCGGCCCATTTTTCGCCCATTTTTCCAAAAACATCCAATATCCTGTCCAAAGGGCAGCCGTTAAGTTTTTTAAAGCTTTCTTCGGCCCGCGCGCACATCTGGGCCGCTTCGTTTGCGTTCATTTTATTTTCCTGTTATCACAATTTGATTTTTTTCAATTGCCTCTTTCTGATTACTCCCCTCTTTTTGAAAGAGGGGTCAAATCCTCCTTCATCCTTAAACCTTTATCCTTTAGCCTTTTCTGACCAACTCATCGGCGGTGAGGGCGCAGCCTTTGTGCTTTGTAAGCCCCGAGCGCCCCGCCAGCGTAAAAACCGGCGCGTTCCAGCCGCAGCCGCAACGCCCCTGATTGATGCAGCCGGTGTCCGTGGAGAGCAGCGCCAGATTGGGCATCATCGCGTTATACGGCGTGACAAATTCAAGCAGGCCGGTTTGGCCGGGCTTGAGGATTCTCATCGTTACGGGATCCCTTGCGTAGACGCGGTTATAAACGGGGACATGGAACCGGTGGTTGCGGCATTGGAGGTACGGGGCGCTGTGCTCGGCGAAGCCGTAGCCGTCCCTCACCCTGTCGCCGGGAATTCCCAGTAATCCGGTCATTTTCATCCTGAAAAAATCCCTGGACACTTTCTTGTCCTCGGCCGCCTTCCAGCCCCCGCCGGTCATAACCAGGCTTTGGGCCGGCAGTTTAATCCTTAGCTTCCTCAGCTCCAGCTCCTCCAGGAACCCGTGGATGAACCCCGGCATGCCGAAAATGCGGACCGGTTTTGAGTCTGCCTCGTATTCAAACATTTTCGCTATCGCGCCGGCCTTGTCAAATTCCCATTCGCCGGCTTTGTTTTTCCGTATCGCGTAATGGACCGCGGCGGCCGGGGCGAAGCGCTGCTGGTTCTTGTCCGAGAAGGCGATGCCCAGATCTTTGGCTTCCTTCGGGTCGTAAACGAACATCATGTAATTTGCGGGCTTGCCTGAGATCAGGCCCTCCTGCTCCCAGACGCGCTCAAGCATCGCCTGTACCCGGTCCAGGCTGGCCGAATCAAACAATACCTGGGTCTTCTGGCCACGCGTCCCGGAGGAGGTAAGCTTTAAGAAGACCTCCTTTTGGGGCAGGCAGGTCATCAAGAAATACTTCATGGCGGTTACGCCGACCGGCGGGATCTTTTCCAGATCGCTCTCCGACCGGATTGATTCGGGCCTGAATTTACGTCGTTCGTACAAACCCCGTATCTCGGCGGAGTTGTCGCGGTGGAAAACGGCCATTTCCCGGCACGCTTCGCCCATCAGCGCCCGTTTGGCGGCCGTCCAGGTAAGCGGCTCTTTTATGCGGGAAATTTCCTCCGCCTTCGGAAACGCCGGCGGTATTTTGCTTTTCATATGAGACAATTCCTCTGGTAGTCGGCTTTGATGAGCTCCAGCAGTTTCCTGGAGTTTTCAGAGACCACCTTTATTTTGTCCAGCGCGATCCTTGAGGGGGCGACGGCCTGGAAGCGGAAAGCGAGCAGTCCCGAATACCGGTAGGGCACGAGGCCCGCAATGAAAAAACCGTTGGCGGCGAGGAGATTGTGCGCGTTCCCCAGCCCCGGATTCCCGAGGGGAATGTCCACGGAGGCGTACTGGTAGCCGTTCCTGAGCAGCTCCCTCCAGCCTGTTAAGATCTCCTCCAGGGCGGCCCTGCCGGGGCTTGCCAGGTCGTAGGAAACGGCGCCCTGCAGCGGAGAGCACTTGGATTCGTATTTGCCGCCGGCGCCAAGCGTAGAAAACCTCGGCTCCGGGAGCCAGGCCAGGTTAAGGGGTTTGAGCAGGAACTCAAGCGGTTCCCCCAGGCTCGGCGGAAGCTTTATGCTCTTGCCGAAAGGCCTTTCAACTCCCGGGATGATAGAGAGCAGGATCGTGTAACGGTCCATGTCCGCCGGGTCCCGCCCTATCCCCAGCTTTTCAAGCCTGGCCTGCGTCACCCTGGTCTGGCAGCCCACAAAAAGCGCCAGGTCGCGGATCCCGTATTTTGAAATAAGCTTCTGGCTGAAATCGTGGTTTGTGACAAAATCAAAGAAACAGTACTGCATGGGCGTTTCTTTCGCTTTTTCCATGGTCTTCCGGAATATTTTCCCGAACAGGCCCCTGGATTTAACCAGCGGGTCCACCAGGCCGAGCGCCGCTTCATAAACCGGCGGGGAATCGCCCCATTTCACCAGCCCGACATGCCCCACCAGCCGGCCGTTTGGAAGCGCCGCCACCAGGGAAATAAGCCGTCCCTGCCTGATCATCTCCCCGAGCCGGCCGGGATAATAAACAAACTCGTTTATATAATTGTAACCGTATACGGAGTGGAAAAGGCGGCTCAGGCTTTGCTCTTCGCTCCCGGCTTTAAGCGGCCTTATTTCTATGTCTTCGTCTTTGACGTGTATCTTTCCGCCCGGCCGCGCGTCCGGGCCGGGGCCCGCCGCGGCTGCGCCGCCGAGGGCGGTTTCAAGGGTTATTCTCTGGCCGTGCCGCCCCAGGTTGTCCACCAGGATATTATCCATTCCTTTCGCGGCTTCATAAAAATCCGAGATAAACGCGCGGTCGGATTCGCGGTCGGAAACTGCGCTTAAAAATACGGGGATCCCGCGGTTTAAGAATTTGACCGCCAGTTTTCCGTCGGCCTCTGAAACGTCTACGGACAGCAGTATCCCGTCGTCCCCCGGAGAATTTTTCCTCACAAGCAGGGAAATTATAAATTCAGCCGAGCGTTTTATCAGCTCTATTTTTCTCTCTTCGGCATGCAGTTCGCGCGCGCAGGCAAGGATAAAGCCCACGGTCGGCCCTATGAACTGTCCGGCGAACGGTATCTTAATAACGGCGTTGCTCATAATATTAGAGGGTAGAGGGTAGAGTTATTCTACCCTATACCCTGCTGTACCCTCTACCCTCTACCCTGCTGTACCCTCTACCCTCTACCCTGCTGTACCCTCTACCCTCTACCCTGCTGTACCCTCTACCCTCTACCCTATACCCTGCTGTATCACCCTGGAAAGCTTGCCTGTCCGGGGGTTTCTGGGTATTTTCCCGCGCCCCAGGAGTTCCACCCTGGGCGGCAGCACGGCTTTTTCCGCGACGGCCTTGCGCAAGGTGGGGCGGTTCTGGATTATCTCCCTTTCAATGGCGGCGCGCAGTTTGCCGCGCCCGCCGGGGGGCCCTTCCAACTCAACGCGGACAACCAGCCGGTCTTTTCCTTTTTCCCGCCTCTTTTCCATCTGCACTGCGCCTGTGTGTTCCCCGGCCCTGGCGACGGCCGCCTGGACGCAGGCGTAATCCACCGAGTCAAAACCTATCCTGAGTATATCGTCCCCGCGGCCCAGCAGCTCAAAAAGCGGGGTGGTCCTTGCGCAGGCGCATTTATTCTTCAGCCACCGCGCCCTGTCTCCCACAGCGTACCTGACTATGGGCGTAAGCCTGCGCAAAAACGGCGTGGCGTAAAGCAGCCCGGTTTCTCCGCCTGCGCAATGGCTGCCGGTCTCCCCGTTTACGATCTCAAGGTAGCACTGGTCGTCGTGCGCGTGGAAAACCCCGGCCGGGCATTGCAGGCACTGGTATCCAAGGTACCAGGTGTCCACCGTCCCGTAGCCGGGCGCCAGAATTATTTTGGCGCCGAATTTTTTGCGCAGCCCGGCTTTGTCCGATTCGTATAAATGCTCGCCGCCGTAATATATTTTTTCGAGCTTCAGGGAGCCCGGCCGCGCCCCGTCAATATTTCGCAGAGCCGACAAAACCACGCTTGATATCCCGGCCACGCAGTTTATTTTGAAAAGTTTCGCCACGGCGCCCACAAAATCGGCGGGGGTGTGGTTTGAAAACGGAAAATTCATGCACCCGTACTGCTCGAGCATCCTGTGGATATGCAGGAACGTCATGTAAAGACCGCCGACGGCGAAAAGATTGGCGACCCGGTCGGAGGGCACAAGCCCGCAGGCGTAAAAGCCCCTGGCGTTGGGCAGGGTCAGTTGTTCCAGTTCGGCGTGCGAAAACAGGGTGGTCTTGGGGCTGCCGGTGGTTCCGCCGCTTTGAAACACGTTATAAGCTGTTTTTCCGCCGACAACCAGGGCGCGGCTGAGCGGCGGGAGCAGAGCGCGCAGCTGCGCCGGGGCCAGCGCCGGAACCCCTGCCAGCGGAAACTCGCTGTTCCTGTTATAATTTGCCAGCCTTTTTTTGTAAAACGGCGCGCGCCCCGCCGCGAACCTTACGTACTCGTCAAGGTTTCTGAAAATGAACTTCCCGCGTTTTTCTTCGTCAAGCGCTTCCCATTTATCGTAAAAGGGACCCGAACGGAGCTGGTACAGGCACATTGACTTACCGCGTCCCCCCCCACCTGGGGCTGAACAACTGTCCGCGGCTTGAATTTATCGCCGCCAGCCCGGTGATTGCCGGCAGGCGTCGGGCGATATTTTCAGCGCCGTGTTTGGACCCGCCGATATCCGCGACAAGGTCGGCAAAATAATTCCTGTAATCGTATCTGTCGCCGTTTACGGTCAGTCCAAGAAAGTTAAACCTGTCCGCCGCCGGTTTTTCATGCACATTTATGAAATACTTGTTTGCGGCGCTTTCATCAACGCTGAAAACAAAAGGTTCAAAATCCGCCGGGAACGGCTCAAATCCCGGTTTGCCCCCGGGGTCAAAGGCAAGCTCGATAATGCGTTCGCCTTTTTCCTCGTTCGGCGCGGGAAAGATTCTTACATCAGGCATAACGGCGTCCGAATGCGTAAAATATATTTTTGCTTTTGTTTGTTTATCCACCAGCGCTCTTATTTCTTTTATCCATGCTCTAATCGGCAGCGGGCCCGGCATAATCGGATCTATGGCAAACCATTCCCTGCCGGGACCCCTGACCATGGCAGTCACGTGGAATCTCCACTCGGTCGTCTCTCCCGATTTAAGATCGCCTATGATGAACGCTTTTCCCGTGCTTTGCTCTTTTAATCCCAGGCGGCGGCCAAGAAGATGCGCCGCCATCGCCCTGCCGAAACAAAAGCCGAGCTCCCCTGAAGGGTCATAATAGGGAACTTTGTTCAAAGCGGCAACCTTATTATTGGAGGTTTTATGAAAAAGAGACTTTATCTGCGAAGCGTTTAACTGGGAAAACTTGGCCGCGGACTGTTTCTGGAGAATGTAATCGTATTTTTTCCCGACTTCCGGACCCGTAAGTTCTTTCGCGGGTTCCATCTGAGGCAACGGCAAATTCAGGATTTGTCCGCCCGGCAGTTCTTCTAAGTCCAGGCCCGTCCCAAACCGGGCTATGCCGGCTTTTTGCGCTTCCATTGTGGTTTGGCTGTAACCTGCATTAACCGCCATAACCAGAATCGCCGACAACGCCGCCGCTTTATACCGCTTTGTTTTGTTTGCCATTTTATTTTCCATGCTATATTCTAATAGCCGCCTGTTCTCTTTTAGTTTGGCGCCGGTTTGGTTTCCGTTTACCTTTAATTTAGGGAGGATATATCTATATCTTACTATTTTGTCTGAAATATCCGGACGGGTCTTTTGGGTAATTATACAAAATTCTTTTGGCCTACATGAAAACAGGGCTTTCGGGCTTTCTTATTGATTCATTCGTAAAAAGTCCCAATGCGAGACCTTTTTCATTGCTTTCAGCGGCGTCAAATTGATATCATGAATTCAAAGACGCGGGCCGCCGAAGTTTTGTAAAATTCCATTAGCGTCCTACAAAAACATTAAAAATGCCTGATGACGACAAAGCAACAGACTGGACAGATCACGGACCGTCCAGGCGCCTCTCCAAAAGAGAACTTTACCAATGACTTGGATATTCTCGTGGCTAAAAAAAAATCTCCGGCCAGCCGGCTTTAAGAAACTAACGGATGCCGAACTCATCGCCGGGGCCTTTACGGGCGCCGACCAATTGCCGAAAGCATGGACATGGGAAGTCATTGCCCGGGGGGAGCGTTTGGTTCCCGCCCTTTCCAGCATCCTCCTTAACGAGTGCAACTGGCACCGAAGCGATGCCGGCTGGTGGGCGGTGGTTCACGCTGCGTACCTTTTGGGCGCCATCGGCGGCGAGCAGGCTGTCCCCATCCTGCTTCATGCCAGGCGCCTGGCCGAAGAGTGGGAAATTGAATGGATCAGCGACGAGATCCCCTCCATCTTCGGCCGGGTCGGCCCGAAGGCCCTGCCCTACCTCAGGGAAGCGGCATTGGCCCGGAAGGCGGGCTGGTATTCCCGCACCGAGGCTCTTGAGGGTATGGCGGCCGTGACGCTGCGCCACCCTGAAACGGAACGTGAGGTGTTTACTTTGATCGGCGCTATCGCCTCGGATGCGTCTGAGGACAACGAAACCCGCGCCTGGGCAGGGCAAATCCTCATGGATTTTGGAAAGAGGGAGTACGAACCCCTGCTCCGGTCGCTGATTGATTGCGGCGCAGCGCAGGAAGTTTTTGACCGGGCCGACCTTTTAAGCGCCATGGAAAACCCGGATTATCACTGGTATAGCAGCGACTGGCTGGATTTCTACGATCCGGAAGAAATCGCCGAACGGCGCCGGGCGGGCGAAAGGGACCGTCTTTCCCAAAAGGATGCCCTTGAACAGGCGGCCCGCGTGGAGTGGGGCACGGACCCGCACGAGGCGGACGAAACATCCGAAGAACCTCAAGACAATGCCCTCCCGCCCAAAAACGCGCGGATGATCATGGAACGTATGTCCTTCCATACCTCGCGGGCCATCAGGGCGAAAGGGCTTGAAACAGCCGAAGAAATCAACGCATACCTGGAGCGCCTCAGAGGAGAGCCGCCCCGGCCCGAGGCGCCTCAGGATGCCTGGGAGGTTGGGCAGAACCTGATGTACGAGGCCTGGGAAGAAAAGAATCCGCAGCGGCGCGTAGAAATGGCGCGCAGGGCGTTGAAAATCTGCCCGGACCTGGCCGATGCCTACAACCTCCTGGCTGAGGAAACAGCCGGGAGCCTAAAAGAGATCAGGAAGCTCTACGAGCATGCGCTGCGGGCGGGCGAGCGGCAGTTGGGGCCTGACTTCTTTGTGGAGAACGCGGGCCGTTTCTGGGGCATTGTGGAGACGCGGCCCTATATGCGGGCCCGGGCAGAGCTGGCGCATTGTCTGTGGTTGGAAGGGGAACGCGACGAGGCCGTTGCCCATTGGTACGAGATGCTCCGCCTCAATCCACATGACAACCAGGGCATGCGCTACGTGCTGGCGCCTTACCTGGGCCGGTTAAACCGATGGCAGGAATTGGAGAAACTCCTGGAACGTCCGGAATACAAGGACGACTGCGGCCTGGAATGGCTGGTTATGAAGGCTCTATGCGCGTTCATTGGAGAAGGAGCCTCCCCGCGCGCCGGGGAACTCCTCAAAGACGCCGTCCGCCGTAACGAGTTCCTGGCCGCCTACCTTCTTGGCGACAAGCAAATGCCGAAAGACCTGCCCGAACACTTCGCCTTGGGCTCGCAAGAAGAGGCCGCTTCCTGTGCCGCCGATGTTCTGCCCGCCTGGCGGGTGTCCGGGGCTTCGGAGTGGCTCAGGGGCGTTCTCAGCATATCTGTCGCGCCCAAAGTCGGCCGCAATGAGCTCTGCCCATGCGGAAGCGGCAAAAAGTTCAAGAAATGCTGTCTTGGTAAGGATGCTGCAGACCGCAAGGCCCCTGGAGAGCAAGGATGAACGGGCGGGGCTGTAGTCGTCCGCCCCTGCCTACCGGCAGGCAGGTCAGGCGGACGATTTTAATTACAATTTTCGGGTTAACCTGAAAGTCTCAGCTGGATCTGAATTTTTAAGGTCAAAAGTCAAGACCTGATCCCTACAGGCCCCTGCAAGAGCTCAAATAGCCTGAACATGAGATAGCACGGCACGGACAGGAGCTTGTAGCGCAGAGCCTTTCCATCCGGCAGTTTTACCTCGTGGCGGTCGAGTTTCAACGGTCCGTTGTAGATGCGCACGCCGAGTTCTGAGCGGCTCCTGTGCAAGAACTGATGGAGCGACTTCAGGGAGCCATGGCTCCCCGATTTTACCTCAATCGGGATAATGCGGCCACCGGCCAGGACTAGAAAATCCAGTTCCGAACAGGCGCCCTTCTCCTCGCGGGTCCAGAAGAAGAGCGGCAGCCTGCGCCGGGAATCGATCGCAAGAAGCTCTTGCCCGGCAAACGCCTCGAAAAGCCCTCCGCTGAAATTGGAAGCCACGAGCCTGTCGCGGATATGTTCCCTCGTCAGGTTCAGGGCGTGGGTGCATAGGCCGATATCCAAATACTGCGCTTTCGGAGCAGTTTTGAACTTCTCGACTAAAGGCGGCGCGATCACGCTCGTAGGGAAGATTCTCTCGACCAGCATCGCCTCATGTAGAATCTCGAAAGCCTTTGACACGTCGCGCGAACGGCTCACGGCTCCGGCCAGGCGCGAGTAGTTGATCCGCGCCCCCGTCGTGAACGGCGTCCTATCCCAGACGGCTCTGAGCTGCTCCACCCCGGCCGCTGCGGCGTATTTCCCGAAATCCTCCTTGAACGAGGATGAAAGAGCTTCGTGACATCTCCGGGCGTCGGCGATGCCTCCTGCGATATAGCGGCTCACGGCCTCGGGCATGCCTCCGACGGCCATGTACTCCAGGACGAGAACTTCAAGCTTGTCGTGAACGGGGGCAGGGGCTGCCTGTCCCGCACGCAGTTCCATGAGCATCCGGAGAAGAATGTCCTGGCCCAGGGCGCGCAGAAATTCATCGAACGAAACCGGGTAAAGGTAGAGGAATTCCACCCGCCCGACCGGGAATGACCATCCTTCGCGCTTCATCCGCACTTCCAGAAGCGAGCCGGCGGCGATGACGTGAAGCCCGGGCGTTTCCTCGTGGAAAAAGCGGAGCATCTTGATTGCAGGTACGGAGTTCTGAATCTCATCGAGGAAGAGGAGCGTCTTGCCGGGGATAATCCGCCGATTGGAAATCCCTTCAATGCTCTGGAGCACGTCCTTTATATCCTTGACCTCCGCGAATATCCTTTTGATGGGGTCCTTCTCAATGTTGAGCTCCACGAATATCTCGAACTGCTTTGCGAATTTCCTTGCCAGGGTCGTCTTCCCCGTCTGGCGGGCGCCGCGCAGCACAAGGGGTTTGCGGTCGCCGCGTAATTTCCACTCTTGGAGGTCTTTTTCAATCTTTCTATCAAGCATAAAGCTATTGTGCCATAAAGAATACTATCTTTGCAACAGTAAATGGTCTAAAGAATAGGTTGTTTACTGCGCCCTGTGGCTATGCCAGGGATAGATTTTTATGCCGTCTGTTTCGCGCGAAGCGGCGTTCAGCGAAACCACGGCAATAGGCCATCTTCGTGCAAAGCCTTCAACTACTGAGCCTCAGCCTTATAACGATTCCAGGCGCTTCATCAGTTTTTCGGCGCGGATAAGCGCTTTTGAGGAGCGCATCGGCTCAAAGACAAGCGGCCGGGCGACGGGAACGGACAAGGTTATTTTATAGGGCTGGCCAAGCGTCCGGGTTATCATGTCAAAAGCCGCGAGCTCGGCGAAATCCTCGGCCCAGCTCTTTGAGCCGTAAAGCGAGACGAACGGGCTCCCGGCCAGCCCCCTGTAAAGTTCCGGCGCCTCGCTAAAAGCGAGTTTCGGGCCGCCGCCGAGGCCGTAAAAAGTTATTTTGCCCCTCAGCCTGTAGTCGTTTTCTGGCTTCGGGAGCGAATAATTCCGCCAGGCCCTGGTGAAAACGTTCCCGGACCGCGGCACGGGCGGACGGTAGCGCTCGGGAAAATCCGGCTCCACGAACGGCGTCACCCGGTAGATGTAATCCACGGCATGGGAGCCCTCGTGAAACAGCGCGTAGGCCAGCCCCTTGTACTTTTTCCCCGCGTTGACCGAAACCCTGCCGCCGGGAACCGGCAGGAAGCAGCTTTTTTCCCTTTCGGTCAGCGTGGCGGACAGATCGTTTTTAAGCGCGTCCGGGTTCAGGACCATGTGGAAATACAGCCTGCCTTTGGCGTCCACCACCCAACTGGTCATCCCGTTGCCGGCGAAGCCGCGCACGAAATACAAGCCGACGCATTTTTCCCTGAACACCCGCTCAAATACCGGCGGCAGGAGCCGCAGGTATTTGACCACAAGGGCCTTGTCCGCCTTAGAAGGCTCATAGGCGGCGTAATCCTTGCGTCCGTCCATCTGCCTGTATATCTCCAGCAGCCGATCCGGCATTTTGCCCATCCGCTCTTCAAGTTCAGATGCGGGCGAATAGTTATACAGTTCTATCATCGCCATTTCCGGGACCTCGGCCCGGCCGACGGCATGCGCGCCGCTTTTTTTGCAGGCCACGGCGCCGGCCAGAGCCGGGATCAAAATGAAGGAAAGCGGTTTGAGGATGTTTTTTATCATATCAGTTCAGCATAAACCCGGATACCGGCATAAACACCCATAGCCAAACCTTATGTAATACTTTGCAAAACTTTTGGCGGCGCCCTTTCCTGGGAACAGAATTTGGGTTTATGGGATTAACCGGACCGGATTTAAACATATTACCACCGCAAGCATTGCCAGCAGGCAGCAGAGCGGCGCGAAAAGCCAGCCGTAGCCGGAATAAAAAGTCCCCGGGGCCAGCAGATAAGCCGTTCCGGCAAGAACGCCGGTCTGGTCCATCGCAAGCGACGCCCTGATCCTGCCCAGCGGGTCTATTATCTGCGACCACCCGGAAGACGCCGCCCTGACAAGCCACAGCCCCGATTCCACCGCCCGCGCCGGGGCCATGCCGGAATGTTGGAGATGCTGCCATCTTCCCCAGTCGGCGGGGTCCAGGCTGGTTACCGCAAGCAGCTGCGCGCCCTGGGCCGCCATTTTCCGGGTACCGTCTTCAAAGTCCAGGTCGTAGCAGATTTGCACGCCGAGCTTGCCGGCGGGCGTCAGTATCGGCTCAGGAGTCGGGTTCGGGATAAGATTTTTATTGCTGTGCCGGAGGCGCTTTTCAATGTAAGGGATCGGATGGAGTTTGTCGTAGCGGCCGAACGATTTGCCTTCGGGGGAAATTATCCAGGCGAAATCTTTCATCCTGTTGTTTTTCCGTTCGTCGTGGTGCACTACGGCGCCTATCATGGCGGTGGACCTGGACCCCTTAAGTTTTTTCAGGAGTATATTGAGATATTTTCCGTCCTGGCCGGGCGCTATCGCGAAAGAATATTCGGGCCAGATAAGCAGGTCGGCGTTTTTTGCTTCTTTGCTTAAGCTAAGCTCCGCAAGCCGATCCAGATTATAAGTCTCGTCCTGGATGAGCGCCACCGAGATATCTCTGCCCAGCTCCGCCGGGAACGACCGGAGGCGGCGAGCGCCCCAAAGCGCCAGGCCCGATACAAGCAGGACGGCCAGGACCGCCGGGGCGAACCGCCGCTCTTTCAGCAGCAGGAAAAGGGCGGCGTTCACCGACACGATCAGCGCGGACAGGCCGTATATTCCGATGAGGCTCGCAGCCTGGAACAGCGGAGCGGCAGGCGTCTGGCTGTAGCCCAGGGCCAGCCAGGAGCATTCCAGCCACCAGACCTCGCAGCGGAAATACTCGATGCCGGTCCACAGGAGCCCCGCCGCCGCCGTGAATACCAGGTTTTTAAACCGGGGATGATCGTTGAGCAGTTTATTGTTCCAGATCTTCCACAACAGCGTCACGTGCAGGGCGAGCCACACCCCGAAAACGCACCAGAAGGCGAAAGCCGTCGGGCCGAATATCGCCCGCAGCCAATTGATAGAAACGCCGTAGAAGATAAGGCCCGTAAAGCCCCCGAGATTGGCCGCGCTTTTGGCGTCGGGACAGTCCAGGGCGGCCAAAAACAGCGGGCAGAACGCCGGCCAGGCCAGCGGCCAGACGCCGAAAGGAGGAAAAGAAAGGATAAGGAGCGCCGCGGAGATCCCCGCAAGGAGCCAGCGGACATATGGATTTATTTTATTCATGTTTTCTTCTTCGGCTTTGCTTTCAGCTTCGGCTTTGCTTTCAGCCGCTGTAATTTTTTTCTGATTTCGCGTTTAACCGCTTTGCCGGCCGTGAGTTTCAAGGCCTTTTCATAGTTTTCAACGGCCGAGGGGATATCCCCGTCCATTTCATAGCAATAAGCCGCGCCGCGGTAGGCGTTCACCGTATGTTTATCGGAAAGTTCCAGTTTCTCCGCCTGGTAAGTCGCGGTGAGGTAAAATCCCTGCGCTCCGGAAATATCATTTTCTTTCAAAGCCAGCCAGCCCAGCCGCTCATACACGTATACTTTGCGGCTGTCGTCTCCGGGCAGAGGTATCAGGGCTTTATTATATTCTTTTGCCGCGCCCGCGTAATTTTTTTTCGCGAGGTGCTTCGCCGCCTGCGCCACGCAGTCTTCATATACGGGGAGCGGTTTCCTTTCGCCGGGAGACTCGCGCTTGGGACGATCCCCCTGTGGACGATCCCCGCCGCGCTCTTCTCCGTCACGCTCTCCGCCGCCGCGCCCTCCGCCGCGGCCGCCGCCCTGTCCGCCAGGTCCATCCGGCTCGCCCATTTCGCCCGGTTCGCCCTCTTCTCCCATTTCGCCGGGGTCGCGGGGCTCGCCCATTTCGCCCGGTTCGCCCTCTTCTCCCGTTTCGCCGGGGCCCATCGGTTCCATTTGCTCGTCTTGCCTCCCTCCGCCCCCGCGGCCGCCGCCCCGCGCCGATAGGATATCACAACCGCCTATTAAACAGGCGGAAACCAACACCGCAAGAAATAATGTAATTTTCCTCATAAACAGATTACGGTCGGGGCATAGTAAAAATTTTTGCGGCAAAAATTTTTAGTTAAAGATTTTTCCAGTAAATGTTTTTAATGCCGTGAGGCAGGGGCATATCTTCGGCGCAGTTTGTAATAAGGCGGCCCGGCCCCCCGTTTTTTTCCAGCGCAAGCCAATATATCAGGTTTTTAAAGAACCGCGGCCGCACTGTGGATGATAACTTGATTTCATGCGGTATAAACCTGCCGTTTTCCCTGGTTATTAAATCTATTTCCACTCCGCTCTGGGAGCGCCAGAAATAAAGTTCCGGCTGGATCCCCTCCGCTAATTTATGCTTCAGTATCTCCGAAACGACGGCATTCTCAAACATCGCGCCCGCCATCGGGGAATTTAAAACAAACCCGGCGTCGGGCATCTTTAAAAGGTAATTCAGCAGGCCCATATCATAAAAGTATAACTTCGGGGACTTTATAATCCGTTTCCCGTAATTATTGTAAAGCGGAGGCAGAAGGTAAATAATGTAAGTCGCTTCAAGCGCCGAAATCCACCTTTTTACGGTAGGCACGCTTATGCCTATTTCGGCGGAGAGCCCTGAAAGATTAAGGATTTGCCCCGCGCGGGCGGCAAGCAGGCGGAGAAATTGCTCAAAATCTTTAAGGTCGGTTACGTTGATCACGGCGCGCAAATCCCTTTCCAGATAGGTCTGGAGATAACTGGAAAACCAGATTGCCCGGTTTATATTTTTGTTCACGCAAAGCTCGGGATAGCCGCTTGAAAATATGAAATCCCCAAGAGCGGCGACATCTTTTCGTTCCTGAAGCTGAAACGCCGGAAGAGCAAGAATGGCCGCCCGGCCGGCAAGAGATTCCGAGACATTTTTCATAACGGAAAACTGCTGGGAGCCGGTGATAAACCATTGCCCTGGGAGACGTTCTTTATCTATTAGGATTTTCAGATAGGTCGTGATAACAGGAAGATACTGGATTTCGTCCAGCACAAACGGTTTTTTTCGGGCTTGAAGAAAATCCAGCGGGTCTTCCATTATCAGCAACCGTAAATCAGGGTTTTCAAGCGTGGCAAGGCGGCCCGGGTCGCCGATAAGGTGTTTGAGAAGCGTGCTTTTCCCGGACTGCCGCGGTCCCGTAATGACTATGGCGGGGAAAGTGGTCCTGACTTGTTTAATCGTTTTTTCAAGCAGTCTTTTTATATACATAAGGGTATTTTAACATTTAATATTAAATCGGTCAACATCAGCGGATCGCCTTTTTAGACTCCTGAAGTATCGCCTCTACCTGCGGCGAATTCGGGATATCGTTTGTTAAAGGGAACACCTCATAAGAGTGGTCAACCGGCTTCCCGCCGTCAAACCGCAGGATGAGCCTCCCCAGATTCTGGAGGTTGCCGCCCGACTGAACAATAAGAGCGTTCCCCGCCTTCACGGGGCTTTTAAGAAGTTCCTGGGAGTGTCCGGCGATTATTAAGTCGATCTGCCCGAACTCGGCGGCTATTTTCTTGTTCTCGTCCAACCCGGCATGGGAGAGGAGTATTAAAAAGTCGGCCTTCTCCCCGTCCTTTAACACTTCCTTCAAGTCTTTAAACTCCAGTTTAGCGGTGAACTCTTCCGGATAGAGAGAAAAGGTCTCAGAGCTTGTAAAAGACACAATCCGGATTTTTAGGTTGCCGGCTATTATTGTTTTATCCCCCAACCCCGGCATTCCGCCCTTAATTCTTACATTTGAAGCCAGGAAAGGAAGTCCTCCTTTTTTTACCTCATTTATAAAGCCGCCGTAGCGCAAATCCTGGTCGCCGACGGCGACAGCATCGTAACCCGCCAGCGACATTGCCTTAAAGATCGGCCCGGCCTGCGGGGCATTAACCCCGTAAGGGAGAAAATCCCCGGAGTCCACCAGAATATGGTTTGAATATTTCAAGATCTGCTGCCTGAGCAGAGAAACGAGTTTGATAAACCCGCCATAAGGATGCTTATAGCAGTTACAGGACTCCAGATACCCGTTGGCCGAGCCGGTAAAAAACACAGCGACCTCGTCGGGTTTCTGCCATTTTTTGCCGGCTAACCGAGCAAACTTTTCCGTTAAAGCCGCTTTGCGCTTCTCGTCGTATGATTCGGCGGAATATTCAATACTCCCTGCGGGCGAGATAATGAACGTTTTTGGAACAATAACAAAAGCGCCGCGGAACAAGTCGTATTTTTTACCTATTGTTTTAGCTTTTGGGTCCCAAAGGATCGGGAACTGGATCTTGTGCTTTGCCGCGAACCGCTCCAGCTTACCTTTGTCCGCGTCAACTCCCACAAGATAGACGGCGGCGTTATATTTCGGAGCCAGTTCGGCCAGGTCGGTCATTTCTTTAAGGCAGCTGTCGCACCAGGTGCCGAAAAAAGAAAGGACTACAGGCTTGTCCTCGCGGAGGATATCGGAGAGCGAAATCATCCTACCGCTCAGGTCCGGCAGTTCAAAGTCGGGCGACCTGTCGCCGGCGTTAAAACCGGCCTTCAGGCAATTTACCGGCAGGAGAAGCAGCAATCCCGTAAAAAATAAAATATTGGCAGACAACATTTTACGTGCCCGGCACGGGGTTTTCTTCATCCCCGTGCCGGAGATGAGGGAGAAATTTTTTTCTCCCTCCTCCCTCTTGCCCCAAGGTTTCCCCGCCCTAAAGGGCGGGGTATGGTAAAAATTTTTGCCGCAAAAATTTTTAATCACTTCCGGAACAATTTTTCCACTATTTTTTTGCATGCGTCTTTCAATTCCCTGGAGGATACAGCATCGCTGCCATAAGACGCCGTTATTTTGCCGGTTTCCACGTCCACCATATTGACCGTGATATAATAGCTGTCCAAAAGCTTGGAAAGCGAGCCCACAAGCATCTGCTTGACGTTAAGCAGTTTCCCCATTTCAACGGCGCATTGCTGCTCTGTGCAGCCGCTTGCCTGGAATTTCTGCTCGGCAAGCACGGTATCCATATTGTTCCTGTCCATCACATTGAACAACCCGGTATTCACCAGCTCGGTCCTTAAGAAGTCGGCCACTATTGAAGCGTCCGCCTGCGACACGTTCTTACCGATAAAGTCGGCCACGGCCACATTGGTGCCGCCGGGGATGCTTACGACCTCAGCCTGGACGACTACCGGGCCGTTCACCGGTATCGCAGGCATGCCCGCAGCCGCCATCCCGGACGAATCTTTGGCCTCAAAATAATAGGCATAATCATTGCCGGGCGCCAGCCTTTGCATATGAGCGTAAATAGCGCCGGTATTATTGTCGCCGGAAACATATTCCATGGCGAACGGACTGCCCGACACCCCTGAACCGCCTTTAGTGATATGCACTTTAGGATAGCCGCCGGCAGTGGCGTCGTTATCCGCGTCGGTGTATTTTACGCGATATACAAACGGCGTGGCGGTATTTCCCATGCCGGCGCTTAAGCCCACCGAGACATAATTTTCTTCGCCGGTCCAGGCGAGTTCGGGAGCGGAGTTTATAATCGGTGTCTCAACAGGTCTTACAACAGGTATTTCAACCGGTTTCGGGACTTCAGCTTCCTTCGGCTTTTCGACCTTGGCGCCGAAAGCCCACGACATACCCGCCTTATGCGTTGCGCCCAGGTCTCCATAGCTTAAGAAGGCGTAGTCAAAACTAAAGCCCTTAAACTCCAGGCCCAAACCGAAGGTAATGCCGCCGAATTCGTCTTTAAGCCTCCAGCCCCCGCGCAATTTCAGCGCCTCGGCAGGGGCGAATGAACCGCCAAAGCCAAGGGAGCTTTTATCTTCGCCTTCTTTCTTCAGCTCCGCCGACGCGGAATTAGGCCCCCTTCGGGGGCAACTTTTGTAGCGGTGCGATTTATCGCACAAATTCGTCGCATGAATGCGACCGCTACAGCAAACATTGAAATTCCTAAGCCTTTTAATTAACCGAACTTTTTGCAATAATCTTTCACTTTGGCTATTGCCATCATAACTTGAGGGGCGAATTCCATCGCTTTCTTGTAAATGGCATTTAAGTTTTCGCGCCGGTATTCGTGGGCGATGTCATTTCTTAATATCCTCATCTCCGCGAAAATTTCGGCGCTCGGGATAAGGTCTTTTTTCTCGGCGCGGTTTATCCTGTCTCGCACAGTGCCTTCGTCTTCAAGCTCAATCCTGTCTATAAGCCGGAAGACTTTCTGGATGAGCATGTCGCTTACCCTGGCAAAGCGGCTGGTGAAAGCTTCAAAGCATTCAAGTTCCGCCTGTGTGTAATCTTTTTTTATGCCGGTTTTCGCGCATTTCCTGTAGGAGTAATCCAGACTCTCCGCGGCGGTTTCAAGCGCGGAGATCTCCTGTTTTAGAAGGTTTAAAAAATCTTTTGTCATAGTTTTATGCCTTCCTTGTAAGCGATTTTGCAGAAGGGTTCGTCGGGAGATTTACAGATCAGGAGATGTATTTGCTGTTCGTCCATTTTTTGAAATATCTTTCGCCGTATAATCAGTCCGTCCGGGTAAGCCAGCTTTTTTGATATTATCAGCAGATCTATGTCGCCGCCTTTTTTGCTGTTATCCGTTCTTGAGCCAAAAAGCAGTATTTGAGCGCGGTTATCCAGCTCCCTTACGCTTTGGACTATTAAACTGATTTCCTCTCTTTTTAAGCGCATTATTTCTTCACCCCTATCTTCCTGACTTCTTTCCCGCCCGGATACACATAATGCAGGAAATACACGCTGGGCGCCGCATACCGCCCGCTGTCGTCCCTGCCGTCCCACTCCCTCTGCGTATCCCCGGAATTAAGATCGCCCTCAAAAAGCGCCCGTATAGGCTTACCGGCTAAATTGTATATCTTAAGCGAGACCCTGCCAGCCGCAGGAACATTGAACTTTATTTTTGAAGTCCCCCCACTTTGTTGTCGCGCACCCGCAACATCTGGCGCAGCCACGGCGGAGGTCGGCGCGCCTGCCGCCACGGCGCCGCTTGAATCCAGCGCCTCAAAATAATAGGTATAATCCGCTCCCGCCGCGAGCGTATTTGAATAGCTGTAGATCGCCCCGGTATTGTAAGCGCCTGAAACATAAGACATAGCGAACGGACTGCCGGATATTTCAGCGCCGCCCTTTTTGATGTGCACTTTCGGATAACCGCTTAATGGCGCATTATCATCTATGTATTTCACGCGATAGACAAAACTTGTTGAAAAGCCGCCGGTTTCCGAATTAAGGCCGTCGGAGGTATAATTGGTTTCGCCCGTCCAGGCAAGCGTGTTTGGCGGGTTTACCGTAAAGCCGGTTACAAGCGTCCCGGTCTGGTTGTCCGGATTTGTCACAACCACATTCCAGGTCCCGGTTGACGCGCCTATTGTCGGAAGTATGCAGGTTATCGTTGATAGGCTTACAACGTCTATAGTATCCGCGATTATATCCGCCTGGACGGATTTTGTAAGTTTTACCGTTGCCCCAGCATTGAAATGCCCGCCGGTAATAGTAACATTAGCCTTATACAGATTAATGCGGCTGTTGGGACTTATTGAGGCGACTGACGGCGTTAATGCGGCTGTTGGGACTTATTGAGGCGACTGACGGCGGGGCATAAGGAATGAAAGAAGCCTGCTGAACGGACCAACTGCTTTTTGCAAGGCCGGTATCAATGGCGCGAACCTTCCAGTAATAAGTCGTATTTTCCTGGAAACTGCTAAGTATCATCCCAGGCTGATGCGCGGCTGAAATAAATCCGTGGGGATAATTGCCGATGTTCTGCCAGCCGCCGGTTCCGGTTCCCGCGCCGGATGTTACAGAAACCACATAAGGCCGCCATGCAGGGTTGGCGTTCATATCCACTGTGGACATTATGATTTCATAGTGAAGCCCTAACGCCGGGGTTTCAGCATCGGTTGAGGCATTCCAGTCCAGGGTCAATTTAGCTGTATTATAATCAGGTTGAGCGGTAAAACCGCTTATGGGTTTAGAAGGAGCGGAATTGGTCTGCAGTTGAGAATAACCCGAGCGGTAGATTTTGGAAATCCAGGCTGAGCCTGTATACCCCGCCAATGCCAAATCCAGGTCCCCGTCATTATCATAGTCTCCCCAGGATAATGAAGCCAAATAAACACCGGTAAGCCCGGCGTTTATATCCGTAAAACCCGACGGTATTGCCGATGCCGTATCGCTCCAGACTGACCAGTTCCCGGCTTCGTCTTTGGCTTTTATCCAGAAGTAATAGGCGCTCTCCGGCCAAAGACCGGTTATTGAATATGTATTTGTGCTTCCCTGGACCCAGGCGGAGGAGATGGTTACCGCGTATTGGGCAGTCAGCGGCGTTGACCCGGAAGTGGACGAATACCGGATTTCATAAGCCCCGCTTGATACATCGCCGGTATAACCGTCGTTGCCGGGCGCAGTCCAGGAAAGCCCGGCTTGCAATCCTCCCCCCGTGGCCGTAAAATTAAGCGGTTTGCCCGGCGGGTATGTTTCCGGGCTGATAGTGAAGTAATCCACCCAGGCCGCGTCCGAACCGGAACTTATGGTACCGTCTTTCTGGTAAACAAACTTTACAGCATGCGTTCCTGAAGCTACATAATAAGACCCGGCGGTCCAATTCACTTCCCCGCTCCATGAAGCGGTAAGCGCGCCGTCAATGTAAAGTCTAAGGAAATCCGCGCCTTCCTCGCTTGATACCTTATAATAAAACCCCGCATTCACCGGCCCGGTAACTACCGTCTGGATGTATGTTTGCGAGCTGTTGCCGATAGCGCCGCTCTGGACCGCGTCCCCGCCGAAGTAAGAAACCGCAGTCTGACCGAACCAATCCGCATTCCCGCCGGTTACCCACGTATAAGTAGAATCATCCAATGCCTCGCCCAATTGCTGGGCCGAGATTTTCCCCGCAAAACCCAAAAGCATAACGACCGCAAGGCAAATAACCTTGTGGTATTTCATAAGAGGGCCGCCTATGTCAATAAGCGACTGTATCGCAATTTGAAGCCCATGTTCCAATTTATTTTCCTTGCCCGAGCGCCTTGAGCCGAAAATGTAGCCCACCTCTATCTCCGGCCTGGTGGAGAAGTATCCCGCAAGTTTGTTTTCAATTTCCTCAATATTCATATTTTTTTATTCTCTGCGCCTTTTTCTCAGCGGCAAAAGTTTTTCCAAATCCGCTTCGTCGATTTTCCTGCCGGCGCTCAGTTTGGATTTTATCAAATCCCCTATGCCGATAACATAAACCTTCTCTTTTCCGTAATTTACACTCTTCTTGTTCTTCCATGCCTGTTTAAAATTGCAGTCAGGGATATCCGTAATAATGTCAATTCTCACCGGCTCGTAACCCAACTGGACGATATTGCCTTTTTTTAAAAAATCTTCAGCGCTCAAATCCAGGCCGCCCATGCCGAATTCATCAACCGCTTTTTTAATCCTTTCGGCGTTTTTTACGCTCGTTTCAATGAAAATATCAATATCTTTTGTATATCTCGGCGTGATGTAAACAGCCACCGCATACGCGCCGACTATGCAATATCGCACCTTATTTTTGTTGAACAATCTTAACAACTCTTCGAAATCTTTTTCCACCCTCATGTTTGATTTTGGCATGATATTCCTCTCTGCAAAGCTGGACTATGCTTAATCTTTCCTCCGGAGTCATAGACAGGTAATACCTGTCGTTAAATCGCTCCGCTTCTTCGAACGACCCGGCTTTATTCACCCAAATTCCGCTTTTCATAATACATGTTTTCATAATTACCACCCCAAGGGCCTGGAATCGGCAGATGTGAAGTAAGCCCTTCCTGATTCTATATTATTCGTTGAGGCAATTACCACTGAGGTCTATGAAAACTGCAAGGCTTACATTGATCTGGCGGGGGTTTCGGAGCCGGCGCGGGACTGGATGTAGTCGGCATCTACCTTGTAGTATTCGTAGGTGAGCTTGGCCACTTTGGCGATGAAGGTTTTGGCGCTGGCATAGTCCGGCACGTCGCCGGTCAATACGGCTATTATATAATCCCCGCGCGGCGAGAACACTATGCCGACGTCGTGGCAGGACTGCCTGAGCAGGCCCGTCTTATGGCCTATCTCCCAGCCGATGGGCAGGCCCTTCCTGAGCCGGGTCTTGCTTTTGTTCTGCTTTAAGAAATCAAGCATGGCCTCGCTTGAAGTTCTGTCTATCAGCTTGCCCTTGTAGATGCGCTCAAGTAACCCGGCCATCTCCCTGGCGGTGGTATAATTTTCCCTGGCCACCCGGCCGGCGCTCAGGCTCAACCCCTCAGGGTAGATCCTGGTGTAGACCAGGCCCAGCTTTTCAAATTCCCGCTGGAAATAATTGAGGCCGGCGTAATCTATCAGCATGCGCGTGGCCGTATTGTCGCTTTCGGTTATCATCTTATGGATCAGTTCCATAACGCTCAGGCTTGTGCCGTCTCTGACCCATTTAAGGGAGCCGGAGCCGCCGGTCCTGTCCCTGCGGGTGAGCCTTATCTGCGTGTCCAGGGTGAGCGCGCCGCTTTTGATCTTTTCAAAGAGGGAGGCCATGATGGGAAGTTTGATAAGGCTTGCCGACGCAAACAGCCGGTCCGGGTTATACTCCCAGCTCCTGCCGCTGTTGAGGTCCTTCAGGTAGACGCCCACATGGCCGCCGTAATTGTAGGCGATATTCTCAAGGCTTGTGATCATGGTCTGCCACTCTTCGTCGTTGACCGGGTTTTCTACTATTTGTCTGCGGTAAGACTCCCGCTCCGGAACGAGCGCCGTTTTCATGACGCGGCCGCCGCCCAGATACAGGAAAAGCCCCAAAGCCGGTATGAGCAGCAGGAAGAACAGTTTGCCCAACCCGGACGCGGCGCCGGACGGTCCCCGTCCGTTTTGCGGCGGCCGGGGATCGTCGGGATAGCGGCGCTGTCTTATTGGGTTTTGCATGGCGTAAAAAAACAAGGCTAAAGGCTGAAGGATAAAGGCTAAGGGCAAGAAAAAAGCGGTTTGTTTTTCGGGTATTTTCCTTTAGCCTTAAGCCTTCATCCTTTATCCTTCCGTCCGCCTCAGGCGGACGGATCAGACCACGTCCAGTTTCAAGTCTTCACCCGTGCCGGTATAATCCACCGAAATCGTGTCGTCCGGCTTCATTTTTCTGGAGAGCAGGACCTCCGACAGCGGGTCTTCCAGCATGCGCTGGACGGTCCTCAGGATGGGCCGCGCGCCGTAGTTGGGATCAAAGCCTTTTTTGATAAGATGCTTTTTGGCTTCCTTTGTGATGGAGAACTTGACGCCCTTATCCTTGAGCTTCTTTTCCACCTTGCCGAGATTGAGGTCCAGGATCTTTTCCATGTCCGCTTCGGTAAGCGGCCGAAAGACTATGATCTCGTCTATGCGGTTGATGAATTCCGGGTTGAACACCCTTTTGATCTCGTCCATGACGGTGTCCTTCATCTCGCGGTAGTCCTTCTCCCGGTCTTCCTGCGGCATGAAGCCCAGCGATTTGCCCTTTGAGATCAGCCGGGCGCCGACGTTGGAGGTCATGATCAGGATGGTGTTCTTGAAGCTTACTTTGTGGCCGAGGCTGTCGGTAAGGAGCCCCTCGTCCATGATCTGGAGCAGGATATTGAAAACGTCGGGATGGGCTTTTTCCACCTCGTCAAGAACCACCACGGAATAAGGCTTTCTCCTGACCACCTCGGTCAGCTTGCCGCCCTCCTCGTAGCCCACGTAGCCGGGAGGCGCGCCGATAAGCCGCGAGACGGAGAATTTTTCCATATACTCGGACATATCTATCCTGACCATGGCTTCCTCGTTGCCGAACAGGAAGTCCGCCAGCACCCGGGCGAGTTCCGTCTTGCCGACGCCGGTGGGGCCCAGGAAGATAAAATTGCCGATGGGGCGCTTCGGGTCTTTCATGCCGGTGCGGCTGCGCTTGATGGCCTGGGCCACTATCCTTACCGCTTCATCCTGGCCGATAAGCCGATGGTGGATCTCATCTTCCATATGGGTGAGTTTTTCCGCTTCGCTCTCGGTCATCCGGGTGACTGGAATGCCGGTCCATTTGGAGGCTATTAAGGCTATATCCTCTTCGCTCACTTCCGGCACCACCTTGTCGCGGCCTTCGCGCCATTTCTTCTTGGCTTCCTCAAGCGCTTTCTTGAGCTCTTTTTCCTTGTCTCTGAGCTTGGCCGCCTTTTCGTATTCCTGGCCGTAGATGGCGGCGTTCTTCTCTTTGGAGATTTCCTCTATGCCGGCTTCTTTTTCCTTGAATTCCGGCGGGGCCACGGAAAGCCTCAGCCGGGCCCGGGAGCCCGCCTCGTCCAGCAGGTCTATGGCCTTGTCCGGCAGCGCCCTGTCGGTAATATATTTATCCGAAAGCTGGGCGGCCGCTATCATGGCGGCGGCCGTGTACCTGCACTTGTGATGCGCCTCGTATTTTTCCTGCAGGCCGTTGAGGATCTCTATGGCTTCCTCTACGGTGGGCGGGTCCACCACGATAGGCTGAAACCTGCGCTCCAGGGCCGGGTCGTGCTCGATGTGCTTGCGGTACTCGTCAAAGGTGGTGGCGCCTATGCACTGGAGTTCGCCGCGGGCCAGCGCGGGCTTGAGCATATTGGAGGCGTCTATGGCGCCTTCGGCCGCGCCCGCGCCGATGACCGTGTGCAGTTCGTCTATGAACATGATGATGGAATTTTTGCCTTTTCGGATCTCTTCTATGATGGCTTTTAAGCGCTGTTCGAATTCTCCGCGGTACTTCGTGCCGGCGACTATGGAGGCTAGGTCCAAACTCAGCAGCCTTTTGCTTATCAGGGTGTCGGAGATTTCGCCCATGGAGATCTTCTGGGCGAGGCCTTCCACTATGGCGGTCTTGCCGACGCCGGGTTCGCCGATCAGAACGGGGTTGTTCTTCGTGCGGCGGCCGAGCACCTGTATAAGCCGGTCTATCTCGTTGACGCGGCCGATCACGGGGTCAAGCTTCCCCTCTTTGGCCATCTGGGTCATATCGCGCGCGAATTCGTCCAGCGTCGGGGTCTTGGTCTTGCCTCTGGCCGGGGCGTGCGAACCGTGGGCTTTGCCCTCTTTCTGGGGCTCTTTCTGTTCCAGCTCGCCCAGGATACTGAGCACCTCTTCCTTGACGGTCTCAAGCTTGAGGCCCAGATTTTCAAGCACCCGGGCCGCGACGCCCTCCTCTTCGCGGATGAGGCCCATCAGGATATGTTCGGTGCCTATGTAGGAATGGCTCATGTGCTGGGCTTCTTCCACCGCGTATTCAAGGACTTTCTTCGCCCTGGGGGTGAACGGGATCTCGCCCAGCAGCATCATATTGTCGCCGGTGCCCACTATCTTCTCTATTTCGGCGCGCACTTTCCGCAGGTCGACGCCCAGGCTGGCCAGCACCTGCGAGGCCACGCCCTCGCCCAGGGCGATAAGCCCGAGCAGGATATGCTCGGTGCCGACGTAGTCGTGGTTAAGGCGCTTGGCCTCTTCCTGCGCTATCAGGATGACCCGCTGGGCCCTCTCGGTAAATCGCGTTCCCATTATATTTCCTCCGCCGGCAAAGTTAAAAATCCGTTACCCGTCCGCCCAAGGAGAACGTGAGTTATGAGTTGTAGCGGTCGCATTACTATGCGACAATCTGTGCGATGGTAATCGCACCGCTACATTCATAATTCATAACTCAAAACTGCCCAAAAGCGCCCGCCAGCGACTTCGCAAAGATTATATTATGACACATAGCTAAATGAAAAATCAAAAATTCCGGTTCACGCCCTGCGGACCTTTATCCTGAAGCCGTCTACCGCCTGCACCACCACTTCGGTGCCGGCGCTCAGGTCGCCGGCCACGCTTTCCGCGTTCCAGAGCTCGCCTTCCACCAGCACGGCGCCCCTGGGCGACAGCGCGGTCTTGGCCAGGCCTTTCTTATGGACAAGGCTTTCGATGCCCGTAACCACCTTGCGCATTTGCGCCTTGATGACTATCCAGGCCAGCGCCGCCACAACGGCTACCAGTGTTATCAAAGTAGAACCGAGTATATTCATGGATATTGAAAGCCCTCCCAGGGACGGCGCGTTAAAAAGCATCAGCGCGCCCAGAATTACCGACGCCGCCCCGGCCAGGGTCAGAAGCCCGTAGCTGAGCACTTTTATTTCCACGATGAAAAATACGAAGCCCAGCAGTATC
Source organism: Elusimicrobiota bacterium (assembly GCA_016208085.1). GTDB lineage: Bacteria > Elusimicrobiota > Elusimicrobia > Elusimicrobiales > UBA9959 > JAHJSU01. The sequence continues at coordinate 12,705 of JACQYT010000057.1, read as the reverse complement.
AGCAGGATGCCGGCGAAATTGGCCGACAGCGTCTGGAACGAATAAAAACCCAGCACCAGCGCAACGGCCCCCACCACGCCCGGCAGTATAAGGCCCGGATTATAGAGTTCTATGAACAGGCCCGCCGCGCCGAGGCTCATCAGGATCATGGCGATATTGGGGTCGGTTATAACGGCCAGGAATTTCTGCCTGCGGGTCTGCGCCAGGGTTTCCACTCTCGGGGCTGTTGTTTTTATTTTTCCGAAATCGGCCAGCTCAAGGCCGTTTATCTGCGCGAAAAAACCGTTCATATCGGCGGCTATTATATCCGCCACGCCGGCTGAGAGCGCCTCTTCGGCGGAGATGGAATCGCTTTTGGTCACCGCTTTTATGGCCCACTCGACGTTGCGTTTACTCTTCTGCGTTATGGATTTAATGTAGGCGGAGGCGTCGTTTAAGATCTTGTCCTCCAGCGGGTCTTTTTGTTTCCCCTCTTTCTCCTTCTCCTTCAGGATGGACGGCAGCGCACCGAGCACCACCGGGTGGGCCGCGCCTATATTGGTGCCGGGCGACATGGCCACGATATGCGAGGCCATCGCGATGAACACGCCGGCCGAGGCCGCGCGCGCGCCCTGCGGATAAACATAGACCGCCACCGGCACTTTTGAGGCCAGGATCTTTTTGATTATCTCGCGCATGGAGCCGTCCAGCCCCCCGGGGGTGTCCAGCTGTATGACCGCCAGATCGAAGCGCTCGTTGGTAGCCTTGTCTATGGCCTGGTTGATGAACTCGGCGGCCGCCGGGGTAATGACGCCCGAATAGGGCGCCGCCAGGACATTGTGTATCTCGTATATTTTAAGCGGCGCGGCCGGTTCCTTCACGGCTTTTGCGGCCGGCTTGGGCTGCGCCTTAACGGGGCCCGCCACCCCCGCCACGTGGGGGGGACTGGCCTCCGGCCTGGCCGCGAACAAAAAGCCGCCCAGAGCGATAATAAGAACCGGAGACAATATCATTTTTTTTCGCATAATCACCTCTTGAACAGGCTCAAACTACCCTGAATCATTATACTTTTTTTTCCCAAACCCCGTCCGCCACAGGCGGACGGGATATAATAAAAATTTTTGCGGCAAAAATTTTTATGTTACAATATCCAGCATGGCGGAAACTCCGGAAACATTTTTGGTATTTGCCGCGGAAGAAAGGCTTCCTGATTTTCTGCTGGTCACGCAGATAATATCCAAATTCCTCGGCCTGAGCAGGGAGGAAGCGGCTCAAGGCGCCAGGCATTCTTGGGGTTTTCTGGGCGAGGACTTAAGCGGGGAAAAAGCGCTCAAATTGCTCGAAATATGCGGGTTCTACGGCATTGAAGCTGTAAAAATTCCGACGGCGGCCCGGCCGGAACTGGAACTCCCGTTGCGGATAACGAAGCTTGGCCTGGAACCGGATAAGCTCGTTTACAGCGAAGCGAACGGTCAAAGCGACACCATGCCTAAAGAGAACATACGCGTCCTTTCAGCCGCGCCCCTTAAAACGGAAACGCTCAGGACGACGCATACGACCGAAGGCCCCTCGATCCAGGAAAAAGCCGTCAGGCTGGGCATCATGGCGGTGACCGGCTTGCCCATAGGGTTGGGCAAAAGCAAAGAGGTCAGAAAAGAAGTGAAAAGTTCCGAAACCTCTTTCTATATGGACCTTATACTGGACGGGGGCGGGCGGTTAAGGTTCTGCTCCGACAATTTCGATTTTTCGCACCTGGCCGCAGAGAGGACCTATTCAAGCCAGCTGAATTTCAGGCTTATGGCGGCAAAGCTGGCGGCTTTCGCCCCGAAGGCCCTTAAAAACGCCGGCTTATGGGCGATCCTTGAAAACAAGCCGCTCTCCCCGCTGCCCTACGACTCAATGGATGACTTTGAACTGGAAAGCCTGCGCCTGCTGGCGGTCGTGAAGGCTAAAGGCTGCCCGCCAAACAGCCCGGCGGGTCCGCCCTCCGGCGGAAAGACCTAAGGCTGAACTAAAAAAAACGCCCGCCGAGAACTGGCGGGTGCTTTTTTTAGTTGGAATTAATCTTTTTCAGGCTCTTTCCTGACCGGCGGCGCCAATTTTTACAGACATTCGCCGGCACTACCTGCCGGCCCAAAATTGGCCGACAGGCGAACGAACACCCGAAAATCGGCCAGGCCGATTTTCGGATTACCAGCCGCTTTTTTCCACCCGCGTGCCGGGCATCGTTTCCTGAACCAGATACACTGCCTGCTCGATAAACTGGTATAACGGATGTCCGGAATATTTGCCCAGGGCCGTTTCGGCCAGTTTTCCGGCCAACTGCTTCTGAATGGCGCTGACAGGGTTAAGCGAATACTCCGATTTTGAATAGGATTTTTCATCTTCCCAGAGCTTTGCGTCTTTGCGGTACAGCGCCGCGTAACCCGTGGCTTTTTTCTGCTTCTTTATACCAACCGTAAGATATTTCGCTTCTTTCAGATTGCCGAATATCAGCGCTTCGGCATCCAGTTTTTTCTGGAGATCCGCGTTCTTAAAGGCGCCGAGCTGCCCGCCGTCGGTTATGCCCATCTCCCGCAATTTCTCGTCCACCTCGGCCGTAGGGATGACTTTATAGCCTTTCTCCAGGAGCGCGGTGGCGAACAGTTCGCGATAGAGCCCGCCCGCGTCAAGGTCGGTGGTTTCATTTTCAAACGGCAGAACGGCCACCTTCATCGGCTCCGTGAAATCGGGACTGAGAAAGATAGCCTGCGGCTTCTTGGGCATGCAGGCGCACGCCAAAGCGGCGCAGATCGCGAGTATATAGAGACGGCACATTTTCATGGAAATACCTCTAAAGAGCCTTCGCAGAATAACTTATGACTGTGATTCAGACAGCAGTTCCAAATCCCCCTCTTTTCCCCCTTTGCTAAAGGGGGATGAAGGGGGATTTTCCAAGCAAATTCCGCATTGTCTGAACCGTAGGCGCCACGCTGCCCCGCTTACAGCGCCAACCGCCCGGCAATTGCCGGTTTTAAGGAACGGTTATTTATTATAATAGAACGCGTATGTGCCGCCCAGATAGATTATAGGCATTGTAAATTCAGACTTGTAGGCGTAAGTGCCGGATGCTGTTTTCATTGTGCCATCCATGGTGGCGCTGCCGAATTGCAAGCCGCCTTCCACCGACAGGCCGTGATTTTTCTTGATGCCCTTCAGCCACTCACAGCCAGCGAACAGTTTAAACGTTAGTCCGCTGTATTTCAAGTCTGTAGAAGTCCCATAAAGACTGAAGGACTCGTCATAACTGAAACCGCCGATGCCGGCGCCGAAATACCATTTCTTCGTATCCGGCTCTATCGGGGCCCACAGCGCGGAAGCGGAATATATGAAGTCGTTAAATTCCCACGAAGGCTGAAATTGGACATCCCAGCCCAGCTGCTCGGTTTCCCAATTACGGGCGCCGAGGCCTATGCCGCTGAAGTTAGGCATAACTGTGGCGGCTCTCAACGGATAATCCGCCGCCCGCGCCGACTGGACGGCCGCGAACGCCAATCCGACCAGACACAACACCGCCACCAATTGCCGCGCTAATTTCATTACTCCTCCTTGAACACTGTAAGATAATTTCACTGTGTAATATCCTATCTAATTGACCGCCCGCCGGTCAACTCTAAAATATTACAAAGCCGCCAATTCCGCAAGTTATTACTTCGTCTATTGCTGAATAGTTACGAATCTTTGAACTTTTCCGCGTAGGCGGCGTGGAATTTTTTCATTTTTTCCACGAGCGCTTTGATCTCATCTTTTGGCGGCAGGAAAGTCGTGCGGAAATGAAGCGTTCCCGGCTTCTGCCCGAACCCCGAGCCGGGCACCACACAGATGCCGGTCTCCTCCAGCAGCCTCAGGCAATACTCGTTGTCCCTCGCCGCCTCATACTTTATCCTCGCTTGGGCCGTCATCTTCCCTGGGTCTACGCCTTTGCGGTATAGATTATTATAACGTAAGGATGAAAACAAGGAAAAAGCGGCGGGCGCGAAAAAAGAAATGGCTCAAATAAGAACTGCGCCAGTGTTTTACTCTACGTACCCGCGGACCCGGAAAATTCAGCGCCGGCTTATTGACCTTTAAAGGTCAATAATTCCCCGGGAACGAGACTTTTTAAAAATTCTTCTACCGGCAGGCAAAGGATGCCGTGCCGCTTAAGCCGCTCGCGGCCACGGTACAACAAAAGCGCTTTTGCCTCGGGATAGTCGTCAAGAAACGCCCTTAAACCCCTTAAATCCTCGTCGCGCACGCGGTCGCTGTTCTTGACTTCCACTGCTGAAAAATTTTCAGGCCCGTAAACCACAAAATCCACCTCAACTCCGGAACGGGTGCGCCAGAAAAAGATTTTGTGCCGGCCGCCGCCGTAATCATTCCACGCTTTCAGATGCTGGGCAACAAGGCCCTCCAGCGCCAGCCCGTCAATCTCCTGCGGACGATCCAGCGGGCCAAGCGGACGCAAAGACCTAAAAACCCCGGCGTCAAAGATATAAAATTTGGGATGAACAGAAACAGCGCGTTTTGCCCGCTTGGTGAAAACAGGCAGACGAAACGCCAGCAGCAGGTCTTCCAGAATGCAGGTGTATCCTTCCACGACCTTGCGCTCAACCTCGCATTCGCGCGCAACATTGCAAAGATTCAGAACTCCGCCGTGGGAGAAACTAATCGCCTCCAGAAAGCGGGAGAAATTTCCGACATTTCTTACCAGCCCTTCCATCTGGACTTCCTCCCGCAGATAAAGCGCCACATACGCCCGCAGAACATCCGCCGGGTCATTGGACTGCCAGGCCACCGGCAGAAGTCCATATTTGAGAGCGCGCGCAAAATCAAACCGGGAGGAAAGCTCAGCCGCCATGAAGGGATGCATAGCCCGGACAACCGCGCGTCCGGCAAGAAGATCCGCCCCGGTTCGCTTAAGTTTCCTAGCGCTTGAGCCTGTCAGGATAAAGGTTACTTCGCGCTTCTCCTCTATAAGCGAATGGATGACCGGAAGGAGCGCGGGAACTTTCTGAACCTCGTCAACGATAATCGCCGTCCTGCCGGAATTACCTTCAACCGTATGCCGCAGCCGCTCCGGCCTGGCGGAATAAGCGCGAAAGACTTCGGGAGCGAGGAGGTCAATATACAAGGCTTCTTTATAAGCGGCCCGTGTCCAGGTGGATTTCCCCGTGCCTCTGGGACCGAACAGAAAAAAACTCCTGTCGGGAGCCGTTAAACATCTACCGATCACTTCCATTTTGAGTCTCATTATGGAAACACTATACCAAAAAAATATCCATTATGCAATAATCTTCAGGGCTGGGCCGGCGGGCATGCCGGAACGCGGGCTTTTAGATTTTCCCGCGGCCCAGCGGACCCGGACCCCGGCGCAACCCGCAATTTCAGGAGTCCTTGAGCTTCTCCGCGTAGGCGGCGTGGAATTTCTTCATCTTTTCCACGAGCGCTTTGATCTCATCTTTCGGCGGCAGAAAAGTCGTGCGGAAATGAAGCGTTCCCGGCTTCTGCCCGAACCCCGAGCCCGGCACGACGCAGATCCCGGTCTCCTCCAGCAGCCTCAGGCAATACTCGCTGTCCCTCGCCGCCTCATACTTTATCCTCGCTTGGGCCGTCATCTTCCCTGGGTCTACGCCTTTGGGGTGCGGGAGTTCAAACTTCACGAAGGCGTACATCGCGCCCTGCGGGATATCCACGCTCATGCCCTTAATTTCGTTCAGGCCCCGCCCGAGCAGTTCCGCTTTTTCCTTCAGGCTGCGCAGGATGGCGTCGCGTTCTTTTACGTAAAACTCGTAACTCGCGTCGCCTTTCTTTGGCGACGACACCATCAGATAGGTGACAAGCTGGCCGACGACGTTGGAGCATAGGCCTATGGACTGCAGCTTGATCAGCTCCGCGTAAACGTCATCGGGCATGTTCCTCGCTTCAAGGTAGCCGCCCCGGTGGCCGCATTCGCCGAGAAAGCCCTTTGAAACCGAATGGAAGCTGAACAGTGTGACGTCCTTCTCGCCGAGCTCGTGCAGCGCCTTTGCGAACGAATGAAACTGCCTCCCGCCGTAGACGTTCTCCTGGTAGACCTCGTCGGCCAGGATGGACAGAGCGTGCTTTTTCGCGAAACGGACGATCATTTCTATGTTTTCCCCGGAAAGCACGGCGCCCGTGGGATTGCCCGGGTTTATCACTACGATGGCTACCGGATTGACGCCGTTCTTTTTGGCCGCCTCTATGCTTTTAGCCAGCTCACGCTCGTTAAGCTGCCAGTTGTTCTCTTCGTCTAGGTAATAATTGACCTGTTTCGCGCCGTACAGCGCGATGGTCGCGCTGTATAGCGGATACTGCGGGATAGGGACCATGTACCCGTCATTCGGGCTGTTTGTCAGCATGGTCAGCGCCGACTGAACGGCGCGGCTTGCGCCGCCGGTCAACGCGATCCTGTCGGCGTTCGCTGGAATGCCGTCGCGTTCCCTGATGAAATCGGCTATCGCTTTGCGTATGAACGGAATGCCCGCGCTCTGGGTGTACGCCCCCGTACCGCTCGGATTTTTTTCAAGGATCATTTTCGCCCGCGCGATGACGTCGGCGGGAAAGAGTTCCGCCGCCTCCGGCAGGCCCAGCAGAGCGGGATACTCAAGCAGGCAAAGCATCTGGCGCACGAACGTCAGCGGTTTTTGCTTGAGCGCCTGCGGATTGCCGATATTGCAGTAAATTATCTTTTTGCCCTGCGCTTCCAGTTCCTGCGCCCGGATGACGATCTTCCCCCTGACCGCGTAATGCGCTTCCAAGAGCTTTGGGTTGACATTATGGAGTTTTATCATAACTGGATTATATAAATTATGAACGCGAATGCCACAAATTATGAACGAGTTTTTATGTTTTAAGCGGGCGGCGCTGAAAATGGTATACTATATTCAGATGAAACGATTTGAACTTACAGCAGTTGTCTGGAAAGAGGGGAAGTATTATGTTTCCAAGTGCACGGAACTTGGAGTGTCTTCCTACGGGCTGAATCCTGAAAAGGCGATTAAAGCTCTTGGCGAAGCCGTGGAACTCTATCTCGTTAACGCCGAGAAGCTCGGATTTTTTGAGGACATGAAACCCTCAATTCAGTCGGAAACGCGTTTTACCGCCCCCTTGCATATCCAAATATAACATGAAATTGCCATCGCTGTTATCCCAGCGGATAATTCGTGTATTGCTAAAGGCTGGTTTTGAGTATGCTCCTAAAAGAGGAAAAGGCAGTCATCGCGCTTTTGTGAAGTGCGATGATGGTAAATTCCGTTTGGTTATAGTTCCGCAAGGCAGGGATATCCCCAGAGGAACTCTCATGGCTATAATCGGACAATCGGGTTTGACGAGAGATGAATTTGTTAAATTGCTGTGAAAGCATTCTCGCCTGTGCTTTGGTCATTAAGCAAAAGTCTTTTTTTGGGTAACATAACGCATATGGCGGAAGCGAAACGCGGTTTTTTTCCGCCGCCGGGCTCTTTTGAAGAGAAATTCATAAGGGCCGGCGGGCACGGCGGGCAGAACGTGAACAAAGTCGCCACCGTGGTGCAACTCCGTTTTTCCCCCGGCCTGGCCGGCCTGGCCGGCGCGGCGCTGGAACGGCTCCAGGCGCTGGCCGGCGCCAAGCTCACCGCGGACGGGGACATCCTTATCATCGCCGGCGAGCACAGGACGCAGGAACAGAACCGCCGGGCCGCCCGGACGAGGCTTTCCGAACTGCTGGAACGCGCGCTGCGCCCGCCGAAACACAGAAAGCCGACAAAGCCGTCTTACGGCGCCAGGCAGCGCCGTCTTGAAAGCAAAAAACGCCGGTCCGATATAAAGCGGAACCGGCGCGCTGCGGACTACTGATAATCTGGATTCACGTAGGTCCGGTTCGGCGTTCTTCGAGGGTTTTAACGAGGATTTCCAGGGCTTCGACCCGTTTTTCCAGTTGGGCCAGCCGGTCTGCCGGCGCGGGAGCCGCAGCGGGGGCGGCGGATTCGGCCGGCCGGGGAAGGGCGGCAGCGGACTCCGCCGAAGCGGCAGGAGCGCCGCCGGAGAAAAGATGCCGGTAGCGCGTCTCTTTCTGCCCGGCTTGGCGGGGAAGGCGGGTTACAAAGGGGTCCGGGCTCTTCGCGCACAGTTCCGATAAAAGCCCCTCCACTTCCGCTGTGCTGCCGAACTCGCAAAGCCGGTCCGTGCGCCCCTTGAGCTCGCCGGGGGTCTGCGGCCCCCTCAGCAGCAGCGCCGTCATCAGCCCGACCAGCTTCGGATCGTCGCCGTTTAACAGCTTATACATGTCATGCCGGAATTTCGGCACGCGGTCGCCCGGCGACTGCCGACGTTCCACCAGCCCCTTTTCTATCAGCGATGCGACGGCCTTGCCAAGCGTCTCCACAGCCAGCGTCATCACGGGCTCCCGGCTGGTCTTCTGGTTGCAGGCGTTCAGCAGCGCGTTGAAGGTCAGCGGGTACTGTTCCCGCGTCGTCAGCGATTTTTCCACCAGCGAGCCGAGAACCCGCGCTTCAATATCGTCTAATTCTATCATGGGTATATTCTAGCGGGGTCCGAAGTCATCTGTCAAATTTGTCCCGCCTTTTTTCCCACAAGCGCCCCAGGCCCGCTCAGGGACGGCATCTTTATGCCCGGCGCTGATCGGCCGTATCGTTTCTGAACCGGGCGACGCCGGCGGCTACGCTTTCCCTTATGAAACCGGCGCCGACGCGGGGCGCGCCTGCGAGATGGCTGGGATACAAAAAAATAACCGGCCGGGTTAATCGGCCGGTATCGGGAATTTTCACTGAAATAACGGGGCGACGGGCCCGGTTATCGTCAATTCCCTTTTTTTGCGTAGGCGAGCGCGGTCTTGATCCGCTCGGCCCTGGCCTGCGAGACGCCCATCTTGCCGTCCTTTATAAGGCCGACGGTCATCGCCATCCATACTTTAAAATCCCTGTTTACCGCTTCGCTTGTCCTGGTCATATAGTGTCTCCCGGTTTTTATTATGCAGCTTGATCGACTGTTAAAGCGCCGCATAGAAATTATACACAGGGGGTGTTTAGAAAATATTGAATTATTGTGAAGGCGTGAAAAAGCCGTCCCCCGCCAAGCTAGGGTGGGACGGCTTTTCTTACTCTTGATTACCGGCGCTTGCCCTTAGTAGCACTGGCCCTGATAGGTGTATATCTTCTCGGTCCTGGAAGACCGGCCCTGGTAATCAGCCAGGTTTTTGTCGCTCTGTACGAAGCGGGCCGCTATATCTTTTGTGGTCGTTTCGTAATAGAAGCGTACGTACTGGCGGCCGGGCCTGGTGACCCATACCGGGTGACAAACCGGGGGCTGCGGGCCGTAATACTGCCCCGGGCCGGGATAAGGTCCATATTTTTCGCCCAGTTCCTCAACGGACGCCGCCAGGTCATTGAAAGCCTCGGAATCGGATTCCTCGCTCTTAACAGCTTCCGCGCTGCGGCAAACCCATTCCTGCGTCTGATACGTGCAGGATTCCATTCCTGTTTCTTCCTGGGTCCGGTCCACTTTCGTGGCTATATCCCCGGCTAGGTCGAAAGCCTGCTTGATCTGGTCAGCTTTCAGGACGAAATGCTCCCCGAGCTCGATATCCTTGTCGAAGTTCATTTCTATCACGGTCGGGCTGTTGCTGGTCTTAACTTCCATTTTTATATACTTCTGCTGGCCGGATTTCCCCAGCGTGACCTTTGTCTGGAACTGTCCCGGGTTCAGGACGACATTCACGGCCTGTCTGCAGTTTGATGGGTCCGGTTTCTGATCGCAGATATTCCGGTCTTCCCCTTCCTGCGCGAATGTGATCGTTTCACGGACGCCCAGCGTGCCGTTAAACTTGACCTCATCGCATCCGACCAGAAATACCATCATCGTTAAAACACCCGCTTCCGCTAATACTCTTCGTTTCATTACATTCTCCTCTATTCGCTCTCCGGAGCGCGCAATGCGCTCCGCCATACCAGCCTACGCCTGCGCCGTATCAGGAGTTATGCTCATCAAACGGCCTTATAAGTAAACCAAAAAAACGCAGCCCGCCACAAGCGGCTTAAGGCCCAGACCGCAAAGAAAAAACAGCCCAGATGAAATTGGGCCGTTCGGGCAATGAAGGCCGAGCTGGCCCTAGGCCATGAGTCCTATAAGCCTTTGGGTCTCCAGGCCCATGACGGAAAGACTTTAATGTGATACAATGTATTACGCTGTTTTTACAGCGCAATACACTGAATGAGGGTGGCGAGGTTTATACGGGAATTTTTTCGTACCTGCGCAGGCGCCGTATCAGGGCCTATGGCCTTCAGACGGCCAATTTCAGCCCTCTAAGCCTTCAGCCTTCAAAATGTAACCATAATGTAACCGCGGTTTAACTGCGGTTTAACCGGCATCTATTAAACTATTAACATGAAACCGCTCGTTACCGCCCTGATAGTCGTCCTGACAACCGCCATGAACCTCACGGCCGGAAATTTCAGTTCCAGCGCGATAGGCACGACCGGCGCCGGTTTCCTTAACCTGGGCATGGGCGCAAGGCCGATAGCGATGGGCGGCGCGTATTCGGCGGTGGCCGACGACGCCTCCGCCGTATACTGGAATCCCGCCGGCCTCGTCCGCTCAGAAGGGGCTTCGTTTATGTTCATGCACGCCAGCTATCTCTCCGGCATCTCCTTTGACTATCTTTCCTTCGCTTCTTCAAAAGGGGACTCGGCGTTCGGCGGTTCCCTGGGCTACATGAACGCCGGCAGCATAGACCAGACGGATAATTCCGGCAATCCCCTGGGAAGCTACCAGCCCAGGGATTATTGCGGGACCCTCTCTTACGCGGCCGATCTGGAAGTTCTCGGGGCGGAGACCGGGCGCTTCAGCGCGGGCTTGAGCGCCAAATTCCTGAGCTCCACAATAACCAGGAAAGCCGGAACGGTCGCGTTTGACGCCGGACTGGCAGGCAAGATCGAGCTGTTCGGCGCCCCCCTGAGACTCGGCTTTGTGGCGCAGAATGTCGGGCCTGGCCTGAAATATGACAATAAAAGGGACCCCCTCCCCACCACCTACAAGCTGGGCGGGGCTGTTGACGTTTCCGGAAGCTGGCTGTTCTCGGCCGAGCTGGCGGCTCCCCGGGGAAACGCGCCGTATCTGTCGCTGGGAACCGAACACACGGCCTACAGCTCGGATAATATGAGCGTTCTGCTGCGGGCCGGGATGAATACCCTGACTCTGTCGGATATCTCCGGGCTTAACGGAATAAGCGGAGGGCTGGGGCTGGCCTTCTCCCGCGTGTCGGTTGATTATGCCGTAATGCTTTTTGGAGAACTCGGGATGACGCACCGGCTGTCCATGACGCTTAAGCTGGGCTCGCAGGAAAAGCCGTCTTCAAGACAGGCCGGAAAACGCGGCGGATTTAAGCATATACAGGAAGCTTCATTAGGAAATGATGCTATATATCTTATACACTAATCTTCGTTAAAGTATACGCAGTCAACCAGGTACGGGAAAGCTGACCTGCAGGAATAATTCCCCTTTTTAGCAAAGGGGGGCAATCAAAAGAGGAGTTAATTTATGAGGATATCCGGGATTTTTATGATAACGGCGGCGGGCTGCCTTCTTGCCGCCCTGCTGACGGCGGCGGTTCATGCCAAAAGCGGCGATGCGGGCAAGAGCCTGGAAATCCTGATAGAAACCGACGGCGCGAAATTCACGGGCCTTTCCAAAAAGGTGCGCGCGGGTAAACTCCCCGAACTTCACCGCCAGGCGCTGCGGAAAGGTTTCTACTACATCGAGGCGCTCGACGCCTCGGGGCGGGTGCTGTATGTGCGGACTATGCCGGCCTCAAATGAGGTCTTTTATGATTATTTCGATCCGGCGGCGCAGACCGTCGGCATCACCACCTCAACTGTCCCTGCCGCGGCGGGGCCTCAAAGCGGCCAGGGCCGCTTATTGAAAGGAGGCAGGCTTAAGCTGCCGAAGGCGCAGTTTCTGATCAGCCTGCCTTATGACGCCGATATAAAAACTTTGAAAATAAATATCCTTAAGGACTCTCCGGCGCAGAACGCGAAGAGCAGGATATCCGGCGCCCGGCAAGCGGCTCCGGCGCAGGCGCCGGCCGGCCGGGAATTAAAAGCCACGCTTGAGCTGGGCGCCATACCGGAGGGACCATGAACAGTCAACCGCTCCGCGTAAGCGATTACTCCGGCCTGCCGCCTGCCTGCCGGCCAGGCTGCTCCATTACCAAAATTGCTGCGACATTTGTCAGGCGGGTCTCTACAGTGTGCTCCGCTGCCGCGCTTTCCATCGTGCTCCTGCTTGTCTGCATATGGACTGGTACAGCCGCGGACGTTCTGCCGGCCCAGGCGCCGGCCCGGATGAAGTCATCGGCCCCGGACACACCCGCAGACCCTCTGCCGGCCCAGGCGCCGGCGCGGATGAAGTCATCGGCCCCGGACACACCCGCAAACGCCCTGCCTGCCACGGCGCCGCCACGGATGAAGTCATCGGCCCCGGACACACCCGTAAACCCTCTGCCAGCTACGGCGCCGGCGCGGATGAAGTCATCGGCGCTGGGCGCCGCCGCGGACACCACCAAGCCGACAGGCGCTTTGAGCGTTAGTCCGGCCTCAGCCGCGCCCGGCCAGACGATAAGTATCACCGTGACCGGCTCCGATAATAAAGATGTGGATTCCCTTTATGCTTACTACGGCGGTTCCTGGCATA
>JACQYT010000056.1 GCA_016208085.1 Elusimicrobiota bacterium | reverse complement strand
TAATCTTGGTATAGCCGGGTGAGCCGGGTTTGCAGACTCCCCCGCCGCTGTTGAGTACACCTAATTCCTTCTGGTAATAATCCAGAGTAAGTTGGTATTCCCGTATCAGATCATCCATCCGGTCGGCTTCAGGGCAGGCAGGACTTGAAGCCGCTTCGGCTTTTTGCGTTGAACCGGCGGCCAATGCGGTCGCGCCGGTGTCAGCCGGGGATTGTGCCGGCGACGCGGACGCCAGCAGTATGGCCGGTTTATTCTGCAAGCCGAATTCAGTCACCGGGCTGGTTTTGTTTATATCCGGTTCAGAGGTTTTCAAATCGGCTACCTGGCCGCCCCTGCCGGTCAACGCGGGCGGGTTGGAGGAAGCCGGGCCGAAGTCTTTGTCGGGGCGGTCCGCCACGCCGTCGAAAAGCGCGGCGTTTGTCTTTTGTGAAATCCTTGCCTTGTCTTCCTCGGGGAGGCCTTTGGTGATTTTTGCCAGATCCGGACTGCCGCCGCTGTCGCAAATCTTATTGACGTATTCCAAGCCGCCTTGAAGAATGCCTAATTTTGTCTTGTTCTTGGTTTTGCCTATTTCACCTGTAAGAATGCCGGCGAGGGAGGAACAGATTCTCTTTGTCGCGGATTGATTCTTGCCGGAATCGGCGGCTTTCAGGCAGCCGGATTTACAGGGGGGGGGTAGCGGTGTCGGAGGCATTTTTATTGACTGTGGCAAAAGCAAGAGAATTCAGTATTATCACGGCGGCTGCTCCGCCGATAACATACTGCGCGGCTCTGGATTTTCCGCCCGGCACTTTTATCATGACCGTTCCCCTTTCGGATAAAACAAACAAAACTTCCCCCGACACGTTCCACTGGAAAGTTCGGGGCAAAGTTATCCGCTGCATTGATATTGTTGCAGAAATTCTCTGGTTTGTCAAGGGCTGAAAAAAGGGAAAATTATCCCGCGGGGTATTTCCGGCTTTAGAATCGGCGTGAAGATGGGTTCACTGAATGCTTACGGCGGGACTGAATCAGTAAATTCCTTCCTGCTTTAGGCGGGCGTCGGTTGTGCCGAAGTGGTGGGCTATCTCGTGCATCACTACGTGCCTCACTTCCTGTTCCATCTCAGCCGCCGTCCGGCATTCGGTCTCGATGTTCTTCCTGAAAAGCGTTATCTTGTCTGGCATCATAGCGCTATAGCCCGTATCCCTGTTCAAAAGCGGCACCCCCTCGTACAGGCCCATCAGCCCGCGCCCGAACCTGCGGACCTGCGCCGGCGCCGGCGCGGCCCGCACTATCATCACGATATTATCCAGCTTTTCGCGGAAGAAAGGCGGCAGGCTTTTTAAGGCCGCTTCCGCGAGTTTCTCGAATTCACTATTGGTCATAAAAAGGCCTTAGGCTAGAAGCCATATGCCATAAGCTTTGGAATTCCTTATCTGCCTATGGCTTATGGCATATAGCCTATGGCATACATTATTTCGATATAAAGTATATACCGCCGGAGATCAGCAGCGTGCCGAGCAGTTTATTGAGAGTGAAGCTCTCGCCCAGAAAAAAATAAACCATCAGGAAAGTGATGAACGGATAGGTGGAGCTTAAAGGCACTATTTTTGAGGCTTCGCCGCCGCTCAGGGCCTTAAGATAGAAGAACACCCCGCCCACCGTCACCAGAACGCTTGAGAGGATAAAAACAGAGGCGATTTTACCCGCGCCCAGCAGGGCCTGCTTCGTCGGAGAGTACTTCCACAGAAGGAACGGGATAAAGATCACCAGCATGAACAGCGTCCTCATGTAGAACGCGCCGGAGGGATCCACGTACCGGAGCGTCATCTTGTCGAAAAAAGCGCCCATGCCCCAGGCGACGACGGCCAGAAGAAGAAATATTATCGTGGATGAATCCATGGTTAGTTGCTCCTGGAAAAGTCGCAATTAATGATTACAGCGATTAAAGAGAGGTTACAGCGATTTCTCTTGTCAGCGGTATCTCTGTAATCGTATTTATTATCACCGTAATCTCCCCTTACGGCGGCGGCAGCGCGCCCGGCAGATTCAGTTCGCTGAACGGTTTCTTGAGATAATGGTCTATAAATTCCCAGAAGCCCCATTCGTCCTTATAGGTTCTGGCTTTCTTATAAAGCTCCACGGCCTTCGCGCGGTCGCCTTTCAGGTCCCGGATATTACCGGTCTTGACCAGCGCCCAGACCGCCCAGCGGGCGGGGGGCGCCTTGGGGTCCTCCTTCAGCGTATCCGCGGCCTTCTGGAAATAATTCAAAGCCTCGTCATAATTCTTCTCCACCTGATAGGTGGCGCCTATGGCGGTCAGGATGCGCGGCAAAAAGTTCCTGCGATACATCGGCATGCCGTCCCGGAGCCGCTTAAGATACTCAAAGCTCTCCTTCCTGGCCTCGGCGTATTGTTTATCCTCAAACAGCGAAACTATCTGCACGAAATGCATCTGGGGATGGAACGGATAGCGCTTGCGCAGCTCCGCCGACCACTTCACCGCGGTGGCGGGGGCGCGGAACCGGCTGCCCGGGTCGGTGTAGATCTCTATCAGCATAAGTTCCGCGGCCAGGGAGTTAAAATAGCCTTTTTCCCTGCAGAGTTTCATATACTCCAGGCCCTTATCGGCGTCCCCGCTCAGGAAAAATCTGGCAAGTATCTTTATTACGCCCGAAAGCGTGCCGGCGTAATACTCATACATCCCCAGCCCCAGGTAGGAATCGTAAAGCTCCGGGTCAAAATGCCGAAATGCGGGTAGGGATGTTGGGGGTATTTCTGCAGCGCCAGCTCAAAATGCTTTTTGGCCTCCAGTAGGTCCACGGCGTAAATGCCGTCTATGCCCTTTTTGGACAGGAGCCTCAGTTCGGCCGGCAGGGGTTCAGAGTTCGCTTCGCCGGCGGACAAGGGCAGGGGAGAGAGTAGAGGGGTTAGGGTAAAGGCGAAAACGAACATTAAATTGAAAAAATCCCACCTGGCCCCTCTTTTTAAAAGAGGGGCAGCTACTCTGCCTGAGTAGTTGCTTAATTTCACTAATATCTCCGCACCCACTATACCCTTATTTTATCCGCTCCCATATATTTCCTTAACGCTTCCGGCACCGTTACGGAGCCGTCTTCCTGCTGGTAATTTTCAAGTATGGCCGCAAAAGTGCGCCCCACGGCCAGACCCGAGCCGTTCAGCGTGTGCACGAATTCGGTCTTTTTGCCGTCCGAGCGTTTAAAGCGCGCATTCATGCGCCTAGCCTGGAAATCCGTGCAGTTGGAGCATGAGGAGATTTCCCTGAACTTAGCTTCTCCCGGCAGCCAGACTTCGAGATCATAGGTCCTGGCAGAAGCGAAGCCCAAGTCGGCTGTGCACAACTCCAGCGCCCGGTAGGGGATTTTCAAGCATTGGAGTATTTTCTCGGCGTCCGAACGCAGCTGCTCAAGCGCGGACATGGAGTCTTCAGGCCTGGTTATCCACACCAGTTCCACCTTGTTGAACTGGTGATTGCGTATCAGCCCCCTGGTGTCCTTGCCGTAGGAGCCGGCCTCCTGCCTGAAGCAGGCGGTATAGGCCGCGTATTTCCGCGGCAGGGATTCTTCTTTAAGTATCTCTCCCCGGCAGAGATTGGTCAGCGGCGCCTCCGCCGTCGGGATAAGGTACAGCGGCGGCTCGCCCGCGATTTTGTA
This sequence comes from Elusimicrobiota bacterium, assembly GCA_016208085.1. Classification (GTDB taxonomy): domain Bacteria; phylum Elusimicrobiota; class Elusimicrobia; order Elusimicrobiales; family UBA9959; genus JAHJSU01. Next base: position 75,868 of record JACQYT010000056.1, on the reverse strand, counting down.
GAGTTCTTCTTCAAATTTCGGCAGTTGGCCGGTGCCGGTCATGGTTTCGGCCGTGACCAGAAAAGGCGGGAATATTTCGGTGTAGCCGTTCTCAGCGGTGTGAACATCCAGCATCAGCTGTATGAGGGCGCGCTCAAGCTTCGCGCCCGGGCCTTTTAGAAGGGCGAAGCGCGAACCGGACAGCCTGGCGGCGGTCTCAAAATCCAGGATGCGCAGCTTCTCGCCTATAGCGTGATGGTCCAGCGGCTTGAAAGAGAACTCCCGCTTGTGAGCAAGCTCCTCGCTGACCAGTTTATTGTCTTCGGGCGTCCGGCCTTTGGGAACGCTTTCATCCGGCAGGTTGGGAATTCCCAAAAGCAGGCCGCCCATTTCTTTCTCCGCAGCGGCCAGGCGTTCTTCCTTTGACCTGATGGCGTCCTTTATGGCATTGGCCTCTTCCATCGCAGCGGCAGAGGCGGCCTCTTTTTCGGCTGTTTTAAATTCCTGTATTTTTTTGGAGATCTCGTTCCTTCTGGAGCGCATGGCTTCGGTCTCGGCAAGCAGGCCGCGGTAGACGCCGTCCAGTTCCAGCGCCTTTTCAAGCGCGGGCAAATAGCGCCCGCCCCTGGCTTTAATGCCCGCCCTGGCTTTTTCGGGATTGGAACGGATCAGTTTGAGGTCAAGCATAAAGAATTCTTCTTCCGAACATCTAAACTGCTGCTCATCCAAATCGCCACGCTTCTAAATTGCCGCGCCTATCTTACGGCTTCTTAATACTGATAACTGATTCCCGGATTATTGCGGCTGGGTCATCGCCCTGCCTGGGATCGAGCATTACGGCGAGTTTAAGCGCGTCCGCCCAGAAACCGGTGTTTTTAAGTTTTTTCAGCTGCTCGTTAAGCCGGGAATGGATGAGCTTGGCCTCATAAAAGCCGGCCGGCCTTATCTGCGAGATGCGCAATTCCTCCACCCGGAACGGCACGGCCCAAAAACCCGTGTCGGCCGCATCGCCAAGTCTGACGATATGCAGGCTTAAAGCGCATCTCAGGACCAGCCCTCCGGCCGGTTTGGCGGAGGTATTTTGCGCCGTGACCACGGCTCTCAGCTTATGCGGAAATTTCTGATAAGACTCGAGAATTATTTCCGAGATCGCCTCAAAAGGGAGCTTTTTCTGGCCCTGGACCTTTGAGACCTGCCAGTCTATTTTATTTATCCGCACCTGCGCTGAAAGCGCCGGGCCGGAAATAAAAAAAGCCAGCAGCAGCGCGGCGGTTTTTGCGGTTTTCATGATTTATTTACCCGAAAATTGCTGCAATTTTCGGGTCAAGGCTATGCCAGCGTCGTTAATTGTAGCGGGCGATGTGAATCGCCCTTCAGCGGACGCGGATTTACATCCGCCGCTACATTTCTGCCCCAAGGTTGCCCCGCCCTAAAAAAGACTAAAAGCTGAATTTGAATATTCTCTCTATTTCAGCCTCCAGCTTCCCGGGTATTATGCCTATCACTTCGCTTTTGGTGACGGCTTTGTCGCACTGGATGGACAGCGTGACCGTTATTATCCGGAAATTCTGTTTTAAGTCCATAGTGGCGCCGAACGCTTCCAGCAGGTACTGGGGCTCCCCGTGCACGCATTTCGGGGCTGAAGGCACGAAACTTATCTTTAAGACGTTACACATGGAACCGATGAACGAGTTGAGTATGATATTGCCGAGTTCCGACAACAGGAGTTCTTCGGACTGTCTGAGGCTCTGGGTCCTGGGGAAAGCGTAGCCCAGAAAGCATTTTGCTATACATTCTATATCACGCGGCTCAAAAATTATCATGGCGACGAACGGAAACCCGCCTTTGATGTCAAAGTAGACGGCTGAGGCGGCATCATTATTAAAGCTGTGCTGCCTGATCGCCTCTTCCATCGTGCCCCACGAGATATTGGTCTTGTCTATATGCCAGACGCCGACCGAAACCTTTGAAAGTTTCACTACGCATCTTTCAAGGCTTTCAACCGCCAACCGCTCCAGGATCCTGCTTGCGTCGGCGCTCATAAGTTCCCCGGCGTCAGGCCGCCGATAATCTTCCTGAATTCCTCATACGAGAAAGGTTTGCGGAGTATCACGGCGGCGCCTCTGTCGGACAGCATTTTATTTATCTCGTCCTGTTCAACCGCCGTTATTATGACGACTTTGGCCCCGGGGTCTATTTTCCTGAGCTCTTCCAGAACCTCCATGCCGGATTTACCCGGCAAAATGAGGTCCAGGAACACCACCTCCGGCCGCAGCTCGGTAAAAGCCTTAACAGCCTCTTTGCCGTCCTCGGCCTCGCCCACTACTTCCCATTTCAATTGTTCCAGAAGCGTCTTCAGCATTGTCCTTGTCAGGGAGTTATCTTCCACTATTAATGCTTTCATAAAAGACTCCTGAGCCCGTCCGCCTCAAGGCGCGCACGGAGGCATGAGGTATGAAGGCTGAGGGATGAAAAATTCATCTTTCCTCTTTATACAGCCGCTCCAGCTCGTCGGCCAGTTCCTCCGGAATCAGGCCGAACACCTCGCTCGTGCTTGCGCGCGTATCGCACTGGATGGCCAGCGTGACCGTTATTATCCGGAAATTCTGTTTTAAATCCATGCCGCCTCCCAGCTCTTCCAGCAGGCGGCGCAAATCCCCGCCGACGCACCTGGGCGCCGGAGGCACACAGCTTCTCTTCAAGGCGTTCAGCACGGAATTAATCAAAGAATTGAGTATTATATTGCCGAGCTCCAGCAGCAGCACCTCCTGGGGCTGCGTGAGGCCCGGAGCCCTGGGGAAAGCATACCCGAGAAAGCATTTTGAGACGAGTTCTATCTCGTTCAGGTCAAAGAGCATCATCAAGGTGAACGGGAACCCGCCTTTGACGTTGAAATAAACCGCGGCGGTGGGGTTCGTGAAGTCGTGTTGCCTGAGGGCGTCTTCAGGCGTCCCCCAGGAGAGTCTGGCGCCGGTTATCCGCCAGGTCCCGGCGGAAACCTTTGAAAGCCTGGCCAGGCATTTTTCAAGGCCTGAAACCGCCAGCCGCTCCAGTATCCCGCTTGCTTTGGCATCCATAGATTTACATGATCTGCGCGATGGTCTTTTCCAACTCCTCGTACGAGAACGGCTTGCGGATGATGGCATTCACGCCCTTTTCAAATATTTTTTTATCCATCCTCTCCTGCTCGACAGCCGTTACTATGACGATTTTGGCCCCGGGGTCTATTTTCCTGAGCTCTTCCAGAACCTCTATGCCGGATTTCCCGGGCATAATGAGGTCCAGGAACACCACCTCCGGACGCACCGCCGTGAAAACCCTGATCGCCCCCTCGCTTTCCTCAGCCTCGCCCGCCACCTCATGGCCCATTTGTTCCAGAAGGTCTCTTAGCATTCCCCGTATCATGACGTTATCGTCCACTATCAGTATTTTCATAATATTAGCTGTCTTCGCAGCCCCGTGGGAGCGCCGCTCCAGTTCATCGGCCAACTCCTCGGGGATTACGGCGAACATCTCGCTCCTACTGACATTCTTGCCGCACCGGCTGTCCAGCGCGAGCGTTATTATACGGAAATTCCGCTGCAGGTCCATTATGGCCCCAAGCTCTCCGGCCAGGCGCCGCGCGTCGCCCTGTATATATCGGGGGACGGCGGGCATGAAAATTTTCTTTAACCCGTCGGATACGGCGCCGACTACGGAATTAAGGAGGATATTGCCGAGTTCCAGCAGCATAACCTCTTCGGACGGCTTCAAGGCCCGGTCACCCGAAAAAAAATACCCAGGAAAGCATTTCGAGATGTATTCTATCTCGTCCGGTTCAAAGAGCGCCAGGGAGGCGAAAGGGAACTCGCCCGGGACGTTAAAATAGACGGCCGCCGCCCCGGAACTCTTGAAGTCGTGCCGTTTGAGGGCGTCCTCAAGCGTCTCCCGCCGGACCCCGGCCGATTCCATGCGCCAGGTCCCGGCGGAAACCTTTGAAAGCCTGGCCAGGCATTTTTCAAGGCTTGAAACCGCCAGCCGCTCCAGCAGCTCGTTCGTTTTGTCGTCCATAAATTCAGGCCGGCCGGCTGACGGCCTCCTTGAACTCCTCGTATGAGAACGGCTTGTGGATTATCGCGTCCGCGCCTTTATCGGAAAGTTTTTTATCCATCTCTTTCTGCACGACCGCCGTGATAACGACCACTTTGAGCCCGGGGTTTGCCGTTTTGAGATCGGAAAGCACCTCCAGGCCCGATTTTCCCGGCAGAATGATGTCCAGAAGGACGAGATCCGGCCGCAGTTCGGCGGCGGCTTCCGCCGCTCTGGCGCCGTCTTCAACCTCGCCCGCTACCTCATGGCCCATTTTTTCCAGAAGCGCCCGGATCGTGAAGCGCGCCAAAGCGTTGTCTTCTTATGTTCCCTCCTGCCAGCTGGAGAGATATTTTTCCTGCTGCACAGTGAGTTTGTCTATTTTTATATTCATGGCCGCCAGTTTAAGCCGCGCGATCTCGCGGTCCAGTTCCCCGGGCACGCAGTAAACCCGCTTCTCCAGCTCGCCCGCGCGCTTGGCTATATATTCGGCCGAAAGCGACTGGTTGGCGAAAGACATGTCCATGACGCTGGCCGGATGGCCGTCGGCGGCCGCCAGGTTGATAAGCCGCCCCTCGGCCAGCAGGTGGATCTTTTTGCCGCCCGCCAGGACATATTCCTGCACGTAAGGGCGCACTTCCCTGACGCTTCTGGTCATGGTTTTCAGGGCTTCTATGTTTATTTCCACGTTGAAATGCCCGGAATTGGAGACGATGGCTCCGTCTTTCATCAGCTTAAAGTGCCGCGCGTCTATGACATTGATATCGCCGGTCAAAGTTATAAAGAGGTCGCCGAGCCTGGCCGCCGAATCCATGTTCATGACATAAAAACCGTCCATCGCGGCCTCAAGGGCCTTCACATGGTCCACTTCGGTGACTATGACCTTGGCGCCCATGCCGTGGGCCTTCAGCGCCACGCCGCGTCCGCACCAGCCGTAGCCGGCCACGACGACGGTTCTGCCGGCGAAAAGCATGTTGGTGGAGCGGATTATGCCGTCCAGGGTGGATTGGCCGGTGCCGTAGCGGTTGTCGAACATGTGTTTTGTAAGCGCGTCGTTCACCGCTATGATGGGATACCGAAGCGCTCCGTCGCGCTCCATCGCTTTAAGGCGGATGACCCCGGTGGTGGTCTCCTCGGTGCCGCCCAGGATCTTTGACTTCCTGTTATCCCAGTTCTGATGCACGGTGGAGACGACGTCGGCGCCGTCGTCCATGGTGATATGCGGCGCGCAGTTTATGACGCTCATGATATGGCCGTAATAGGTCTTTTTGTCCTCGCCCTTAACGGCATAAACCTTTACGCCGTAATGTTTTACCAGGCTGGCGGCCACTTCGTCCTGGGTGCTTAAAGGATTGGACGCGCAAAGCGCCGCATCGGCGCCGCCCTTTTTAAGCGTTATCATAAGGTTCGCCGTTTCGCTTGTCACATGCAAGCAGGCGCCCACTTTAAGGCCGGCAAGCGGCTTTTCTTTCTCAAACCGCCCGGCTATGAGCTTTAAAACCGGCATGTCTTTAGCGGCCCATTCGATCTTATTCCTGCCGGCGGTAGCGGCGGTTATATTTTTGATATCGCAGTCTTTCATGTTTCTCTTTGCGGCAGTCGCGGGCATGGCGTTCTCCTTCAACAGCAGGCGCAGGTCTTCGGGGCGCCAGCGGCTTTTTTCCTCAAGCTGTCCACGGCATCGGTCTTTTCCCACTCAAAGCCGCTGCGGCCGAAGTGACCGTAAGCAGCCGTCTTTCTGAAGATCGGCGCGTGCAGTTTGAGGTTTTTTATGATGCCTTTAGGGGTGAAATTAAAGGTGGAGCGGATAATGGAAACGAGCTTTTCATCGGCTATAACGCCCGTGCCGTGCGTATCAACATACAGGCCCACCGGCTCCGCCACGCCGATGGCGTAGGCTACCTGGACGGTGCACTCTTTGGCCAGTTTGGCCGCGACGATGTTCTTGGCCGCGTAGCGCGCCATATAGGCGGCGGAGCGGTCCACCTTGGTTGGGTCCTTGCCGGAGAAAGCGCCGCCGCCGTGCGGGGCCACGCCGCCGTAGGTATCCACGATGATCTTGCGGCCGGTCACGCCGGTATCGGACTGCGGGCCGCCGACGACGAACTTGCCGGTCGGGTTGATCAGGAATTTGGTGTTCTTGTCTATCATCTTCCTGTCCACGACGGGCATGATGACCGCTTCGATGATCTCTTTCCTGGACCGCTCGGTGATCTGGCGGCCGGACTTGTCCAGGATCTCCTCCGTATGCTGCGAGGAGATCACGATGGTCTCTATGCGCGTTGGTTTGCCGTCGCGGTATTCCACGGTAACCTGCGATTTGCCGTCCGGGCCCAGATAGGGGAGGACATTCTTCTTGCGGACTTCCGAAAGCCTCATGGCCAGTTTCTGCGCGAGCATCAGCGGCAAGGGCATCAGCTCGGGAGTCTCGTCCGTGGCGTAGCCGACCATCAGGCCCTGGTCGCCGGCGCCGCCGGTGTCGACGCCCTGCGCTATATCGGGAGACTGGCGGCCTATGACATTGATGACCGCGCAAGTCTCGAAGTTAAAGCCGTATTTTGAATGGGTATAGCCTATGTCTTTGATGACCGCTCGGGCCAGCGTGTCTATATCCACGTAGGTCCTGGTGGTGATCTCTCCGCCGACGACCACCATGCCGCGCGTGATGAAGGTTTCGCAGGCCACGCGGCCCGCGGGGTCTTTTTTCATTATCTCGTCCAATACCGCGTCGGAGATCTGGTCGCAAACCTTGTCGGGATGCCCTTCCGTCACCGACTCCGAGGTGATAAATCTTTTGCCCGTGAAGTTCATGGTTTGTTCTCCTCGCCCGAAAATTGCCAAAGCAATTTTCGGGTCATCGTTCGCTTGTCTATTAACTTCGACCAATGGGTTTTACCAATAGACGCCTGTAAAATTTTATATCGCCAGTCAGGAAAGAGCCAGAAAAAAATCGTATCCGTTATGCGCTAGTTGATTATACCAATTTACTTCAGTGTTCCATAAGCCTGACCGCGAATTCCAGCAACTTTCCGGTGTTTTCCCGGGATTCGGTCTCGGCGTAAGTCCTTAAGAGCGGTTCCGTGCCGGAGGGCCGCATAAGCAGCCAGCTGTCGTTATCCAGAATGATCTTAAGGCCGTCTATGGTATTGGTGTCCAGCACTTTCCTGCCGATAATGGTCTTGGGTAGTTTTTTCTTCAGCTTCACCGCGAAAGAATGCTTGTTGGGAACGGCTTTTTCAAGCCTGGCGTCCTTCCGTATAAAGAACGATTTGCCGTATTCAGTTTCTATATCTTTATAAAGCTCGGACGCCGTTTTCCCGGTCTTCATCGTCATTTCAAGGAACATCAAAGCGGTCAAAATGCCGTCGCGCTCCGGGATATTGCCTTTCCAGGCATACCCGCCCGACTCCTCCGCGCCGAAGAAGACGTCTTCCGAAATCATTTTCTCCGCTATGTACTTGAACCCGACCGGCGTCTCCTCAAAAAGCAGGCCCGCGGCCTTGGCTATGCGCCTGGTCAGATAGCCCATGGAAACGGCCTGGGCCACCTTGCCCTTGCGGACATTGCGCTTTAAAAGGTAGTCAAGCAGCAGCGGCGCTATCTGGCACGGGGTCATATATTGGCCCTTATCGTCGACCAGCGCGAAGCGGTCGGCGTCGCCGTCCAGAGCCATGCCCATCAGCGCGCCTTTTTTCCTGACCGTGGCTATCAGTTCCGCCAGATTTTTCTCGACGGGTTCCGGGGTTATGCCGCCGAAAAGCGGGTCGCAGTCGGCGCGTATCTTTATGATGTTTTTGGAGTTAAAAATCTCGCCGGCCACCTCGGCCCCCGTGCCGTACATGAAATCGATGACCACCGGCCCCGGAAGCTTTGACAGCAGCGGGCCTATCCGGGCCTTTGAGTTAAGATAATCCAGGTAGTTCTGCTTGAACGATCTTTTCACCACGGGCGCGCCGGTCGCCGGCATCGGCACGGCCTTGGAAATATAATTCTCAAGCTCCGCCGTCACCGAAGGCGGGGCCGAGCGCCCGTTCTGCTTTATTTTAACGCCGTTATAGAAATATTTGTTGTGGCTGGCCGTTATAACAACGCCCAGGCCGAATTTGGAGACGGTAAGGCAGCTTACGGCGGGCGTGGGCAAAGGCTCGGCGGAAACCACGGCAGTTATGCCGTTGGCCGCGAGAATCTCGGCCGCCGCGGCGGCGAAGCGGTCCGACATGAAGCGCCGGTCATAGCCGACGAACACGTGCGGCTTTTCCGTCACGCGCATGTGTTTATAGGCTATATAGTCCGCCAGGCCCTGGGCAATTTTGCGCACGGCCTCATAAGTGAAATCCTTTGAGATGATGCCCCGGAAACCGTCCGTGCCGAAAGTTATCTGGTTTGGATGCGAACTCATGTCTCACCTCGGTTAAATTTAGCGGCAAAGGAGGGCCGCCTGCCATCGCGGCCCGCAGCGTAACACCGAACGCTGGTATATATTATTAAAAACGAAAGCGGGAAGTCTACTGGAATCGCACCTGTCCGGTTAAAATTTGAGGGAACCCTTCATTATGGTAAAATTATTTTGGTCAAAAAAGAAAATTACCATTGGAGGATTCCCTATATCTCATTATAACACAATAATGCACCAACTCCTAACGCTTATTCCTCGACTTAACGACAAAGAACTGGTACGGCTCTTAACCCACCTGGGCCTGCCTGCTGAATTCCCAAAGTTCAAACCAGCCCCGCAAGCGTTACTGTATGAACACGCCTGCGACCCGCCTGTCTGCGTGCGCTCACTTGCCTGCGCGTGGCGCGCAAGCAGGCGCACAGGCAGGCCGGCTGAAGACAGCCAGCTGGACCCGCGGGTTGATTGCGATGCCATAGAACCCGCCCCGGCCGACGACTGAACCGATAGACTCCCGCATCTCCGAGCGCCGGGCAACCACCTGGCGCGGCGGGGATTTTTAAAATTTCAGAGAAACGCCACGGATTTTTGTATTATAATTGTAGGCGGGGATTTTTGCGGATTTTTTCAGAAAGAATGACTTTTTCCGGCTTATAAGGTCTCAAATCCCGCATAATCTGTCCGATTTTTCCTGATATAACCGCTGTCATAAATAATCCGCCTTTACGCTGTTTCACGGCTCATGTTATCTCGTCCATCGCAATGATTTAGCCGCCGGCTTGGCTTTTAACGCTTCAGCTATGGTTAAATAACCGCCGCGGACAGCCATACACGCGCGCAAAACATGCAATTCATACAACATATCATCCTTTGGAAACTCCTGCCGCATTAATTGCGACAATGCGGCCAGTTGACTGTCCGATATCCCCGCCTCCCGCGCCGCCGCCTCATAATTAAAGTATCGCATATATTTCTCCCGATTAAATTTCCGGCGGCGCCATGATTTCTATGGCCGGCAGCCCCATGGCCGCATTTAAATCGTTGATTTCAGCCCGCCTTCGCCGGTTAACCAGATGTTTAAAATTCCATGACAACAAGATATCCTGGCGGGTCATAACGGCGGCGGCGACATGCAACGCGTCATTAAATATTGCCGGAGTAAAAACACCCGCACTTATGTAATCAGCGGCCAATTCTTTCATTTCCCGAGTCAGCGGATGTATATCAAATCCTTTCAATAACATCTGAAATCCGGCACGCCGGTCAGGGTCGGCTGTTTGTTCCAGTTCTTCCCGGGCCAGTTCTGAAGTCGCGGCATCAAAGTCCTGGAGCCGCTTCCATAATTCTTCCGTCTCCATCTGCCGGTCGGTCACCCGCTCGTCATAATAAGCGCAGAAGACGGACGTATCGAAATATACTCTCAGTTTCATAAGACTCCTAAAAAGTCGCCGCGCGCCTTTTTACTTCCTTTCAAGCCCCGGCTTATGCGCGATTCCCGGCAATAAAACAGGTCGCTGTCCCCTGTTTCCCTGTTTCAAGCTTATAGGAAGCGTTGGAAGCGACCGAGAGGCCGGTAGTAAAGACCCCGGTCTCCATCTGATTGGCCGCTTCGGCGCACAATGCGCCGAAAATAACGGCCACAGCCGCCAGACCCACGCTTTTATATTTCATAAAAAGCCATCTTGCTTTTCCATTGCTGACCGCCAGATACTGGGAGTTGATGAGCAATTGAGGCTGGGAATTTTTTTCGGTCATTTGCGGTAGGCTCCCCAGGGAAGGTTCGCCTTTTTACATCGCCCCCACGGATATATTTGCGCGCGACATCGTTAAAAGTATATATAAAATATGGTTTCAGCGCAACACCCGCCTGCCGCCGCCAGGAAAATCGAAAGTTGATTCTGGGCGCGCTCCGCGTCGGGGCCGGAATTCCCCTCGCGGCCGGAACATAAGCGTAGCGTCCCCTTTTTCCTTTTAAAATTTTGAGACGGAGGCGAAAAGCCTGAAATCAAGCCTTGGGAAGATATTGTTTTTCTTCTCAAGCTCGGCCAGGGCTTTTTCGTCTATCTTTTTCTCGAGCGCTTCGGCAAGAAGCCTCGCGGCGTTGGAAACGTGGCCCTTGACGCGCTCGGAGGCGTACTGCGCGTGGGAACCGATGTAGAGCAGGAACGGCCAGTCGGAACTCTGGGCAAGAAGCGCTTCTCTGGCGGCCTGATTCAGCGCGCGCGCGGCCAGGAGGCTCAGGTCATGATTGCGGAAACGGTTGGCGGTCTCTATCATCCTGTCGGTCACCGCAAGCACTTGGGGATAGATAAAATCGTTTTTCTCGTTAATCCACGGATCGAAATAGCCGTTCTCCCCCCACGAGGAGATTTGCGGACTCAACTGGGGCGGTTCCTGGGCCGAAGCAAGATATTCGCCCGGAGTGACGAACTGCAGCGGCAGACGGTCCTGCCTGATCTTTCTCATCACGCATTCAAGAAATGCCGGGCCTTCGAACCACCAGTGGCCGAAGAGTTCGGCGTCATAGCAGCCCACTATTACCGGCCTTATGCCTTTTGAAGCATGTATCTCTTCCACCTGGCGCATTCTGCGCTCCAGGAAATCGGCCGCGTGTCGCTCCGCGACAAGCCTGGCAACGTCCGGATCGTAAAGAAGCTTGCCGGCCAGGTCGACGTCGCCGGTGATGCGGTGGTATTTAAGCCCCAACGCCCGGCGTTTGCCGTCTTCGCTTAAATAGGGTTTTATATAATCGTAATCGGCGTCATAACCCAGATCGCGGTAGAACTCCCTGTAGGCCGCATTACCCGGATAACCGAATTTGGCGCTCCAGACCTCTTTTGCGGATTCTGCGTCTCTGGCGAATACATTTATGCCGTTCGGCGTGCGGTAAGCCGAATAAACCCCGTTCCCGGGAGCGGCTTTGGAGAGTTCCACCGCGTGCGATTCCGTGAAAATATACTCAAAACCGGAAAGCTTGAGATAGGTTCCAAGCCTGGGGTCATAGGCGCATTCAGGCAGCCAGAAACCTGCCGCTTTCGTGTTAAACCTGTCCCTGTAATCTTCAGCGGCGGCAGCCACCTGCGCCCGAAGCGCCTCGGGGTGCGCCAGGAGCGGCAGTATGGCGTGCGTGGCCGAAGTGGTGAGAATCTCGATCTGTCCCGCGTGCTGAAGCTGTTTTAAAGGCGTTATCAGGTCGCCGCTGTACGTGTGAATGATCTCCTTCGCCTCCCCGTAAAGCGCGGCGTAAAGCCGGACGATCTTTAACAGCGCCGGGTCGTCCCTGGCCCGGACAAGCTCCTTGTCTATAAGTTCAAGGCGCGTTTTTATATAGCGGTCGAGCTTCGTCTCAAGCGCCTCATTGTCCAGCATCGCGCCCAGCGTCGGGGAAATGGAGATGGTTATGCCGGGTCTTATGCCGTCTTTGACGAGGCCCTCAAGCATGGAAATAAGCGGGATATAGGTTTCCACCACGCCTTCAAAGAACCAGTTCTCTTCCAGGAAATCCGCGTGTTCCGGATGATTGACATAAGGAAGATGCGCGTGCAGCAAAAAAAGCAGGGAGCCTTTGGAACTCATCCCATCCTCCTGATAAACTCCGCGCTGGCATACCCCGAAGAGACTCCGCCCCGGGGGCCGGAAACAGGCAACGTGACGGTATTGCTCTCCAGCAGCTTTTCCCGGCCGCCGTCTTTTTTCCTGGCGTACACCGCAGCCGAGCAGGTCCCGCCTTCGGCCGGAGGTTTCAAATAGACCTTGCCCGCATCCCAGCGTACTTCGGCCTCGGCCGCCGGGGTTTTGTCCTCGCATGAAACGAGCTTCACCAGGACCTCGGGTTCATAAGACGCTGTTTCAAACGCTTCTGTCTTAGCCCTGTTCCAGGTCCAGCACACGAAAACAGCGGCCGGGCTTTTTACAAGCAGCCAGGCTTTGTCGCTGGAGGGCGGTAAGTTAAGTTCATCTGTCATAATTAACCCGGAAAACCAGCCTGCTATTTCAGCTTTTTCCTATATTGCCCAACTGTGTCTCATAAATCTCTTGATATTCGATTCTGTTTTGTGTGTAGCGGCAAAGCTTGCTTTGCCGCCAATAGCAGAGCAAGCTCTGCGGCTACAAGCCATAATGTAAAGAAGCGTTAGGGACGCTACAGTTGCCTAATCGCCTTAACTATAATTTACCAAATTTTTCCCGTATAATTATAAGTATTTTCGCGCTTCCCCCCGCTTTCCGTCAGCCTACAGCCTTGACGGGGATATTCAGCAATTTATATATTTTCAACGGAGGAACCGCATATGAAAAAAACAGTTTTCGCGTCTCTCGCGCTTTTTATCTGCGCGGCCGCCGGAGCCCAGGATGAAGCCTTTAAGGTCCAGCGGGTTTTCAACGAAGTCGCCGCCAGGGCCAAACCGGCCGTGGTAGCCTTAAAGGTCGTACGGGAGGAATCCGAGACCTTCATAGAACCTGAATTTTTTTTCGGCTACGTCGTGCCCAGGGAGCGGACTTACAGCTATGACGTCCAGGGAGCGGGCTCCGGGTTCATAATAGATCCCGAAGGCCATATTCTGACCAATTATCACGTGGTGGAAGGCGCGTCCCGCATCCGCGTCTCGCTCGCGGACGCGAACGGAAAGGAAAAAACCTACATGGCGTCCGTCGCCGGCGGCGATCCCGCGCTGGACCTGGCCGTCCTGAAGATAAAGTCGCGGGATAAATTCCCGTATCTGGAACTCGATTACTCGGACAAGGTAAAAGTCGGGGATTTCGCGCTGGCCGTGGGCTACCCGTTCGGATTCAGGCAGACGGTTACTTCCGGCATAATCTCCGCGTTGAACGCCGGCATGAAAGTGGGGGGGCGCAAATACGAAAAGCTCATACAGACCGACGCAGCCATAAACCGGGGCAATTCCGGCGGGCCGCTGCTGAATCTGGACGGGCGGGTAATAGGCGTTAACGCGGCCATTTTTTCGCCGTCGGGGGCTTTCGCCGGCGTCGGGTTCGCCATACCCGCCGCGGAAATAAAACGGGTTCTTGCCGATCTGGTGGCCGGCAGAAAAGTGAAACGGGGCTGGCTCGGCGTTTCCGTCGTGGCGCTGGACTCGGTCATGGCGGCCGGGCTCGGGCTTGATATCGTTTCCGGCGGACTCGTGAACGCGGTCGCCAAAGGTTCGCCCGCTTATGAGGCCGCCATAGTCAGGGGCGACGTCATAACGGAATGCGATGGAGAGCCCCTTGAGGCGGAGGACGACCTTTTTTACAGAACCTATACCAGGCGCCCCGGCGACGTGATAGAACTGACTCTCATCAGCAAAGGGCTGAAGAAAAAAGAAAAAATAACGCTTGCCGAACGTCCGGCGGAAAATGCGGACGTGGTTTATACGGCGGGCCGGAGTAAAAGGGCGGATCTGGAACCCCGGAAATCAGCCTGCGCCTGGGAAGGGCTGGAACTGCGTTTTGAAGAAGGAGGCGCGATCGTGGACCGGATAAGCGGCGACTCCAGGCTGTTCGGCTACCTGCGCCGCGCAGACGTGATAAAAGCGGTGAATCGTAACGGGATAACTTCGGCCGCCGAGATGCCGGCGGTTTTCGGCGCGGCGAATTTATCCGAAGGCGTGCTGTTTGATCTGGAGCGCAACGGCGAAGGGAAATATATAAGCGTGCAGGTGAAATAACGTACAATATCTCAAATGGACATAGGCAAACACCTTTCCGACAATATGAACAGGCCCCGCTGCCCCGGGCTGCAGTTCAACGACCTGGCAAGCCTGGCAGCCGGAGTAAAATCACTGGTTTACACCAGCGTGCGCGGTGCCGGGGACGCCCGGCTTTTAGACAGGCTGTGCGCCGACCTGAAGCTGAAGAAGGTGGACCTGGGCAACAACAAGAACGTCGGCAACGTCCCGATAACGTGCGTGCTTATAGGCAGGAGCGCCAAAAAACTGGAAGCAGCCAAAAAAGCCTATAGGAACGTGCTGTCTCTTGAATGGGGAATCGCGCTTGATTATCCCGAATGCTGCGTCAGATCCTACATAGAGTGGAACCTCCGGCGCGGAAATGAAGACCTGATACGGCACATATACGCCCGCTCGCCCGCGGGAACGACTTTCCCGTTCTGGATGAATAATGTCTTCAATTATTATTCCCGCCTTATCCGCCCGGAGGACAGACTGAAATACGCGGCTTTTTCTAAATTGAACCAGGGTATGGACCGCGAATCCATAATACCGTGGCATCCCTGCTCCTACCTATGCGCGGAGACGGTGAAAAAGGGGAAGCTGATATATGACGTGATGAAGCGCTATATGCCCCTGACAGCGGCCTCCCGCAAAACAATGCTGTCAAAACCGATAGTTTTCTGGGATAAATTCCTTTTCGCGATCCTGAACGGCCGATGCCGGACAATGGATGGAGGCTTTATCATCGCCTATAAAGGACTTGGCGGCCCTAAATCCCTGATCGGCCGGGAAACGGAAAAAATATTGTCCGGCCGGAAAACCCTGCGGGTCAGGCGCGGAGAGATCACAGCTCCCGCCGGATTGCGCCTGCCGGGGAACCATATTGTTATTCCGTTCGCTCATAGAGATATTCGCTTTCCGGCACAACATCAAGATTTTGAAAAAGCCCGTGTCGGCGGTCCTGCTGGTAAAGACAATAAAATGTTGTCCGACAACATTTTATCCTACCCGGCGCGGGGTTTTCTTCAACACCTTGCCGGGGTGGAGCGAAGCGACACAATTCAACTGTATCCAACAGGAGGAGGGAGAAATTTATTTCTCCCTCAAACTCCCTCTTGCCCCAAGGTTACCCCGCCCGAAGAAAGGCTAAAGGATAAAGGCTGAAGGATGAAGGAAAAACAAAGAGATTATTCCGGCCTTTATCCTTTATCCCTGATCCCTGATCCTTTATCCTTTCTTTAGGGCGGGGCATGATAAAAATTTTTGCTGCAAAAATTTTTAGTCAACCAGCTCCTTGAAAAAGCCGATCTCGCCCGTGAAAACGAATAATCAGTGTTTGAAGTGCCTTACGCCGGTCAGGACCATCGCGATGTTTTTTAAGTCGCAGAACTGGGCGCAGACCAGGTCTTCCCGCCAGCCCCCCGGCTGTATCACCGCGCTTATCCCCGCCGCCAGCGCCGCCTCCAGTGTCTTCAGCGGCAGCGCCGCGTCGCAGGCCATCACCAGCGGCGCCTTGCCTTCCAGGATCGGATGCTTATCCTTAAGCTTTAAAACCGCGCTCCGGACCGCGTCATAGGTGGAGCTTTCCGCCGCGCCCAGGGCAACCGAAGTCCCGCCGGATGCCAGCGCCACGGCGTAGGTTTTGGCGTATTTTGAAATCTTCCAGGCCAGCTTGAGGGAACGCAATTCCTCATCGGACGGCTTGCGCCTGGTAACGCATTGCAGCTCCGCGCCCAGCACTTCCTGGTCCTTGGACTCTATCAGCAGCCCGCCGGCCACGGAATAAAGCTCCACCTCTCTGGGGGAAAGGACCGGGGCCGGCAGGGCGATGACCTTCAGGCCTTCCTTGGCGCGCAGCAGCGCCAGGGCTTCCTTGCCGTAATCCGGTGCCATTACGGTTTCAATAAAAACCTCTTTCAGCGCCCGGGCCGTTTCTTCGTCCACCTGGCGGTTGAAGGCGGCCGTGCCGCCCGCCGCCCCGGCGGGATCGGCTTTGAAAGCGCCCCTGAAGCAATCTACCGGCTTTACGGCCGCGCAGACGCCGGCCGGCCTGGCATGTTTTGAAATGACGCAAACCGGCTCCTCGAATTCAGCGGCCAGTTCAAAGGCCATGTTCAGGTCCAGATAATGGTTCAGGTTGAATTGCCCGCCGGAAAGTATCCGGGCCGCGTTAAGGCCGCGCGGCCTGGCGCCGCTCAGGGCATAAAAAGCCGCTTTCTGATGGCGGTTTTCGCCGTAAGCGAGCTCCATGACTTTCTTAAGGCTCATCACCACTTCTTCGCCCAGCAGGTCCCGCGTCTCGGAAAGATACTGCGCGACGGTGGCGTCGTAGGCCGCCAGGTACTGCCAGGCCTGGGCGGCGAGCTGCCGCTTGTTGGCGGGCTCAAGCCCCCCCGCCGTTCTAAGCGCCTCAAGGACCGGCCCGTAATCCTGGGGCCGGCAGAGCGTTATCACATTTTCAAAATCTTTGGCGGCCGCGCGCAGGACTGCGGCGTTGGCCTGATCCAGGTAATTGGACAGTTCCTCTATGGCGAATTCTTCCTGCCCCACGATATTGGCTATCGGGTAGAGGTTGGCGGCCACGATATAAGGCCCGGGCACTTCCACCCCGTTTTCCGAAAGGACGCCGGAGCGGCCGGACAAGGCTTTGAGGATAGAAACCGGGACCGGCGGCGAGTAGCGTATATCTTCCGCCTCTATTTCCGATTCCCGGAGGAGCTTGAAAGTGGAGCCGGAGGCGTAGATCTCAAAACCGAGGCTTTCCAGCCCGCGGGCAAAATCCACGATGCCGGTCTTGTCGTAAACGCTGAGATACGCGGTTTTATCCATAATACCCGAAAATCGCCGCGATTTTCGGGTCCTCGTTCGCTTGTCAAACAACCATAGCCATGTATTTTACCAATGAACGCCGGTGAAATTCAGCCTCGCCGGTCAGGTCGGAAAATTGCCGCAATTTTCCGACCTCATTAATTTAATAAATTCTTCCTCGGTTAGTATCGTCACGCCGAGCTTTTTGGCTTTGTCGTATTTTGAGCCCGGATCCGTGCCGGCCACGACGTAGGAAGTCTTGGCGGA
Organism: Elusimicrobiota bacterium; assembly: GCA_016208085.1. GTDB lineage: Bacteria > Elusimicrobiota > Elusimicrobia > Elusimicrobiales > UBA9959 > JAHJSU01. The sequence goes on along the minus strand of JACQYT010000056.1, from coordinate 58,684 downwards.
AACGCTTGAGGTCTCTTTACCGCCCAATTCCCTGACGCGGCCCTGGGCTTTGGAACGGGACATGCTTTTGAGCTCGCCGGTGAAAACGAAAGTTTTGCCCGCAAATCCCGCGCCGGCGGTCTTGCGCTGCGGCTCCGTCATATTCAGCCCCAATTTTTCAAGCTCGGCCGCCAGTTCCCGGGTTTGCCGGGATTTAAAGAATTCCGACACGGCATGGGCGATGACCGGGCCCACTTCGCCGACCCGGGAAAGCGCAGTCTCGTCGGCGGCCATAAAGGCGCTCATCGTGTTGAAATGAGCGGCCAGGACGCGGGCGGTCTTTGCGCCTATATGCCTTATACCGAGGGCGAAAATAAGCCTGGAAAGCGGCCTTTTCCTGCTCTGTTCAATTTCCAGGAGCAGGTTATCGGCTTTCTTATCCTGGAACAGCTCAAGCCCGAGAAGCGCCTCTTTTTTAAGCCGGTAAATATCCGAAAATCTGCCGATAAGTTTTTTTTCAACAAGCTGTTCCGTGACCGAGACGCCCAGGCCTTCTATGTTCATGGCGTCGCGGGAGGCGAAATGCAGCAGCGAGCGCTTGAACTGTGCCGGGCAGGACGGATTGACGCAGCGCAGCGCGACTTCCTCTTCATCCTTGAAAAGCCCGGCGCCGCAGGCAGGGCATTTTTTAGGCGGCTGGACGGGACGCTCGGCGCCGGTCCTGGCGCTTAATATTACCTTTACGACTTTGGGGATGACTTCCCCGGCGCGCTCAATGACCACCCTGTCCCCGAGCCTGAGGCCGAGCCTTTCTATCTCGTCAAAATTATGGAGGGTAGCGTTTGAAATGGTAACGCCGCCGCATTTTACCGGTTCCAGCTCCGCGACCGGGGTGATGGCGCCGGTGCGCCCCACTGAAAAAACCACTTCATTTACCGCGGTCGTGGCCTGCTGGGCGGGATATTTGAAGGCGACGGCCCAGCGCGGGCTCTTGGACGTGAACCCAAGCAGCTTCTGTGCCTCAAGCGAGTTGACCTTTACGACCAGGCCGTCTATCTCATAAGGCAGGGAAAATCTTTTATTTTTATATTCGGCGTAAAACGCCAGGACCTCCCCGGCGTCCACGCAAAGTTTTTTCACCGCCGGGACCGGGAAACCCAGCGCCCTGCAGGTTTTCAGGTATTCCCAATGGGAAGCCGGCTTCCTGAAACCTTCAATATGGCCGTGCGAATGGGCGAAAAAGCGGAGGTTTCTGGCCGCCGTGACCTGCGGGTCCTTCTGCCGGAGCGAACCGGCCGCGGCGTTGCGGGGATTGACGAAGGGCTCGGCGCCTGCGGCCAGCGCTTCCTGCCGGAGGCGCTCAAAATCCTTCTTTTCCATGTAAACTTCGCCCCGCGCCTCAAAAAGAACCGGAATATCTTTTCCCGAAAGGATCAGCGGCACCGCCCTGATGGTCCGCGCGTTAAGGGTAACATCCTCGCCTATCTCGCCGTCGCCCCGGGTGGACGCCCTCACCAGCAGGCCTTTCTCATATTCAACGGAACAGGAGAGGCCGTCTATTTTGGCCTCAATCACCAGTTCAAAAGGCTCGTTCTCCAGGCTGCCCAGGACGCGCTTGTGCCATTGGAGGAACTCTTCGGGGGAATAGCAGTTCTCCAGCGAAAGCATGGGGATCCGGTGCGCCACCGGCGCCAGAGTGTCGGACCGCGAACCGCCGACGCGCTGGGTAGGGGAGTCCGGGGTCACCAAGGCCGGGTGCGCCGCTTCCAGCGCTTTGAGGCGGTTCATCAGCGCGTCGAATTCGCCGTCGGAGATCTCCGGCGCGTCGTCGGCGTAATAGAGGCGTTCGTGCCGCCGGATCTCCCGGCGAAGGCGCTCTATTTCTTCTTTAGAACCATGGCCGGTCATTTTGGTGTGTGGGGGCTGTGTTTTTTGGCGATGCTGTCCAGCACGCCGTTGACGAATTTGCCCGAGTTTTCGGTGGAATATTTTTTGGCCAGCTCTATGGCCTCGTCTATGATGACGGCTACCGGCGCGTCAGCCAAAAACATCATTTCGCATATGGCCAGCCGCAGCACGCAGCGGTCTACGGCCGACATGCGGTCCAGGCTCCAGTTCTTGCTGGTAGAGGTTATGATATCGTCTATTTTGCCGCTGTTGGCGACGGTGGCGGTGAAAAGGCCCTTGTAAAAATCGAACACTTTCTGCTCGTCGGCGAAATCCCGCAACTGGAACATGCCGAGGAAGGTCTCCTGCGAAAGTCTGGTAATATCCGTCAGATACAGGGATTGCAGACAATGTTCGCGCGCGAGTCTTCTTTTGCTCATAACCCGTCCGCGCCTTGAGGCGGACGGGTGTCCGTTCGCCTGTCAGACGACTTCAGCTTTGTATTTCACCGGCACACGCCGGTGAATTCCGTCACGCCGGTCAGAGCGAAAACTTCATTTAGAGAACCGGCCTTGAAACCACTTATATAATACAAAATTTAAACTATTATCCGGTCCCCGCCTCGTCGTTAATTTTCTTTGCAAAAATCTTCCCCTCCCCTCTTTCCAAAAGAGGGGTAGAGGCTATTGCATTGTAAGATTAAATAAAATAAGGTCGCGCTTCGGCGGGCGCTTCGCTCTTTTCAGGGAACAGGTACGAGAACAGGACGGCCATCAGGAAAGCGAAGACGAAACTGGCGAGGCGCTCCGAGATGCCGCCGCTTGGGCCCACCAGCCAGGTTTTCCAGATTATCGTGCCGGCGGTGCCGCTGATAAGCGAGGCTATGACGCCGGCGCGGGAGAACTTTTTCCAGTACAGCAATAAGAGCAGCGCCGGGCCGAACGAAGAGCCTATGCCCGACCACGCGTAAGAGACAAGCCCGTAGACGGAATCCTTGACCGTCAGCGCCATTATGAACGCGGCCAGGCCGAAAGCCAGCGTTACCCACCTGTTAAACCGGAGGGATTGCTTCGGGGTCATCTGCTTCTTTGAAAAAGCGCCGTAGATGTCTTCCGTGACCGACGAGGAGCTTACGATGATCTCGGAGGAAGCAGTGGACATCATCGCGGAGATGGCGCCGCAGAGCAGCACGCCGCCGACGACCGGCGTCACGAAGAAATTTATAAGCACGGGCAGTATCAGCTCGCAGCCGTTGGCCTTAGTGTCGGACAGCTTGGCCAGGGATTGCGCCGGGAGAACGCCGTTCTGGGCGAAAGCGTAGCCCAGAAGGCCTATCATCAGGGCCCCGCCGTAGGCCAGCACTGTCCAGCCTGCTGCCACCCATTTGGCGGCCGTGACTTCTTTTTTATCCCTGATGGCCATCATCCTGGTCAAGAGCTGCGGCTGGCCGGTATAGCCCAGCGCCCAGCTCATGCCGCTCAAAGCCAGCAGGAAGCCCGCCATCCCCTCCTTCCCGGCCGTCAGCGAGCTAAATTCCGTCCCCGCTTTCATTATCGCCTGCGCGAGGTGTATGTCTTTTGAAGCCGCGATATACATCAGTATGACCGGCAGAAGGATCAGCGTGATTATCATCAGTATCGCCTGGAAGACGTCGGTGAAGACGACGGTGATGAACCCGCCTATCATGCAGTAGAGGACGACTATCAGCGAGCCGGCGACCACGCCCCACAGCGGGTTCAGGCCGAAAGTATCGTAGAGGACCTTGCCGCCGCCGTAGAACTGTGCCTCCACGTAGAACAAAAAGAAAAACACGATGATGGAAGCCGAAAGAGTCCCGATAACTTTTTCAGAACCGGGGAATTTTTTGGAGAGCAGGCTTGAAATCGTCAGCGCGCCGGTCCTTTCCCGCTCCATTTGCAGCCGTTCGCCCATCACGAACCAGATGAAAATTATGCCGACGACGCAGCCCAGCGCGATCCAGAAGGTCTGCAGGCCCAGCAGGTAAGCTTCGCCCGTCAGCCCCAGTAACAGCCAGGCCGACTCCCCCGTCGCCCTCTCGGACAGGGCCAGCGACACTCCGGAGATCTGCTTGCCGCCTAAAATAAAATCGGAAGAATTCCGCGATCTCTTTGCGGTGTATATGGTTATTCCCACCAACGTCAGCAGATAAACAGCAAAAACAGCGTAAGGCATTATTCAAATTCCCCTTCTTCCCCCTTTGCTAAAAGGAGGGTTTTTTAGTTTCTTTCCTGATCGGCAATACTAAAATTAACAGGCGTTCACTGGTAAAATCTATCGGCCGAAGCCGGCAAGCAGGCGAACGAATATTAAAAAAATGTCTGCCTGAGGCGGACATTTTTTTAAGCGCCGTACCTGGCGATGATCTCTTCCCTGGTCTTGCCCGGTATCCCGTATTTTTTACCTACCTTGATAAAGGCGGTAAGGGCCTTATCCAGATGGTGCGTCTCGTGCGCGGCCGAAAGCTGCGTGCGGATGCGGGCCTGGCCATTGGGAACCACCGGGAAGAAGAAGCCTATCGCGTATATCCCCTCGTCAAAGAGGTCGCGGGAGAAATCCTGGGCGAGCTTCGCGTTGAACAGCATGACCGGAACGATCGGGGTGTCGCCCTCTTTGAGCACAAAGCCGGCTTCGGTCAGGCCCTTGCGCCAATAGGCGGAATTGCTCTCCAGCTTGTCGCGGCGCTCCGTGCTCCGGGAAAGAATGTCCAACACCCGCAGCGCTCCCGCCACCACCACAGGCGCAATCGTATTGGAGAACAGGTACGGGCGGGCCTTCTGCCGGCACATCTCCACAAGTTCCCTGCGGCCCGAGACGCAGCCGCCCGAGGCGCCGCCGAGGGCCTTGCCGAAAGTGGTGGTTATGACATCTATTTTGCCTACGACGCCGTATTTTTCGTGCGTGCCACGGCCCGTCTTGCCGATAAAGCCGGTGGAATGGGAATCGTCAACGAAGAGCAGCGCGCCGTACTTTTCGCACAGGACAACCATCTCGTCCAGCGGGGGCGTGTCGCCGTCCATAGAGAAAACGCCGTCCGTGACTACGATCTTACGACGTCTGCCGCAATGAAGGCGGAGCTTGGCCTCCAGGTCTTTCATGTCGGTATGGTTGAAGATGTCGCGCTGCGCCTTGCACAGCCTGATGCCGTCTATGATGGAAGCGTGGACCAGGCGGTCGGAGATGATCGCGTCGGCTTCGCCGAGAATAGCCTCGAAGACCCCGGCGTTGGCGTCCATGCAGGACGCAAACAGGATGGTGTCCTCGGTACCGAGGAACTCCGTCATGCGCTTTTCCAGCTCCTTATGTATGTCCTGTGTGCCGCAGATGAAGCGCACCGAGGACATCCCGTAGCCGCGCCTGTCCATGCCGTCGTGCGCGGCCTTGACGACCTCGGGATGGCTGGAGAGCCCAAGGTAATTATTGGCGCACATATTGATGACTTTTTTGGGCGCCGAACCCGCCGGGAATTCCACTTCGATGTCGGCGGCCTGCGCGGAATGGATGAAGCGCTCGACCTTGAACATGCCGGCGCTCCTCAAGCTCTCAAGCTCTTTCTGATACTCCTCTCGGACAGTGTCGGCGAAAGCCATATTATTTCTTTGAAGCCTTTGGACCCGGGAAACCTCGATGAAGTCGGTTCCTATCCCTAAAATCATGCAATCTTGACTCTCCCGTAAAAAGTCCGCATTCCGGAAAATTGTAGCGGCGGGATTACTATCCCGCCCAATAGAGGCGAATAGTAATTCGCCCGCTACAGAACGGCAAAATGACTTTTTACGAATGAACCAATCTTAATATACATAATTAGAAAAAGCGCGACAAGGCGGGCTGTGGAAAATAACGGAAAGTTGCGCTCTGTCGCTTTCTTTTGCTAGACTTAACTTGGCGCAGTTTTTCCGGGGCGGATTTCGGCCGGAAAATTAAGGTTTAAAAGGAGGGTTAAATGATCGGTATGACTCCGTTGATAATAATTGCGGTTATCATAGTTTTCACGAGCATCAAGATACTTAACGAGTACGAGCGGGGTGTGATCCTCACGTTCGGCCGCTTCACCGGCGTTAAAGGCCCGGGCCTGATAATCCTTATCCCCGGCATACAGCAGATGTTCAGGATGAGCACCCGTGTAGTGGTGCTGGATGTGCCGCCGCAGGACGTTATTACCCGCGACAACATCTCGGTGAAGGTCAATGCGGTCATTTATTTCAGGGTGGTCAACCCGCAGACCGCCGTGCTGAACGTGGAAAACTATATGTACGCCACCAGCCAGCTGGCGCAGACCACGCTCAGGAGCGTGCTGGGCCAGCAGGAACTGGACGATCTGCTTGCCAACCGCGACAAGATAAACAAAAACCTCCAGGAGATACTTGACCTGCATACCGAGCCCTGGGGCATAAAGATCTCCAGCGTTGAAGTCAAGAACGTGGACCTTCCGCAGGAAATGCAAAGAGCCATAGCGAAACAGGCCGAGGCGGAAAGGGAAAGGCGGGCCAAGGTTATCCACGCCGAAGGCGAATTTCAGGCCTCGCAGAAACTGGCTGACGCGGCCCAGATCATGAACACCCAGCCCGTGGCCGTACAGCTGCGCTATCTGCAGACGCTGGCTGAAATATCCATTGAAAAGAACTCCACCATCATCTTCCCGGTGCCGATAGACCTGATACAGATGTTCATGAAGAAGAACCAGAACTAGCAGGCGGAAAGGATAAAGGCTTAAGGCTGAAGGATAAAGGCGGTATATTTGTTCCCCACATTTTTTCCCGTCTTCCTCTTCCTTAAGCCTTTAGCCTTCATCCTTTATCCTTCTCCCCGCTATGCATGGCTTATACGTTCACATTCCCTTCTGCGCAAGCAGATGCCATTATTGCGATTTTACCTCCAGCGCCGGCAGAACGGACCTGATAGGCCCTTATATTGAAGCGTTAAAGCTGGAAGCAGGGTTATATGCCGGGCGAAAAGCCGCCTCGCTGTCCAACCGTCCGGACACCCTTTATATAGGCGGCGGAACCCCCAGCTTCCTCCCCCCGGCCCGGCTTAAGGAGTTGTTTTCGCTGGTGGAAAAAAGTTTCGGCCGCATAAAAGACCTGAAAGAGGCAACTTTTGAGGCCAACCCCGAAAGTCTTACGCTTCAAAAAGCCGGCCTGCTCAAGGCCGCCGGTATAACCAGGGTAAGCCTCGGCCTGGAGGCCGCGCAGAACGCGCTGCTTAAAAAATTGGGCCGCCCGGCGGTTTTTGAGGACTTTTTAAAAGCTTTAGGTTTTCTAAGGCGCTCGGGCTTTGACAATATAAACATAGACCTGATGACAGGCCTGCCGGGCCAAAGCCGTGAAGATTTCAGGCAAAGCCTGAACAAAGTCTTAACGCTTGGGCCGGAGCATGTCTCGTTCTACGCCCTTGAAGTGCACGAGGGGACGGTTTTTTCAACGCTCGGCGTCAGGGAAGCGCCGGAGACGGCCGCCGGCATGTATGAAGAAGCCCTGCCGCTCCTTAAAAAAGCCGGCTTCAGGCATTATGAGATTTCTAACTTCGCCAAACCCGGCAAAGAATCTCTTCACAACCTCAATTATTGGGAGCAGGGCGACTATATCGGCCTGGGGACCGCGGCCGCTTCGCACAGAGCCGGACAACGTTGGGGTAATACCGCGAACCTGGGCGAGTACATAAGGACCGCGGGGGACGCCGGCGGGCCGGCCAGGGCGTATTGCGAAACCCTGACCCCCGCTCAGAGAAACGCCGAGCGCGTGTGGCTCGGATTGCGCAAAACAGACGGAATTGTATTGCCGGACGGTATATTTATAGAATTTAGGGAAGAGATAAACGCACTGTCCGCCAGAGGGCTGCTGGAGGTTTCGGGCAGGCGTGTAAAGATAAATCAGAAATGTCTTTATCTCTCGAACGCGGTTTTCAGAGAATTCGTATAGCTTTTCACATCCGGTCGAAACAATAAAATCCCCCTTCCTCCCCCTTTATGAAAAGGAGGAAAGAGGGGGATTAGACAGTTAGCAACTGGTGTAGCGGCGGATGTCAGTCCGCCAAATAGGCGACTTACGTCGCCCGCTACAACTTTCAAAAGAGGCATAATGCTTCCAAAAACTTATGACCCCGGGCCGGTAGAGGACAAATGGTCCGAAATCTGGCAGAAGGAAAAACTTTTTATTTCCGCGGCCGACAAGGGCAGGAAACCTTTTGTCATAGTGATCCCCCCGCCGAACATCACCGGGGCGCTGCATATGGGCCACGCCCTGAACAACATTTTACAGGATTCGCTGGTGCGTTACGAGCGCATGACCGGCAAAGAGGCTTACTGGGTGCCTGGCACCGATCACGGCGGCATAGCCACGCAAAACGTGATGGAGAAGATGCTTAAAACCGAAGGCAGGACCAAGGAAGACCTGGGCAGGGAAAAATTCCTTGAACGGATGTGGGCTTGGTACTGGGTTTGCGGCGACACCATCTTAAACCAGCTCAGGAAGCTCGGCTGCGCCCTGGACACCGGCAAGGCCAATGTACGCTTCACCATGGACGCTAAGCGCGCAACGGCCGTTTTTGAGGCTTTCAGCGCCCTGTGGAAGAAAGGCTTGATCTACAGGGGCGAAAGGATGATAAACTGGTGCACGCGCTGCGGCACCGCGCTCTCCGACATTGAAGTGGAGTACGAAGAGGAAAAATCCAAGCTCTGGCATATCCATTACCCGGCGGCGGACGGGTCAAAAGGCCTTACGGTGGCCACCACGCGGCCCGAAACCATGCTCGGCGACACCGCCGTGGCCGTAAATCCCGAAGACGACAGGTATAAAACGCTGATAGGCGGGAAGCTGAAGCTCCCGCTTGCCGGCCGCGTCATACCGGTGATAGCCGAGAGCGTTGTGGACAAGACTTTCGGCACGGGGGCGGTTAAGGTCACCCCGGCCCACGACCCGGCGGACTTTGAAATAGGCCGGCGGCACGGACTTCAGTTCATAAGGGTCATAGATTTTACCGGGAGAATGGTCAATTGCCCGGAGAAATACCGCGGCAAAAACGCACAGGCGGCCAGGAAAGAGATAGTGGAAGACCTCAAGGCCGGGGAATTCCTGGAGAAAGAAGAGCACTACAGGCATTCCGTCAACAAATGCGAGCGCTGTCATCAACACATAGAACCGCTGGTCTCCGAGCAATGGTTCGTGAAGATGAAAGACCTGGCCGCGCCGGCGATAAAAGCGGCCGAAAGCGAAGAGGTGAAATTTTATCCCTCTTCCTGGAAAAAGCCTTTCATAGAATGGCTGAAGAATATCCAGGACTGGTGCATCTCCCGTCAGATCTGGTGGGGCCACCGCATCCCGGTCTGGTACTGCAAAACCTGTTCTTCGGCGGCCTTGAGGTTTTCGGCGGCGGGAGAACTTTCAAGAGTCTCGTTCAAAGGCGGGGCAAAGCCGGCGGTTTCGTTCGCGAAACCCCCAAAGTGCCCGGATTGCGGGGGCGCGGACTTCGTGCAGGACCCCGACGTCCTGGACACATGGTTTTCATCGGCTTTATGGCCGTTTTCCGTCTTCGGCTGGCCGCAAAGATCGGAGGAACTGGCTTATTACTACCCGACCTCGGTCCTTGTGACCGGCTATGAGATACTTTACCTGTGGGTGGCGCGCATGGTCATGAGCGGCATAGAGCATATGGGCAGGCCGCCTTTCAGCTATGTCTACGTGCACGGCATCATCAGGGACAGGCACGGCAAAAAGATGTCCAAATCCCTAGGCAACGGCATAGACCCGCTTTCCATGACGGACAAATACGGCACAGACGCCATGCGGTTCGCCATTCTTTCGCAGGCCGCGGGCGGCAAAGACATCCCGTTCTCGGAAGAGGCCCTCATAGGCGGACGGAACTTCGTCAACAAGATATACAACGTATTCAGGTTCATAATGATGAACCTGCCGGAAAATTCCGGCATAACCTCCCTTGATGAAAAACAGCTCAAAGCGTTGAAGGCTTCAGGCGCGCTTACCCTGGCCGACGACTGGATACTTGAACGCTACGGCGGCGCCCTGGACGACGTAAAGGCCTGCATGGCGGACTACGATATCGGGAACGCCGTCAGCGTCCTTTACAGGTTTTTCTGGGACGATTTCTGCGACTGGTACCTGGAACTGGCCAAGCCGAGGCTTGAAACCGCTGATAAGGCCGTTACCCTGGGCATTCTTTTGCATCTCTTCGGCGGAACTTTGAAAGCGCTGCACCCGTTCATGCCCTACGTCACGGAAGAGCTGTTCTCGGGTCTTAAAGCTTATACCAGCCCGGACAAGCCGTTTCTTTTGAAGGAAAAATATCCCTTCAGCCTTTCCGCCGGAGGCGGACCCGCCGGATTGTTTGGCGGGCAGCCTTCAGCCTTCAGCCTTCAGTCTTCACAAGCCGAAAGCTCCATGAAAAAGATAATGGGCGTTGTCACGCAGATAAGGACGCTGCGCGCGGAGTTCGAGATCCCGCCCGCCAGGACCGTCAAAACCCTTATTACTTCCGCGGACAAGAACGCTTTGGAACTTCTTAAAAAGCACGAAAGCTATATCTCAAGGCTGGCCAGGACGGAAGGTCTGGAAATAGCCCCGGACCTGGCCAGGCCCGCGCGCGCGGCCTCGGCTCTTTCGGACGCATTCAATATCTATGTGCCGCTGGAAGGCATGATAGACCTCGAAAAAGAAAAGGCGCGCATCGCAAAAGAGGCCGGCAGGCTCGGCTCGGATCTCGCCCTTTGCGAAGGAAAGCTGAAAAGTCCGAATTTCATCAGCCGCGCCGCCAAAGCCGAAGTGGACAGGGTCGTCTCGCGCAAAGCGGACGCGGAGAATAAACTGGCGAGACTTGAGACGATCTTGAGGGAACTGGCATGAAAACCCTGAGGGCGCTGATCAAGAAATTCTGGATCAGAAGAGACCGTGAGCCGTGGTTTTTGCACGGTTTCACCATTGCCTGCTTTATCGCGTGCTTTGTGGCGTCGTACTGGCATTTTTTGGACAGGGTCCGCGTCAAACCGAATATCAAGACGACCAAAAAAGCCGTCTCCCGGGAAGTTGAGGTAAAAAAACTGAAAGAGGCGCAGTTTTATACGCCGAAACTGAGGGCGGGAACCACTCAGTATTATAAACTGGAAGAAAAAACTACTGTCACCGATCACCAGTCGCGGATGCGCGGCCGCCTTTGTGCCTCTGTGTCTCTGTGCCTTTGTGCCTTCTTTTGGCGTGCTTCCTTATCACCGCCCGCCCGCTGATGGCGCAGTTCGGACAGGCCGCCAAAGACCAGGTTTTTGATTACAGTCCGACTCCCGGCGACAAGGAACCGCAGCTCGCCTCGGCGACCATCTCGGTGGATTACGCGAATGCCGAGATAATAAGCGACCGGCGCGGGGGCGTTATTATGTTCGTAAAAGACCGCTGGAAGAACTGGGTGGAGAGAGCCGTCTATCTTCTGATGCTGCACGTAACGCTCATCATAATAATGCTCTCGCTGCCCAAAAACGAGGAGTATTACCTTATAATAGCCTACATCCTCTCCGGGGCAAGCGCTCTGTTGAGCTTCTGGGTGTTTTTGTGCGCGGCGCTGCTGTTCAAACTCCACTCCATGTCATGGCTATATATCCTGCCTCTCTCCCTGGCGATGGCGGTGATGACGGGCGTGGTGCTGCTGAAGATAAAACGCTCCGATGTCTCCCTCTCCGAACTGAAGGAATCATTCCAGAAACTGAGCGCCGCCTCAAACGAAGATGCGCGGCTGATCTCGGTTGAAGGCATTCCGGGCGACTGGCCGGACAGAGATTTCCTGCAATAGGGAAGGGCTTTGGGGGTTACCAAGGGGTTAAGGGTAAAAAAGAACGGCCCCGGCAATTATGCCGGGGCCTTTTATTTCACTGGTATAATGTGAAACAGCTGCATAATATGCCAGTTGTTTGAGAGGCGAACGAAGACCCGAAAATCGCCGCGATTTTCGGGTTACGGGCTCCAGTTGGGGGTGTAGGTTTTGCCTTTCAGGCCGGTGACGGGATGGGGGGCGGAGCCGTCTGCGTCCATTACGAAAAGCTCTCTATGGCCCCGGCGCGTCGAAGTGAAAGCTATGAACCGCCCGTCGGGCGACCAGGACGGGTCCTCGTTGTTCCCGGCTTTGTCGGTAAGCCGCCTTCTCCGGCCGCTGAGGTCGGTCAGGAAAATGTTCAGCGTCTCTCTGGCGGTTTCCCTGCCCGCGAACACTATCCATTCCCCCGAAGGCGACCAGTTCGGCGAGTCGCACCAGTTCATGCGGGTGAGTTTTCTGGTTTTTTTTGTCTCAAGATCCAGGACATGAACCTGGGGGGCGCCTGAACGGTTTGAGACGAAAGCTATCTGTTTTCCGTCAGGCGAGTAGGTCGGGCTTGAACTGACCCCGAAGGCGGTCAGCATTTTCTCAAGTCCCTTCGTGACTACGTTGAGCATGTAGATATTCGGGTCGTCCCCGCGCGACAGCGTCATGACCATGGTTATGCCGTCGGGGGAAAAACCGCCCGGAATGTTGAGGCCCTGGAAAGTGGTGAAGGGCCTTATTTTGCCGGCTTTGAGGTCTATCTCAAACATGTCCGGGTTGCCGTAGCGGTACGTGGTGTAATAGATCTTTGCGGCGTCCTGGGACCAGCGGGGAAGCAGAGCTATGGAACGGTCGTTTGTGAGCTGAATAAGATTTTCCCCGTCATAATCCACTATATATATCTCCTTTGAGCCGGTGGAGTTGTTTGAAAAAGCCAGCTTTGAATGCGCCAGCCCCTTTCTGCCGGTAACCCTTAAGATGACGTCGTCGGAAAAAAGATGGGCGGCTCTTCTTAAAGCGCGGGGTTCGCCCTGGTAAAATTTCTCCATGATTATTCTGCCGGTTTCCAGATCGTGGAGCCGCGCGTTGAAAGTCCAGACGGTTTCGCTTTGAGCGGCTTTGGCGCTTACCAGATACGCGGCGCCGGCCGTCTTCCAGAATTTTACGGCGGCCGGCCCCGTGGAGAGGTTCGCCGGGCTGAAAGGCTCTTCTTTGAGGTCGAAATATCTGCAATACAGCAGGTCGGCGCGGATGATAGCGCGGAAAGCTTCGGCCAGTCCCAGGTCCTTCGGGTTTTCCGCTCTAGCGGGCAGAAATTCGGCCAGCGCCACAGCCGTCTTCTTAAATTCTTTTGAGGCGGCGACGTCTATATAGACGTCGGCCTGGGCCCGGGCTGCGCCGGCTATGAGGGAGAGCAGGAACGTTATGAAGCCTAACCGGAGGGATGAGGGATGAGGGAGGAGGAATGGAAAAATAATCCTTGTTTTAGGCCGTCTGATGAGCATAGCTCCTGATACGGCGCCTGCGCAGGTATTGAATTGCTTCTTGCCTCATCCTTTCCGCCGGAGGCGTACCCGCCGGGCTGTTTGGCGGGCAGCCTTCGGACTGATGTTTTTATTTCTTCAGGGTCCTGCGCTGGGGTCTGGGACTTTCCTTCCCGGGCGATTTTAATTTGGCGATGTAATCTTTTGCGGTCCGCGCTTCCGACGATTTCGGGTAATCCCTTACGATAGACTCAAGATAGTTCAGAGCCTCAAGTTTCTTGTCCTCCGGGAATTTAAGTATGGACAGCGCGTATTTAAGTCTGGCTGAAGGTATCCTTGTGGATTTCGGATATTTGTCCAGCACGGTGGCGTAGTTTAAGGCCGCGTCCTGCCATCTTTCCCTGAGATAAAGCGATTCGCCCAGGTGAAAATACGAGCTTTCAGCCATATCGCCCGACGGGAATTTGGCCAAGTAGGCCTTGAAGCCCGTTACGGCCGCGTCAAAGTTGTTGTTCAAAAAAGCGTTGTAGGCGTCGTTGTAGAGCTTAGCCGGCAAAAGGGCGGTCTCGACTTCCTCCTGCTGTTTTTTTATGGTGGCGCCGATGGCGTTGACCCGCTTGTTGAACATCGCGTCAAGATCGTCAAGCCGGAGCGAGAGTCGGTCCATGGCGGTGGAGAGGTCCTTGATGTTTTCCGAAAAAACATTGAGGTCGGTGGACAGGCGGTCTATTTTAAGCGCCAGGTCGGCCTGGTTCTTCTGCATGTTGTTCAGGTTGTTGTTCAGGTCGTCCATCTGGCTCTGCATCTGGAGCATGTCCTGCTGCGTGGCCACGCAGCCCCAGAAGGGGACAAGCAGGAGCAGGACGGAGCAGGTCTTTAAAATATTTTTCACGCTCATTTCACTTTCACCCTGGTTTCGGCTCTTCTGTTATCGGCCCAGCAGGCCTCGCTCTCTTCTTCGCATAAGGGCTTTTCTTTGCCGTATGAGATGGTGCCCAGGGAAGATTCAGGCACTCCAAGGCGGATATAATAGTCCCGCACTTCTTTCGCCCTTTTCTGGCCCAGGGCGAGGTTGTACTCAATGGTTCCGCGCGAGTCGCAGTGGCCTTCCACCTTAACCAGCCAGTCTTTATGGATCTTAAGGGTCGCGGCATTTTTCTGCAGGGCCGTCCTGGTTTCGTCGGAAAGGGCGTAGCGGTCAAACTCGAAACGGACGGTCTGTATGGTTTCCTGCGAGATGAATTCTCCGCCGCGGATGTCGCTTTCGCCGCTTAAAGTGTCCGCGCTCTCGGTAATGTCAAGCGGCGGTATGGTGGCGGTATCCGCGGTCATGTCGATTTTTCCGGCGTCCGCCGTCTTGACGTTCTTTTTGCAGGAAAAAGCGGTTAGCGCCATAAAAACAGGGAGCAGGCTTATCAGCAAGGTCTTTGTTCGCATTAATATCATCCTCCGTATCGCTATATTGATATAATCTATAAAAAAAACAGCGCCAATACAAATAAAATGCAGCAGACCTTATTATTTCCTCCGTGACGCGAGCGCGCAGATGAAAGCTTTCAGAGCGAGGGCCTCCTCCCTGTGAGGGAGGTTTTCAAACGCGTCTTTCAAGCCTTGCGCTTTTTCAAGAGCCAGGGCCCTGGCCCGGGAGGTAAAGCCGTTTTCTTTTATTACGGCGGCTATCTCAAGCGCCGGGGCCAGATCCCGGATCTTCTGGTTTTTAAGGGCCGACAGCCTTTCCCGTATGGGTGTCCGGAAACGGGCGTCGTCCAGGGCCAGGATAAGCGGCAGGGTCGTCCTGCCTTCAATGAGATCCTTAAGGACGTCCTTGCCGGTTTCGGAGGCCGCGCTTTCGATATCCAGCACGTCGTCTATGATCTGGAAAGCCAGGCCGGTGGCGACGCCTATGTCCCCGCAGGCGGCGTAGAGCTGCGGTTTTTTCGCCAGGTGGCAGGCGCTTAGCGCGCACCAGCGGAAAAGCGCGCCGGTCTTAAGCTCTATGACGCGCTCCGCCTCCACGGCCGTGATATTTTTATGCCTTAAGTTTTCCTCCAGCAGAGCCCCTTCGGTCATGCTGCGCACCGTTTTTATCAGGTGGCCGGGTATTTCCGGGGCGATCTTAGCCGCGTAGTCAAACGCAAAAGAAACGACGAGATCTCCCACCAGGATGGCGGTGTTAAGGCCCAGCCGTTCATTAAGGGTCAGCAGGCCCCGCCTGAGCTCGGCCTGGTCTATGCAATCGTCATGCAGCAGGGAAGCGGTATGTACCAGCTCGGCCGCGGCCGAGAGCTTCTCCGCCGCGTTCCTTTCCAGGCCCAGAGCGTCGCCCAGCAGCAGGGTAAAACGCGCTCTGACCGCTTTGCCCATAAAATTGAACGGGGTTTTCCGATGGTCGTAAACGGTTTTGTCCACGCTTTCAAAAAGCGAGTTGATTTCCCGGTTGATGCGCGAGAGGGATTCGTCCAGGCCGCGGGTTTTCAGCATATTTGGTTATTACTTAGCCAGACAGAATTCAGAATGGCTGAACTTTTCTCAATAAAATGTTGTCCGACAACATTTTATCCTACCCGGCACGGGGTTTTCTTCAACACCTTGCCGCCTGCCTGCCGGCAGGCAGGGAGATGAGGGAGAAATTTCTTTCTCCCTCAAGGCTATGCCGTAAAAAAGGCTAAAGGATGAAGGCTGAAGGATAAAGGAAAAACAAAGAAATTATTCCGGCCTTTAGCCTTTAGCCCTAATCCTTTATCCTTTCTTCAGGTCGGGGCATAGTAAAAATTTTTGCGGCAAAAATTTTTAGTTATAAATATTTTAGCATTTATATCGGTTCTATACGCCGTTTGAAATTATATAATGGGAATAACGGCGGAAAACAAGTTGGCGGCTGGAGGATGGAACCCTGTGTTTATGCCGGCCCGACAGATTAAAAAAAAGTTGAACGCCTGGCGCGCGCGGTATATTCTCGCAAAGCTTTGCGGCGCGCTGCTTGAATGCGCGGGGCTCGGCTTTTGGCTTGGCGCCGCGGCCATGGGGGCGGCGGTTTTTTTTGAGCTGTCCAGGGAGCAAAGGCTTGTCTTTGCGGTTTCGGCCGGCCTGTATCTTGTCTTCAGATTTTATAACTCCTTTATCAGGTCCCTGCCGTCGTTCGGTCTCGAGCGGTTTTCCGGGGTTGTCGAGAGCCGTCTGCCCGGTTTAAAAAGGCATTTGCGCGCAGCGCTTGATCTTTCCGCCGGCGGCTGTCCGCCGGGAGCTTCCTCCGCTTTCATAGAGCGTCACCTTGAGGTCACGGCGGCCCGGCTTAAGCTTGAAAAACGGCCGGATTTTATGTCCTTTGGAGCGGTGGCGGCCAAAAAACGCCTGGTCGTTTTTGCCTCGGGGCTTTGCGCGGCCGGTTTTTTTGCATGGACCGCTCCGGAGGCTTTTTACGGGCTTTTGCACCCCTTTTCCGCGGCGCCGCTTGAAAGCATAATGGAGATACGTCCGGGAAATGCCGGCCTGCTCCGGGGAAGCGCTTTTAAAATAGAGGCTGTTTTCAAAAACGGCGGCCGGTCCGCCCGGCCCGGGGCCGCAAGCTTGGGAGGGGCGGAGCTTTTTCTGAAAAATCCGGGCGGCGGCTGGGCCGGCGGTTTTATGCAGGCCGCGGGACCCGGGCGGTTCGCGTATGAAGTGGAAAATCTCAGCGAGGACCTCTTTTACAAGTTCCGCTATAAGGGCCTGGAGAGCGCGGCATACCGCGTAAATGCGTTGGACGCCCCCTCTTTAAAAGACCCGGTTTTCTCGGTCCTCCCGCCCGCCTATACCGGCGCCCCGAAGACGGATTATCCTTATCTTCCGGCCGAAACGGAAGCGCTGAAGGGCAGTCTTGCGTCCGTTTCCGGGACCTGCGCCCAAAAGCTGGAGTCAGCCGGGGTTGTGTTCGCCGGGTCGGGCTTGAAAATACCGCTCTCTCTTTCGGACGGCCGGCTGGCCGCCCGGTTCGCCGTTTTTGAGGATCTCAGCTATCAGCTTGAGCTTAAAACGGCGGGCGGCCTTTCCGCCGGAGGCGGGCAAAATTCCGGCGGCCGGATACATCTCATCAAGGCTAAAGAAGACGAGCCCCCGCTGATAACGCTCCTTTCTCCGGTGTTCCCGCTTCTTGAGGCCGCGCCCCAGGAAGAGCTCAAAGCCGTTTATGAAGCCGAGGACGATATAGGCCTGGCGGAGTTAGGCCTTGAAAGGAAGGTGTTCCTGAACGGCCGGGCCGACGCGGAACTTTCTTTTTCAAGGAGCGTCAGGTCTTTTCCCGAGCCGTCCGTCCGTCGGTTTCCCGGCGAGGCGGCTTTGGAGCTATACGACCTGCCGGACGGGGCCAGGGCGGAGTTCTATCTCCGCGCCTGCGACCGGGCTCCCGGCAGACTTTGCGCCAAAAGCGAACCTGTAAATATAAAGGTAACGGATTTTGACGCCCGCCACGCGGCAGCCTACGCCGGGTTTGAAGCGCTCAGGAGGTCCGCGGCCGCGCTCAAGGGAAAAGAAGACGAAATAATAGAAAGGTTGAAAAGTTCCGCCGGAACGTTTTCCACTACGGAAATGGACAGGCTGTCCGCCGCGTGGAAAGACCTGGCTTTGGATGCCGGCCGCCTCGGCAAAACCCTGGCCGGCGACCCTTACACCGGCGAAGGCGCGCGTGAGCGCTATGGCCTGGTGGAACGGGAGTTAAGTTACGGCGCGCGCGCAGCTCTGGAAAAAGCCGTGCCTGAAACCCTGGCCGGCCGCAACGCGCAAGCGTTGAAAGCCCATAAAGAGCTGTCCGGGGCGCTTGGCGCCGGCATCGGGGAATTGGAGGCCATGCTTCGTTGGGAAGGCGCAAGATCCGCCGTTTTCGGGTTTGAAAGCATGACCCAGAACACGGAGGCCATGGCGGAGACCCTGGCCGGCGGCGGGCCGGACAGCGACGCGGACTGGAAAAAGCTGGAAAGGACCCTGGCGAAGATCGCCTCGGAGCTGGCCCGCATACAGGCGATGCTGAAAGACAGGCCGCCGCCGGCCGACGGGGGGAAGACCTTCGCGCTGCCCGCCGGGAGCGCGCTCGGCACGGCCGGCGAACTGGCGCGCGCCATAGCCCAAAGAGACGCCGGCAAGGCCGCAAAGCTGGCCGCAAAGCTGGCCGAGGCCCTTTCGCAGATGCGCCGCGTCATGGAGGAATATTCTGACCATGAAGCGGCACAGAGCCGGGCCGGCGCTGAAAGTTCAAAAATCGGCGAACTGGCCGAGGCGTGGAAAGCCCTTTATGAGGCGCAAAGCGCGGAACTGTCGGCGAATAGAGAATTCGAAGAAAGCGTGTTTTTAAAGACCGAAAAAGCGAAGGCCGTCATGTTCAATGAACTTACCGCGCTGCAAGACGGCCTGGTCGGCAGCCTTGCCGCTTATAAAGCCGAAAATCCTGAAGCGTATTCCGCCGCCGCTTCGGCGCAGTCCTTTTTAAGAGCCAAAAATATAGAAAACGCGCGCAGCATGATAGAAAAAGCGGGACTTGAACTAAAAAAAAGCTCCGCTCTTCAACAGCAGGGTAGAGGGGTGAAGGTAGAGGGTAGAGGGGACGGCGATGACGCAACGGTTTCTGTTTCCACCGCTTCATCCTTCATCCTTCATCCTTCATCCTTCAGCCTTGCCCTTCTAATGGTTTCAAAGCTCGGCTCCGACGCCGCCTTTCTTGAACCGGCCGAGCTGGAATTTTTTGAGCCCGCCGCGAAAAGGCAGGACGAAATAGAGGCGGAAAGCGGCGGACTTTACGCGAAGATAGACGGGGGCTATTCAGGCGAACTCGCGGCCAAACTGCTGGAAAGGCTTGAAAAAGCCGGGGGCCACATGCGCAAAGCCTCACAGGCCCTGACGGACAAAGAGATACGGCCGGCCGTGTCATCGCAATTGAAAGCCCTTGAAGAGCTGGAGCTTGGCGGCGAAGATCTGGACAATATGCTCCAGAGCCTTAAAAAAGCGCAGGGCAGCAGCGCAGGAAGCGGCAGGCCTTCGGGGGTTTTTGCGCGCTCCGCCGACGGAATGAACGTTTCCCCGGTCAGGCTGCCCAAACCCGGCGACTATGTCCCGTCCGGGGACCTGCGCAAAAAAGTCATGGATTCCCTCCGGGAGCGCTATCCCGCCTCCCGCAAAGAGCTTATAGAGGAATATTTTAAGAATATAACCAAATGAAAAAGTAATGAAGCAGGTAGTTAGTGTAGTGTAACTAACCCGAAAATTGCCTGGATATTTTTATTCATCAAGTTGCCTGCCGGCAGGCAGGCAGGTCAATACAAATCGACATTTGCGTACGTTACGCTAATGTATCTAAAGTTACATTTGATTTCGCGTCAGCTTCATTGACATCCCGTAAGCTTATTTGGTATTTTTATCAAACACACTGGTTTTAGGCCAGGCGGATTTTTTAATACGGAGGGACTATGCATTCATTCACTAAACTGATACTGGCGGCGGCAGTGGCGATTATTACAGCGGGCTTCGTTTCAGCGGCAACCACGCTGAATGTTCACGTGAAAAACCAGGCCGGTGTCGCTGTCGGCAGCGTGACCGTGGCGGCAATAGAGTTCGGCATAAACGGCCCTTCGACGCATACGCAATTGGGACTTACTAACGCCGCGGGCAACATCTCTTTCATCCTGGTGGACAATAAAAGCTACAACCTCTACTACAGCTCGCACGGCTACTCCCCGTCCATCTCCGACCAGTTCAACAACCCGGAATACGACCCCAACAGGTATGTCTGGACCAACGGCGCTACCCGTTTTTCCACCTTTACCGTAACTTCGGGCCTGGCTGATGTGGGCAGGCTTATACAGGAATTTACCGGCGCTACCGCCAATAAGGCGCTTTTCGGCGGCGTTTATAACATGGCCTCCCAGATGCAGGGCGCTTCGGGTATTGTGGTGGCGGACGGTTCCGGCAACGGCACCCTGGTTGTGGACAATGTGCCTTATGCCGATGCCAATACTTATAATATAGGTCTTTACGACCCTGAAATTAGCCGCGGCATCGGCCGCAATGTAATGACCGCCTTAAATTCAGGCACTCCCGTTATTTCCTATACAGGGGTTGCCAAACTTGACTTCGCAGAGTCCATCCCTATCCCTCCCACCCGTATGGACAATACGAATGTAACCAACACCGATGCCGCCTCCAATGTGAGCGTTGAGGGTATTGTGCGCAGCACCGAAACCACAGCCTGGACCCCCATCCCGTGGAACGGGATAAATATCCAGTCCTGCGTGGGCGGCAATTGGTCGCGCGTGGACGAGAACGGCCGCTTCCAGCTCACCGGCCTGACTCCCGGGGTCACTTATTACGTCGAGGCCTACGGCGGCTGCACCTGGAGCGATGCCGGCCCCGGCGACTGCTACGAACCCTACAGAAGCCCCGCCCTCCTGGGCCAGCAGGACCTCTGCACCGGCGCGGCGCCCAAGGGCATAAACGACTTTGTGTACATAAGTTCAAGCCAGGTGCAGTACGTGGCAATAAAGCTCAATAAAGTGCCGCCCAGCATCGGCAAGATACCGGTTTATGTAAAATCCGCTTCCGGCTATGCCATACCCAACGCGAATGTCGGCATTAATCCGGACAGTTCCGCCTGGAATGTGACCGCCTGCACCTCCACCGCGAACTGGGGGGATAATGTCTCCAATCCAGGTTTTGCCAACAAGAACGTCAATGTTTCCGCTACCGGCTATGCCCTTCTTGACGGGCTGCCCAGCGGCAACTACATGCTGAATATCTGGACGCCGTTCTCCCAGAACAGCGCGAGCGGCCCCGCCCCGGTGAACGACCCGGCCAAGGACGGTTTCAACTGGGAGTGGAACAACGCCCACTGCAGCGGCACGGGCGTCAACGACATCCGCATCACCGTGGATACCAACACCACGCCGTCGCTGCAGGTGTTTGACAACCTGGGCAATAACCTGAACTTTTCTTCCATCACCGTGGTGGTGGAGACCGGGCTCAACGCGGCCGGGCTGGTAAAGGGCGCGCTTAAATTCAGCAGCCTCGCCGACCTTACCGAAAATCCCATCATGATCACGTTGAACCCCCAGTGCAACGAAGGCGGCTGCAACGCCCAGGGGAACTTCGCCATTATAAACTCAAGCGACGCCCTCAGCTATGATTACACCATAGCCGTGTCCACCGGGGCGGCCTACTGGCTGGACGTGCGCGCCAAGAACTGGGGCCGCGCCAGGACAGGCGACGGGGACAGCAATGTCAGCCTGAGATCCACCGGCACGGTAACCGTTGATATGAGCTTCGTGCCGGCCGGCGCCATTACAGGCTTCGTCTACAAACCGGACGGCACCGTGTTCACTCCCTCCAACAACCAGTGGGTATGGGTGAACGCCGACGCCAATAACGGCTGGGCCGGCGGCCAGGTTCAGAAGGACGGCTCCTTCACTATAGACGGGGCGCTTCCCGGGGTCAACAGGATCCATGTGGAAGTGAGCGGCATGACCTCGCTGCAGTATACCCTGCCTTCCCCCGCGCCCACGGTCACCGTTACAGCCGGCGTCACTTCCGGAGTGAATATCAACCTGGTCAACGCCAATTATGTCGGAATAGCGCTTGACGAGACCAAGGTGCCGGATCGGACGATTATAGGCAGCGGTTGGAATACCATTCTCGGCTACCGTGTGGTAACTCTGCCGGCCGGCTCCGTGCTCAAGGGCGAAACCATCATTAAAATGCTCACCGGCGGCGGTGACGACCAGATGCGGTTCAATTACTCCCTCGCCACCAGTTCCAGCGCCAACAACAGTCCCTGCGGGCCGGGCTGGCCCGCCCCCGGCTTCTGCGCCGCCAGGGTGCCCTCGCCGGCGCTTTACGACTTCTACCTGATGCGCAGCGGCGACTTCGGCGATATAAGCCAGGGCTCGGTGCCAAACGCCCCTGTGCCTCATTTCGTCCTGCTCAGTTCCAGCAAGAACGTAATTGTGGATAATGCCCATGCCACGTCTTTGGTTTCTCCGGTTACCTGGAACAGCACCGTTCCCGTGAACGGCGTGCTGGTGAACCTGACTCCGACCACAGATATGTCCGGCTGGGGCAACGCCGCGCTCTCCGGCCAGGTAACGGCGAACAACTTCTTCCGCCAGAACGATTATGACGCCTGCGGAGGGGATTTTGAGAAGTTCCTTGAATTCCTGCCGATAGTCACCCTCTATGACGGCAACGGCGTTTTCAAAGCGGCCGGCATAGTGGTGCCGCCTATAGACTTTATAGCGGCCAACGTGGCGAATTTTGACCTGGCTTTCGCCGAAAGCTACGCCGCGTTCAAAAATCTGCTCAACTCCGCCCCTACGTTCGTGTACGAAATACGGGGCCTGGTGCCTTCCGCCTGCTATACGGCGGTCGCCGCGACGCCCAATTATCCTCCCTACCAGAAGAAGATATGCGTGGGAGTCAACGGTTCCACTACCACGGCGAACATAAACCTGGACTCCGCTGTGGGTTCCGGCGCAACGGTCAGGGGCGTTGTGAAAGACACCAATACCGTAGTCTTGGGCAATATCCCCGTGGAAATATCCGGCGAGGCCCTGGATACTAAAACGATCATGACCAGCACCGCCGGCCTCTACCTGTTCGAAGGTCTGCCGGCAGGCACTGTGAAAATTAAGGTCGCCGCTCCGGGCTACGCCCTGGCCGAAGCCGAAAAGGACCTTGTGGGCAGCAATATTTACGCGCAGAACTTCCAGTTGACGCTGGCCGGCGGCTCCATAACCGGCACCGTGTATTCACAGAAGCTGCCCTTCGCCAAGGTGCAGGCCGGAGCGCAGATAATGGCCTATAACGACACTTATAACGGCCTTAACCCGACCAAGCCCCTGCCGCTGCTTAAGACTAAAACCGGCTCGGACGGCGCCTATAAGCTGACCGGACTTGTGCCGGGGGATACTTATAAAGTATTCCTTAAAGTCCCCGGCAAGTATACGCTGAGCCAGTCGGTGACGGCTTCTACCGGCAACACGGCCGGCATAGACTTCACAATGCTGACCAAGCCCCTGGATATAGAGATATTCGTCAGGAAGGGCGAGAACGCCTACGAGTTCACCGTGTTAAATCCTCAGGACTTCAAGACCGGCGTCGCCACCTGGAGCATATCGCCTTACGGTTCAGGAACCATCTCAACGATGACGCTGACTAAATTGTCCAGCGGCGAGCTGAGCGGTAAAATACCGCTGTCCGCGCTGATAACCGGCAAGACTTACGTCCTGCAGGCCGTGGCTATCTCCTACTCCGGCAAGCAGGTGGTAAGGGAGTTGCTGTTCGGCAAGGGCTTTAAGGGCAACGCCGACCAGCAGATAGACAACGCCATCATAGGCGACGACTCCGACGACGGCTATGGCCGCAGAAGCAACGAGGCTGCCATGGATAAGAGCGGCGGCGACGCTTCAGCCCTGTCCTTCCCGCCCGGCGCAGCGCTGCCTGTTTCTTCCGCGGCGGTCCCGACCTGCTCGTTCAAAGGCGAGGACAAGGACGACTCCTCCGTGGCGGGCAAGGTGGCGGCGCTGGGCGCGAACGCTTTCGCCGGCGACCTCTATACCATTTCCATCTCAAGCGTCAGCATAAACCCCGACAAGGGTTTTGACATAACGCTGGCTTACGACAAGAGCGCTGCCGATCTGGATGACCTGGGCATTGCCCGCTATAACGAAACCACCGGCAAGTGGGAAACACTTACCGGCGTGGCCACTATCAACCCCGTGAAGGGCACGATCAAGGTGAAGCTCAAGAGCCTGGCCTCGGTGCTGGCGGTAAAGAACGGCAGGCATACGCCCCAGTTCTCCACCTTCAACGGCCGCGAATACGTGGTGCGGCCCAGCGGGGACTCCAGCTCCGCCGGCACCTTCTCGGTGATCAAGCCTTCCATAGCGGGAGACGCTTTCTCCGGAAGCAAGATAAAGGTGTTCAACTATCCGAACCCCTTCAACCTGAAAAATAAGGCGATATCCAATAACCACGGCGCCGCTCTGCCCGGCGCTGTCAACGGCACGGTGATACATGTGGAAGTGCCCGCCGGCAACGGCGGCCCCGGCCACGTGCGCATCTATACCCTGGCGGGCGAGCTGGTAAAGGATATAAGCGTAACCTTTGAAGCCGGTAAATACAACTACGTGGGCTGGGACGGCCTTAACAAGGGCGGGCAGGAAGTCGCCAACGGCGTGTATTACGGCGTAGTGGAGCTGGCCGGCAAGTCGCCCGACCGCAAAGACGCCACCTTTAAGATGGCTGTGGTTAAATAGGGTAGAGGTTATAGGGTATAGGGGGAGAGGGAAAGTTATGCTGAAAGATTATTTTATCCAAGAACATGGGGTTTGTTTCCCAGGACGAATTCAAAGACATATATGACAAAGAACAGGAGGTAGCGCGTATGTTAACAGGACTAATCTCTTCGCTAAAATCCGGCAACAATCCCATGGTTAAAGTATTAATGCTGTTGTTTTGTTTTGCTCTACCCTCTACCCTCTACCCTCTACCCTTGTTCTCGGCGGGTGTGGGTACCACCGGCGCAAGCTTCCTTAAAGTGGGCGTGGGGGCCAGGGAACTAGCCCTCGGCTCCGCCGCCAGCGTAATCACCGAGGGCGCCAATGCCGCGAACTGGAACCCCGGCAAACTGGCCGAGGTAAAACAGAAAAGCCTGAGCGCGAGTTACAGCATGCTTTTCATAGACGAGTCCCAGGGCGCGCTTGTCTATGCCGCCCCGCTCAGCGGGAGCTCGGGGGTTGTGGGCGCCGGCCTTAACTACCTGACCGTCTCCGATATAGAAAAGCGCGCCGGGGACAGCGATCTCCCTGATTCCAGGTTCAGCAACGATAATATGGCTTTCACGCTGTCCTACGCCAGGCCTGAAGTAAGGCCCGGCCTGGCTCTGGGCGCAAACCTGAAGTACATCTCGCAGAAGCTGGACACCGCGACCGACCAGGCTGTGGCGCTGGACCTCGGGTCTTCCTATAAGCTTAACAACGCCTGGACAGCAGCTTTCGTGGTGCAGAACCTCGGCAGCAGCATAGGCCCGGACAGGCTCCCCCTGGCCGTCAAGGGCGGCGCGGCCACCAGCTTCTTTGACGGGAAACTGGCCGCCGGCGCCGAACTGGACTGGCTGGCTAACGACGAGCGCATCTACCTGGCCCTGGGCGCGGAATACCTTCTGAACAAGAACTTCGCCTTCAGGGCTGGTTACCAGTTCGGGCGCAGCGCCGATAAGCTGGGCAGCAGCCTGGTGGGTCTCGGCGCCGGAGTCGGCCTGAAATTCGACAGGTTCGCGCTGGATTACGCCTACGTACCGTTCGGCGACCTTGGCGATACTCACAGGATGACTCTGGGCTTTAACTTTTAACCCGAAAATTGCAGCTGAAATCGTTAGCAATTTAAACTGAAGCTTTCGGGTTAACCGCTGACGGGGAAATATCTTGAACAAAATAATACTCGCAGTACTGCTTTTAGCGCCCGCCGGGACGGCGGGCGCTAAAGGTTTTGAACTGATGGGAAAACTGGACCTTTTCGGGGGCCGGTATTTCTTTGAGAACCAGTCAGGCGCTTTCAACGGCTACGGCTTTCTTGACGCGCAGCTGGCCAAAAATTATTCCTCCAGCTCCGGTTTTTTCATCAGCGCCCGCTCGGCCTACACCGGCTTTAAACAGGTGAACGAACTGGCCGGCGGCGGCACTCTTTTCCAGCAGAGCCTGGACAGTTCGCTTGGCTTCAAACGGATAAAGCGCTACGAGGGCGGCTATTCCCTTAAGCCCAGGGCAGCGGTAAAGAACCAGCTTTTCCGCGAAACCAAGGATGAAAAATGGGGGAAAGGCCTTTACGACTTTACCCGCTACGAGGCGGGCCTCACGCTTGAGCGCAAGACGCGGCTCGGCCTTTCCGCCCCGTGGATATACCAGTTGTCCTGGGACATTTTTTATACACGCTATACCCGTTTTAAGACGCTTGCCGGCCAGTACGGCCAGGAATTGGCGGCGCCAAATCCCGGCAGCCGCACGCTGGATACCATTACCAACCAAATTTCATATGACAATGAATTGGACCTGCCCGGCTTCATAAAGGCCGAGATCTTTATGGCCGTATCCATGATAGGCTACCAGGACCAGAAAGTTATAAATTCCGAAGGCAAATATCTCTCCTCCAGGCGGTCGGACTCCTACCAGGCGCTTAACGCGGGGCTTTCTAAACGTTATAACGACCTGGACCTGCTGGGCGGGGTGCGTCCGGCGCTGGGCGTCCGCCTTGGGCTGGCTAACCTTTTCTCCAACCAGAGCCATCTGGACACAGACCCCGCGCGCCTTAAGTTCACAAGGGATTTCTACAACTATTTCGAGACCCGCCTGGCGCCAAACGCGCAGTTCACCTTCATCGGTTCCGGCCTTATCGCCAGGCTGGGTTATGAAATCGCCATGCGGCGCTATTCCGGCAGGCCGGCGCAGAAGTCCGACGGCGCCTATACCTCAAAGAAGCTGACGCAGTATTCCAACAGCTTCAGCTTTGAAGCCGTTTACCCGCTCGCCCGCCCGCTTGACCTGAAGTTGCAGGGCAACTGGGCGGCTTCGCGCTCCAACAACCGTTACGAGCAGGTTTACCGGTACAACTATGAGAGTTTTATGTATTTCGCGGGTATGGAATGGAGGTTTTAAACCATGAAAATCCTTTACGCGCTTGTACTTGTTTCTTTCGCGGCCTTTCCCTGCGGCGCTGTGCCGCGGGATATAGTGCTGGTTCCAAATGGCGAAGTTCATGTTAGGGCTACCCCGGCTTCCGCCTGGCAAGCGATGCAAAGTAATGTTAAGATTGCCGCGGGCTCGGAGATCAAGACCTCCAATAAGTCCACGGCCGGGGTTTTCTTTTCTGACGGGTCCCGATTCACCCTGGGCAACAGCAGTATTTTCCTGGTTGAGGAGACAAATAAGAAGAAGGCCGGTTTCCGGTTGAAGCTGGGTAGACTGAAAGCCGCGGTGGCCGGCTATTTTTCAAGCCGTCTTGAGGTGCGCACTCCCTCGGCGGTCTGCGCCGTGCGCGGCACCGAGTTTGAGATGGAGGTAGGCAAGGACGGCGGCACCGAGATGAACGTTACCGAAGGCCTGGTAGAAGTGAACGACTCCAAAGGCGATATGGCCGTGGTTTCCTCGGAGGAAAAGATAAAGATTGCTATGGACGGCATGTCAAAGCCGGAGGGTATGTCCCTCGGCGACAAGCGCGCCGGCGATGCCGCCAGGCCCATGGCCGTGCGCCAGGAGACAGCCCGGGAGCGTACCCGTACCATGCTGGAAGAGCTGCGCAACCGTGAGCTCAAAGCTAACGAGTCCCAGCTTGGGAAGGATTCCATAGACGCTTTCGGCCGCCGCGTACGTCTTGAAGAATACCTGCTGCGTCCCAGCGACAAGGAATTCAAACTGCTGTTCCTCAGCCGCCGCGCCGAGGAAAATCGCCTGGACTGGGGCCACCTGATAGAGCAGTTCAATTCCAAAATACCGGACGACATAAGCGAGGTTGGGAAGATAATTGCCGGCATGTATTTCTCAAAAACCGCCCCCTCAAACTGGATGAAATATTTTGAGGTTTACCTGACCAACACGGTGGACAGTATAAAAGAAACGATAGATTTTACCCAGCCTGTCGCCGTGAATTTCGCCGGCTACGGAGCGGGCACACGCTATTATCCCGGCTCTATAGACTATAAACAGATACTTTCCGGCCCTGGCGTTCCGGGCGGCGAGCGCACACAGTTCCAGCAGATACAGGATTATAATTCCACCACCGCGAACCAGTTCACCTTTACTCAGAAAGTAGTGAACGTTGCGGGCGTACTAAGCAATATGTACCAGGTTACCCTAAACCAAGCCAGTATTGCCGATGTAAATGCCGGAGGAACCGCGACACTATATAACGCCGCGATAGACCCGGAAGCCCTTACGCCGGCATATAATAGCTTCCCGAGCGGACCGGGGAAAGCGGACTTTTTCGCTTATTCGGTATACGCGGACGGCTCCTCCATTTCCTCACGTAAGTTGCTTGTTTCCAACGAAGGGGATATTCTTGGCATCAGCGGCTCCGCCGGGCCCGGGACATTCCTAAAGAAAGGCAGCTTTAACCTGGAAATGGTCATAGACTCCTCTCTGTTCCAGGGCCGCAACATTGACGTGCTCTTCGCCCCGGAAATACTGACGCAGAAGAAGGATGCCACAACCACAGCGGGCGACTTCGCCATTAACTAAAATAGCTTGTAGCGGGCGACGCAAGCCGCCTATTTAGCGGACTGACGTCCGCCGCTACAGTTGGACCCAAAAGCGGCTTTTTACAAGAGAGCCATCCTTGCTCCCCTGCCTCTTTACTTCCTTCCATTTTTTTGTATCCAAAGTTACAGCAGTTTGCTATTGACTTGTAACACCCCGATAGCTATAATTCTAGTATATTGTCAGCCCGCGGCTTTTCTTTCCCTGGGGAGAATCAAAAGCCTATATTACATTTAGGAGTTCAACCTATGAGATCTCTAATGCCTTTACTGATAATTCTCGTACTCACGGGTTTTTCAAACGCCGCTTATCTTCACAAACAGCGGGGTCAGGTGGACATTAAAAAAACCGGCACGGAAAACTGGGGCGGGGTCGGGAACGACAGGATAACCCTTTCCGAAGGCGATGAGGTAAAGACCGCCAGGGCCTCCACGGTGGAAATCTATATGGACGACGGCACAAAAGTGAAACTCGCCCCGCTCTCGGCCTTCAAAATGAGTTCCGAGACGAAAGAGGGCGTTTCCATCGGTCTTTATGTCGGCAGGATCCGTTCCTGGGTCAGGAAATTTTCAAAAAAATTCGAGGTAAGGACGCCCTCGGCCGTCTGCGCGGTGCGCGGCACCGATTTCATGGTCTCGGCGGACGCGGAGGGAAATACCAGGGTGGAAGTCTATGACGGCAGCGTTTTGACGGGCGACTCGGCCGGGCACAGCGCCCTGCTCAGGGCCGGGGAGTTCGCCAGGATAGACAAGGGCGGGGATGTGGGCCCGCCGCAAAGAAATCCGAACCAGCCTTCCAATATGGATTCCTCCATCGGCGACGCCAAACTCCTCGCCAAAAAAGAGATCTATAACGAGATGTCCAAAGAGGACGTGATAGCCGGCGCGCAGGCGGAGATACAGTCCGCCGAGTTCCAGAACAGGAAGGTCGCCATAGACGCTTTCGGCAACCGCGTCAGGATGGAGGAATACGTCATAAGGCCGGCGGCGGATCAGTTCAAGTACGTAGTGCTGAATACGCGCAAGGACCGCTTTGATTTCGGCAAGATACTGTTCACTTTCGACAATCCGCTGCCGGACGATCTTTCCCTGGCCACCCGCAACATGATAACCGCCGCAGGCGCCGCCGCGCCCCAGTGGCAGCTCACCGAGATGAACAGCATTATGTCCAATACGCTGGACAAAGTGACGGAAGACGCGACAGGCGGCAAAATGATCGCCGATGATCCGGCAAATCCCTCCGTCTGGACGCATTTTTTCGCCGATTACGCGTTTTACGTCCAGGGCGGGGACCTCGCCCCGGAGAACGACGGCATGGGCAAGAAGCTCTGGTCTTTCAGCGACGCCAATATGGACAATACCATACAGGCCGGCGAGCTGTCCTACCTGGGCGGCTCGGCCCCGACAGG
The DNA here is from genome assembly GCA_016208085.1 of Elusimicrobiota bacterium. Taxonomy (GTDB): domain Bacteria; phylum Elusimicrobiota; class Elusimicrobia; order Elusimicrobiales; family UBA9959; genus JAHJSU01. Next base: position 28,853 of record JACQYT010000056.1, on the reverse strand, counting down.
GCTCCTGGCTTTCCCCGCCGGCGAGGACACTTTCTACACGGTGACCAAGAATACCTATGCCGATGCCGGCGGCACCTGGATACAGGCGGCGGACTTTGTGCTGTTCGACAACGGCAATATAGTTTCCACCGGCGATCTGACCACTCGGCTCGGCGAGAGCATGGACACAGTGACCGACAAGCTCAATTTTCAAAGGATATATACCAGCTCACTGTTCAACGGCAGGAAGATAGACCTTGAATTCTCGGCCAAACTGCTGAAAGACGCCGGGCTGATAAGGTTCTAGTGTAGCGTCCCGCAAATAACTAGCCATTTGCGGGACGCTACACTAGGGGAAAGGCAAGGTGTTAGTCGTCCGCCTTAGGCGGACTGTAGTGGCAGAGTTTACTCTGCTAAACAGGCAAAGCAAGCTTTGCAACTACAGATGGGATAATAAACAGGATTTTTTGGAGGCACAATGCGCGGGAATTTCAAAAATATGAAAACAATAAAGGCTCCAGGCATCAAATATTTAAAATTTACTATTTTTACTTCTTACCTCTTACTTCTTACTTCCAACCTCATTACCTTTGTTCAGGCTGAAGTCAAACTGACCCCGGTAATAGACGTTTCGCTGCTGGGCGGCAAGTATTTCCTTGACGCGGAGGCCGCTTCGTTCCAGGCCAGGGGGGACGCGTTCATCTCCCCGGTCGTAAAATTATCCGATTCTCACGAGCTTATCCCGGTCTTTTCCGGTTATTACAGCGGCACGCAGGACGTGCAGGAACTGGCCGGCGGCGGGGTGCTCACCAGAGAGCGCCGGGGCATGGATTTCTCGCTTAAATACGTCTATACCAGGGATTTTGACAAGTACAAGCCGCGCGTCTCATACTCAAAAGCGTTGATCAGGGAAACGAAAGACGAAACCTGGGGGAACGGCCTTTTTGACTACGCCACTTTTTCGCTGGGTTTTGAAGCCGAGCAGGAGCGCCCGCACGGCACGTTCACCGAGTCTTATGACTATTATTCCGTCAAGTATCCCAATTACAGCACCCTGCTTTCGCAGTCGGCCACCGTTATAGACACCACCACTTTCAACGAACTTTCGCAGAACGCCGGCGCCGACACGATGGATAACGTCAACCACAGGCTGGCTTTCGGCTATACCTGGTTCCCGGAACCGCTTGTGCTGACTGCCGGTTACGATTTCATTTACCGCAGTTACGGCGACCAGGCTCTGGTGACGCAGCCGGCCGCCGGCTCGGCGTACTTTAAGAGCGATAAGAGGACCGACCTTGTCCAGAACGCCGGTTTTAAGATCACGCAGAATATGAAGCCCCTGCTGCTTTCCGCAAGGGCGCATGTCGCGTACTTAAGCTCAAATCAGAATTCCTATGATTCCTCAAGGACCAAGTATATCCCGGATTATTACGATTATTTTGAGCTGGGCGTGGCGCCCGCGGTCACGTTCGGTTTAAAGAACGGGGCGCAGTTCGGTTTCTCGGTCGCGTACAAGCGGCTTTATTACCTCGGCAGATTCAAACAGGACATCAGCGGCAATTACAGCCCCGATAAAATAAAACAGGATACCTGGCTGACAAGCCTGTCCGCGCGCTATCCGTTGATGAGCAGGTTTTTCGCCAGGGCAAGCTATAATTACCAGCTCTCAAGCTCAAATATGCGCTACGAAGCGAATTACAGGTACAACTACCGCGCCAACACGTACCTGTTCGGCGTGGAATGGGAGTTCTGAGGAAAACAGGTTCTTTGAGCTGTTGGAAGTCGTCCAAGTATACACTTGCCCGTCTAAGTCGGGCAAGTGCATCGGCGAGCGTAAGCCTGCTGTGTGGGCCGCAAGTCACAAGCATGAGGAAGATGTTGTGAAAACCGCGAACGGGTTGACCGTCGGAGAGAAAAAGGCCGTGGACAAGCTTATCCGCGGGCTCAGGGAATTGTACGGCGCGAACTTAAGCCGCGTAATCCTGTACGGCTCAAAAGCGCGCGGCGACGCCACGGAAGATTCCGACGTAGACGTGATGGTTATGCTCAGGGATTATCGCGATTGGAACGCCGAATTCGACAAGGTGTCGGAACTGGTCAACGCCGTGATGGAGGATTATAATTACGATCTCCTGATTTCATTCGTTATCAAGAAGGAGGAGGATTATTCCGCCGGGCTGACCCCGTTGCTGCTCAACGTGCGGAAAGAAGGAGTAAGTTTATGGGCGAGGTAGGCATTCTGTTGAAAAAAGCGCAGGAAGATATAAAAGCGGCTGAAATGCTTGTCGTGGGAGAAATGCGCCGTATTGCCGTTTCCAGAACGTATTATGCCATGTTTTATGCCGCTGAAGCTTTGCTGCTGGCGAAGGGATTGTCGTTTTCTTCACACAAGGGCGTGATTTCCAATTTCGGCAAAGAGTTTATCAAGACCGGCGCTTTTGATAAAAAATTCCAAAAAATGTTGAGCAACGCTTTTGGCTTGAGGCAGAATTGCGACTATGAGCTGCTGCCGGAAATAGATCAGAAGAAAGCCACGCAGACGCTGCAAAACGCGAAAGAATTTCTAAGCGCAGCCGAGAAGTATATTGAAGAATCCAAAAAACCTGACTGAAGCCGTGGAGCTGTATCTGGAAAGCGCAAAGCAGCTGGGCATACTGAAACAGGTTTTTGAAGAAGCCGGTTTTGAAGAAAAAGAGGAGATTGTTGGGAATCGTCTGAATGTTAATGTTAAGTCACAAGCACAAGCAACGGCTATGAAGAAAAGGGAGAGGTATAGCAGTGTAGAGTGCGCCGAAATGAGGAATTTCTTACCCTATACCCTAAACCCTCTACCCTCTACCCTGCTGTATTTAAGGAGATAATTAATATGTTTAAACTGAAAAATATAATTTTGGCTTTACTGCTGGTGCCGGCGGGTGGTTTTTGTTTTAAGGCGGACGCCGCGCCGTCGGATGTGACCTCTTTTGAGGCGGCGCCCAATGCCTCGCCGGGGCTTGTAAAGCTATCCTGGACATATAATGAAAATCTTCCATCCGGCGCTACAATGTATATACAATACAATACGGCGGTCATCAGCTGGAGTACCGCTAACGCGCAGATCGTTTTTTCCACAGGCCCCATAACAGCATCTACTTCTACGGTGTTTTATACCGCGGGCGTCAATGTCGGCCGCGACGGCGCGGCCCAGTTCCCGGCGGAGGGTTATTACTACCATATCTGGGTAGGCACTTCGGCTGCCGCATCCGGCATCTCCCCCGGCGTTTCTTCCTCGTCGGCTTCGGTTAATGTCCCTCCGGCAACGGTTTTAACTACCTCCATGGCGGATGGGGCCGCTCTTGTTTCATTTAACGGTAATACAGGGCTGTCTAAACCAGCTTTAGATAAGGACGGCAATCTCTATGTGGTGACCAGCACGGGCAGCGGCGTCATGCTGCGCAGATTTTCTCCGGACAAGACTTTGATGTGGGAACGATTCTATAACAATTCTGCTTATGTCGCGGCCGGGGCTGTGGCGGTGGACGTTTCCGGCGTTTATATGGCCGGCAGCGAGCCCGATCCGCTGGGCAATGAGAATATATTTTTGAAGAAGTACGACGCGGCCGGCAACCTGATATGGCACAGGGTATATCATAATCCCGGCGTGGACCAGGCCCTAGCCGTGGCCGTGGATGCCTCCGGCAATGTGTATGCGGCCGGTTACATATCTAACGGTTCCGATACCGATATCTGGCTGGGGAAGTATGACGCCGGCGGCGCTCTGCTCTGGTCCAGGACTTATAACAGCCCCGCCAACGGCTATGATTTCGGCTTCGCCGTGGCCGTGGATAAATCAGACGCCATTGTGGCCGGCAGCGAGGATAGAAATGACCTGGGGCAGGGTAAAAACATCTGGGTAAGGAAATACGATTCCGCCGGAGCCGAGCTTTGGACCCGGACCTATAACAGCCCTTCCAACGGCGATGACGAGGCTTATGGCGTGGTTGTTGACAATATCGGCAATATCGTGGTGGCCGGCAGCGAGGATAGATATGACTTAAGCCAGGGCAATAATATCTGGGTCGGAAAATACGATGCCAATGGCAATACGCTCTGGACCCGGAGCTATAATGCCCCGACCAATGACCATGACTACGGTTGGGCGGTGGCGACGGATAATTTCGGCGCTGTCTATGTGAGCGGCCGGGTGTATGACAATGTGGGGGGCGGCAATCTCTGGGTCGGGAAATACGGCCCCCGCGGCCAGTTCATTAATTTCAGGATGTTCAACAGCGGCGGGAGCGAGTTTGACGCGGGCTATGGCATCAGGGTTTCCAGCGCCGGCGCGGTCAATGTCATCGGCCAATTCGGCGCATCTGTGGGCGTTTATTATTATGAGCAGCCTGTTTTGTCTTTACTGTCGGTCTATCCGGGGCCTTATGCCGGCTCGGTCGGCCTGAGCTGGAATTACACCACGGATCTTCCCAAAGGCTCGTCTTATTACGCGCAGGCCTCCGTATCTCCGACCGGTCCATGGGATCCCCAGGCCTCCACCAACACAGTCGTCTCCACCCAGGCCGCCAAAGGTTCTTACCAGAACCAGCTGCTGGGCGGATTTCCAACCTCAAGTGACGCAACCGGCAATATCACCTCCCCCGTCTATTATTTTACGGTGTGGACATCAACCAACGGGATAAATTTCCAGACCGTGGGCGACATCTCCTCCTCCACCGCCAAAACCCCGTATCTCTCCGACGTTAATTTAACTTTGCCCGATAGTTCGGTGAATGCAATGTCCGACGTCCTGTCCCTGAACGCGCCGATAGCGCGCGACGCGGCGGGTAATAGCTATCTGGCTTTCGGCGGTTCGCTGAATAAGGATAATGGTTATGCTGTCAGGAAGTATAATCCGTCAGGGAAGCTTTTATGGACCAGGTTCTATAACAGTCCCGGCGGCGCTGAATACAAGATAAACGCGCTTACAGCGGATGCTTCCGGCAATGTGTATGTGGCGGGCGAAGAAAATCCCGGCCCGACCGTTTTTGACGCTTTCGCGGCGAAAATAAACTCCGACGGCTCTCTCGCCTGGTCCAGGACCTATAGCGGCCTGGCAGACGACATTGACGCTTTTTATGCTGTGGCGGTTGATAACAACGGGGCTGTTTACGCCGCCGGTCAGGAATTTGCCGAAATAACCAAGAGGAACGCGCTGCTAAATAAATACTCGTCCACGGGTACCGTTGTCTGGACCTCCATTTTTCCCTGGGTCGGCGGCGCCGGTAATGTGGCTAAAGGCATCGCTTTGTACGGCGATGCGGTTTATGTAACCGGCAAAAAAGGCCTGTCTCCCACCAACAGCGATATTTTTCTGCATAAATACAGCCTGGCCGACGGGACCACATTCTGGGCCGTTTATCACGGCTTAGCGGATGAGGATAATAACGGCTACGGCGTGGCCGCGGACGCTTCCGGCAATGTGTATGTGGCGGGCAGACTTAAAGCGTTGACCTTCAGCGACGCCTGGCTTGGCAAATATAAGGACAACGGCGCCAGCGGCGCGCTTGTGCTCGCTTCCACCTATAACAGCGTGGCCAACGGCGGCGATATGAACTTCGCCGTAACATATGCCGGCGGCTATATTTATACGGCCGGTTATGAAACGCGCGGTGACATTAGCCAGGGCGACAATATACGCATGACAAAAGTGGACCCGGTTACCCTTGATCCCGTGTGGGCCAAAACTTTTGACGCGGGCAATTCCTTAAATGAACGCGCGCACTCCGTTATCGCCGGCAATGACGGCAATGTTTATGCGGGTATTACCATCGCCGCTTTCCCGGGCCTGTATCAGTTCAGTCCGCCTTATTTCAACCTGCTGGCCAGGCCCGGCAATATTGCGGCCTCCGCCGAGGTTTACTGGACCATGCCGGTGGAACTGCCCAAGGGTTCCACCTATTACGTGCAGTACAGCACTTTCCAGGACGCGGCCTGGTCCGCGGCTGACGCGCAGACGGTAAGCGTCACCGCGCAGACCGTCCTGAGCGGCTCTTTCCAGACTCTGGCTGTTCCAAGCCTCGACGTTGGCAGAAACGCCGCGGGGGGGAGCATTTCGCCGCTTTATTATTTCAGGGCCTGGTATAAACCCTACGGTGATACGGTAACAGAGGTCTCCACAACCCCGGCTTCTTCTTATGCCAGCACACCCGGGGTTTCCGACAGCGCAGCCATATACCCCGACAGCAAGGTGTTCACTATCAATCAAACTTACGGCCGGAGAAATAAAATAGCCAGGGACGCTAACGGCTATATCTACGCGGTCGCCAATCGGTCCGGCATGGACGACAATACCGCAGGCAATATAACGGCCGACCCTGCCGGCGCTACAGTCGGCGGCGTCAACATCATAGTCTTAAGGAAATACAACCCGGATCTATCCGTGCAGTGGACAAAGTTCTTCGGCGGCGCGCCCAATGAAAATCTGGAAGGACGCGCCCTGGCGCTGGACGGCGCGGGCAATATCTATGTCACCGGCAGTAAAGGGGCGGGGGATTCGCCGACCAAGCAGGATATCCTGGTCATAAAATACGATTCAGCCGGAAACCGGCTGTGGTATAAGGCCTACGATTATTCTGGCGATGAGGACAATGGCTACGGCATCGCGGCCGGTAACGCGGACAATTTCTATATAGCCGGCAGCGTGAGGAAACCCGGGGCGAACCAGGATATATTCATCGGAATGATAAATTCTTCCAGCGGGGCGGTTGTAAGCTCAATTACCATAAACGGCACAGACGGTTATGACGAAGGCACGGACATAGTTTTTGATTCCACGGCCGTAGTTGTCTATGCGGTCGGTTCGGTTGAGGAGACGGGTCAGTACGCCAATATCTGGCTGGGTAAATACAATGATAATCTGGGACTTATCTCATCGGCCACCATAAACGGAGGTTCCAACGGCCAGGATAATGGTTACGGCGTGGCGGCCGACGGCCTGGGCAATGCTTATGTCACAGGCAGTATCAATAACTCTGCGACGCAGGGCAATGATATACTGGTCGCTAAGTACGATTCCTCCCTGAATAACGCCTGGCAGCGCACCTATAACGATCCCGGCAACAATTATGACGCAGGCTACGGCATAGGGATAGACGCCATAGGCGGCGTTTATGTGGTCGGCTCGGAATCGCGCTGGGACATTAACCAGAGCGAGAATCTCTTTATAAGGAAATATAGCGCAGCCGGCGATACCATCTGGACCAGGACTTTCAACGCCTCGGGGTCTTCATACGAGAGTGGTTTTGACGTGCTGGTGGACTCTTTAGGCGTTGTTTATGTGGGCGGAAGCTTCAACAACGGCTGCGGCATCTACCGCTATAAACAACTGATTTTCTCAAATACCAATCCGATGCTCACAGTCTTCATAAATTCCGTTTCCGCGCCGGACATCTCCACCCCGATGGCAGGTACCGGCCTTATAATCCTGCCTTTTGATGCTACCGGCGGCGTGAATCCGGAGCTTATCTCAATAGGGACCACGGATTCAAACGGCAAATATGCCGCGCGTCTGCCGGCGGGTTTCCAGTATTTCATAGGCATCTCCACGCCCGGCTACAAGCCGACCATAAAAGACCAGATGATGGACCCTTACGGCAGCTTCATGGTCAATCTTTCAACCTACGACGTCACCAAGCAGTACAAGCTCTATCCAAAGCCCGCGGCTGAAACCGCCTATACCCTCAATATTGAGATCTCAGGCGGCATGGAGAGCGGCGATTATGCGATGGCCGAGGTGTTCTATGCAAAGACCAGCGAGAAAGCGGCTTACGGCGTAGGTAAATCCACGGCCCTGAACACGGCGTTCCCCATCCATAACGTGCCTCCGGCCGCGGCCGGAGTCTACGGCGTAAATATAAATATCCCCGGCAAGAATAAAGCGATAACCATTTATCTGGACAAGGCTTTCCCAAGCGCCAATACCTACACTGTGGATATGACCAACGCCATTTCCATGGCCGGCTTTGACGTGAACGCCTCCACAGTGCCGCCTTCCTTCCAGGCCGTGGTCAGGAACACCGATGGCGCCCCGCTGGACAGGGTGCGTGTGGAGATCTCGCAGCAGATATGCGGAACCGACGGCTGCAGCGGGCCGAGCTACGAGAACATGACCGATGTAAACGGCCGGGTTTCTTTCTATAACCTCCCCATAAGCACGGGGAATATAGAGATAAGGAAAACAGGTTACAGGAACGCCTGGGATTATTTCTCCGCGGACAGCGCGGGCGCGACTATCTACATGGAATATGTCCTGGAGCTTGCCACGTATACCCTAACCGGCATTCTGAAGTATAACGGCACGCCCTTGCCGAACGCCAGGGTTATGGCCCACGGCGACTGGAATGGGTATTCCATCGGCGACGATTCCTACCTAGGCAACAACGGCATGGAGAGCGATGCGAAAGTAAACACCGGCGCCGACGGCTTATTTGCCTTAAAAGGCCTGACCGACGGCAATGTGCGCTTAAACGCGGAATTTATGGGTGTCTGGAGAGAGCTCAACCGGGGCAACAACTCCAAGGACAATAGCGACGATGTAAGGATCGTAATATCCTCACAGGGAGCCGTTGCGCCGTTAAGTCCCTTCAATAATCAATGCAAAGCCGGCCGGACCTGGGCGCTTAATGCCGGCGGCAGCTGCCTATCGGCCGGCTCCATCATATTCAACATTATGTCTTCCACCGACGCCAACGCCGCCGGCACGCTTTACGGCGATATAGCCTTTATCACCACCTACACGGTGACCAAGGCCTCGCCGCTTGAAATCTATGCTTCCTCGCCGGTGGTCGTCATGGTCATGGAACAATGCGACGGCGGTTGCGCCGATCAAAAGCTCGGCTTCGCCTCCATATCCGGGGTTTTCATTACGAATGTCGCCACTTACAGCGTGACGCTTTCCACCGGCGTTGACTACTGGAGCAGGATCTATTCAACGGAGTGGGGGCAGGATTCCTCCTTCAACGACCAGGTCAATCTGTCATCCACCGATACGGCCAGAATGGACTTTATGCTGACTAAATCCGGCGCGTTGAAAGGCGTTCTAAAACTGCCGGACGGCACCAGCTTCAAGCCCCGCTACACCGATGACAAAAATGATCCGACCGGATATTGGGCCGATATAGAAGCGGGCGGCCAGAATGTGCAGGTCTATCAGGGAACCGGCCTGGATGAGTACGGGGGTTTTGAATTCCCGAACCTGGCTCCCGGCAAATACACCGTAAAAGTGCAACCCAGGGGCGCCGGTTTCCGCTGGCCGCCGGCCGAATTGAACGATGTCGTGGTGGCCGTTGGCAAAACGACGGAAATCAAACTGCGTCTTGAGGACGGCCTTGTGGTCCAGCCGCAGATATTCGGCCTGCCGGAACTCTCCACGAAAACATGGCGTTATAAAGTTATAGGCGTGCCTTCCGGTTTCCAGATGAACCAGAGGAATATAACCGAAATGTTCTTTGAGGAGCCGAAATACACCTTTGATTATGATACCGCAGCCGGCGGCTGGGACAGAAAATACCTGCCGCAGGGGCAGTATGACTTCTACCTGCTGGTCACGGTCAGGTATAACCCCGGGGATAAAGAGGACAAGAATGAGCAGATCAGCTATCACCAGTTCGCGAACTTTATCGGCCGCGCGAAAAACGTCGCCGTGCAAAAATCCGACTCCAATCCCGGCCTCGGCTCGTTTGAACAGCCGATACCGCTATACATACTCGGCTCCGTCGGCCAGGGCGAAATCAGTGGATCGGTTAAAGGCATCAACATCTTCACTGACCCGGATTACGAAAGGATATTCGCCAACTTTGAGGACGAAATTGTGCCGCTTATACCGGCGGTCATGCTCTATGACACTGCCGGCGATCTGCGGGGCTTTGGCCATGCCTTGCCGGATGAGAAGGCATTACCGGGATTCTGGGAGGGCGTTATCGGTAAAAACAAGGAGCTTATAATAAAGGCCATCAAGGACAACCCTTTAAAGTACCTGATATGGGGCGTGCCGCCGGGCAGATACACGGCTGTGTTCGCCAATCCCAACTATCCGCCGCTGGCTAAGGAGATAGAGCTGCCGGCCAATGAGTCTTATAATTTCGACTTTGACAGCCAAAATATTCTTGTGGGCGAGATAACCGGCGTGGTAAGGAGTTCAGCGACCGGCGAGGCGCTTGAAGACGTTACAGTCTATCTAAAACACAGGACAGTGGAGAAATTCACCGTAACGGATTCTTCCGGGGATTTCTCCTTCGCCAACCTACCGAGCGGCATTTACCGCCTGGAAGCGACGCGGGACGGCTTCGTCAAGGCCGGCATGAAGACCTCGCTCACCGGAAACGACTCCGCCAGTTTTAAGTTCTATCTGTTGTCTTCGGTGTCCAGGATAACGGGGAAGGTATATCTTAGCAAGTTCCCGTCTCCTTCCACGAAAGACGGCATAAAGATAGTGGCTTACGATGAGACTATGAACGTGGAAGACCCCGGCGCGTACCTACCCAAGCTGGAAGCGCAGACAGACGAGAACGGAAGTTACGAACTTACCGGAATCATAGCCGGCCACACCTACAAGATCTCGGCTTTTTACGAGGGCAAAACGCCGGAAACGCTGGATATAGACGCCGTTGAGGGCGATACCGTCATTGCCGATATAGTGCTAAGGGATATTCCGCCGCAGATCATGGTCAAGGTGAGAAAATCGCCGGATTCCGCCAGCAAGGTGGATGTCATCATAAAGAGCCCCAAGCAACTGGTCGCGACTCCGGTGTGCAAGTACAATCCCGGAAAAGTCTTTGACTCCACCAGCGCGGTCAGCATGGCGCTTGTGCCCGGCCCCAACAACAGTTATTATGGCCAGTTTACTGTTTCAAGCAACAAGCAATACTACACGATCTATGTGGCTGCGGGCGATGGCGACAATAGGATGGAAAAATACGTTCTTTACGACAAGACCAACGAGGCTAGGACCGAACAGTACATCCAGGACGAGGCCATAGCCGGCGGCGAAATCAGCATGGACGCCGAAAAAGAGGAATACTCAGGCATAGAGCTGGACGCGGGCGCTCTCACGACCCTTTCCGGCACCGCCGACTTCTCCAATCTGGTCGGCGGTTTCTTCAGCGCGCTGCCCAACGTGCGCACGGTCAAGACGGCCAAGGGCAATCTGACCATAGAGAGCGCGCTGAAGGACATAATGGCTTCCGAGGTCTATAACATGAACCTGGACAACGCGGACGCTTAAATACGACAAGGAAAACCCGAAGGCGCTGAACTCCGGCTCGCTGAAAATATACCAGTATGACTCCGCCAGCGGCTCCTGGAAAGAAATCCCCGGCAATTACACCATAGACCCGATGCTGGGCGTGGTGTCCGTGGACATAGCCGGCCTTGATTCCGCCTACGAGGGCGCAGGCGGCGCCAATACACCGCTGGGCCGCAAGCGCTTCAAGATGAGCGCGGTACAGAACGGGCGGTATGTGCCGTCCGCCGCCAGCACTTCGCAGAGCGGCCAGTTCGCGGTGTTCACGGCCAAGCCGCCCACCGGTGTAAGTTACTCCGGCGCGGCGTTTGACGTGTATAACATGCCCAATCCGTTCAGCCTGAAGAGCAAAACTGTGTCAATAAGCGCCGACGGGACTTCCGGTGGCACGCCCCCGTTCTCGGCTTCCAGTTATGATACCCGCGGCACGATAATCAAATACCATCTGCCGTCCGGCAGATCCGGCAGCCTGAAGTTCGTCATCTACAACCTGGCCGGAGAAAAGGTCAGGACTTTAGACGAAGGCGACAGGACCGGCGGCTATTTATATTATTCGGAATGGGACGGCAAGAACGACAAGAACGCGGACTGCGCGTCCGGCGTTTACTTCATGCTGACCTATCTGAACGGCAATAAGCTGGGCAATAAAGCCCACAAACTGGCGATAATAAAGTAGGGTAGAGGGTAGAGGGTTTAGGGGAGAGGGTTTAGGGTAGAGGGGAGAGTTATAAGGAATTCCTTATTTCTGCACCCTCTACCCTATAGCAAGGTGCGTTATGCTTCGGGATTACAAGGAACTTAAGGTCTGGAAAAAAGCGTATCGGCTGGTTCTTGAAGTATACAAGGCCACTGATACCTTTCCCAAAACGGAACTCTACGGGTTAACTTCTCAAATGCGCAGAGCTTCCCTCTCCATTCCTAGTAATATAGCCGAGGGATACCGCCGTACCCATATGGCGGAATATCTCCAGTTTCTGTCAATGGCTATGGGTTCAGCGGCTGAATTGGAAACACAATGGATGCTTGCGAAAGATTTGGGCTATGTAAATGAGGCGGTGTACGCGTCTGTTTACTCTAATATTGGAGAGGTGATTAAAATGATTACCGGATTGATGAACTCACTTAAAAAGGAGGCGGGGAAAGTTAAAATAGCCGCTGTTCTTTTGTTTCTGGCTTTAACTCTACCCTCTACCCTCTCCCCTCTACCCTGCCTTGCCTCCGGCGCGGGCACCACCGCGGCCCCGTTTCTTAAAGTGGCCATGAGCCCCCGGGCCATAGCCATGGGCGGCGCCTTCAGCGCGCTGGCCGACGATTCCGGCGCTGTGTTCGTCAACCCGGCGGGCCTGGCGCAGTTTGACAAGCAGGAAGTGGGTCTTGGTTTCACCTCTTATTTCCAGGACGCCAAAATGGGGAATCTCTCATATGCCGGCAATCTGGCCGACAAACGCTTCGGGCTGGGCGCGACTTTTATGAATGTCGGCGGGATAGAAAGGCGGGGCGCGAGCGACGCTCTCGGCACGGTGCCCGAGCTGGGCGCTTTCAGCTCCAATGATCTGGCCGTGTCGCTGGCTTACGCCAAAAAGGACGCCTTCCCCAACTTCCTGGATAAGCTGGATGCGGGCTTCGGCCTTAAATTCATAAGGTCCGCGATAGACACTGATAGCGCCTTCGCGCTGGCCGTGGACGCCGGCGTCATCTATCACGCTTCCGAGCGCGTGAACTTTTCCATGGCGCTGGCGAACCTCGGCAGCAAGATGAAATTTGATTCGGAGTCCGACCCGCTGCCTTTCAGCTTAAGGGCCGGCATGCTTTACAAGCCGCAGCCCCGCCTTAACTTCGTGGCGGAGCTGAACCAGTACTTCGTGGACGAAAAATTCTACCCGTCGGCGGGCGCGGAATACTGGTTCAGGGATTCCTTCGCGCTGCGGGGCGGTTATAAATTCGGCTACGACAGCGCCAATCTCGGGCTGGAAGTGGGCTTAAGCCTCGGATTCGGGCTGAAAGTGTCGGGCCTGGGCGTGGATTACGCTTACCTGCCGTTCGGCGATTTGGGCAATGTCCACCGCTTCGGCTTCTGGATGCAGTTCTAAAGCGAAAATTGCTATGAGAATAAAAGCCCTGATACTATCAGCGGTCTTCACCGCGACCAGTGTAGTGTAATTTGAGACTGTATCAGAGATGGAAGATTCTGTACAGGTCTCGGATGTTTGAGATGATGGAATCAAGGATGCCCGGCTTTTCCTGGCGGGGTTTCGCTCGGATGAATTTCTGCTCGCGGAGGATTTTGGCTACGTCGCCTTCCAGATAATCGAAAAAATCCTCGCCCAGGCGCTTCCTGCGCTCCGAAAGGAGCCCGGCGGACGGCGCGTTCTCCGTCACGAAATACTCGCAGCCGCAGAACGCCTGCACGTAGGGATTTTCTTTGAACTCGTTGACGGCCTCGTCGTCCGAAAGGTTCTTGAGCTGCTTAAGAATAAAAAGACCGCAGACGAGCCTTGAATCCTTGGCCGGGCGGCCCGTCTCGGAAAAATAGCGCCCATAGAACTCATCAAGGCGCTCCCACGGAATGACCCCGGCTAGCTTCAGCCAGCGGTTGGAAGGATCGAACCTGGCCCCCAGTTGGAAAAAGTCCGGGAAAAGTTTCGGCGTGTTGCTGTCTTTGGGTATGTACATATTGAATGCCTTTTATAAACACCCATTTTGATCGCTTATGGCTTATGGCATTTTTACTTCTCCGGCTTGAAGCATTTCCGGCAACGGGCCTCGTATTTATCGCCTGAGCCCACTTCTATTCTTTTGGCGCTGTCGGTCAGACGCTGGCTGAAATGGGCGGGATTGCCGCAGACCATGCAGATAGCCAGGTTCTTTGTGACGGACTCGGACACCGCCATCAGCCTGGCCATATTGACAAAAGGCTCTCCCCGGTAGTCCTGGTCCAGGCCCGCGACTATCACCCTTTTGCCGGAATTAGCCAGCCTCTGGCAGACTTCGACTATCTCTTCCCCGAAAAAGTGCGCTTCGTCTATACCCACCACCTGTGTGTCGTGGTCTGTTTCCTTAAGAACGTCCCTGGCCGTCTTGACCGGCCGCGAAGGGAGCATGGACTTATCGTGCGAAACGAGGTGTTCTTTGCCGTAGCGCACGTCCAAGTGCGAATTAAACACCTGCACTTTCTGCCGGGCGATATTGGCCAGCCTCAGCCGCCTGATAAGTTCCTGGGTCTTGCCGGAGAACATGCTCCCGCAAACGACTTCTATCCAGCCCGAAGATGAAGAAACATTCAAGAACATAATACCCCCCTCAACTAAATTTTGTCTTAAAGTATTCCCAAGTAAGTGCCATACCTTTTGAAAAACCGACCAGGGGTTTGTATCCAAGGTGTTTTTTAGCTTTGGAAATATCCGCATAAGTTTTGCGTATGTCGGAGGTACGCTTGGGGAGGAAGTTTTTTTTAAGCTTTTTTCCCGTTAACGACTCAAGCTCTCTAACAATGTCAAGCAGGGAGTTATTTGACCCCACGGCTATATTGTAAACGCCCGGAGCCTTGGGCCCTGCCAGCGCCGCTTTTATATTCGCATCCACCACATTCGCCACGTAGGTAAAGTCCCTTGACTGGCGGCCGTCCCAGTGTATTTCAAGCGGCGTGTCTTTCAGCGCGTGTTCCATAAACTTGGGAATGACAGCCGAATACTTTGATTCCGGGTTTTGTCTGGGTCCGAACACATTGAAATAGCGCAGCGACACGGTTTCAAAGCCATATGTGCACGTAAACGCCATGCAATAGTTTTCAGCCGCCAGCTTGCTCACGGCGTAAGGGGAGAGCGGGGAAGCGCTCAAGCTCTCTTTCTGGGGAAATGCCTCGCAATCGCCATAAGCCGAACTTGAAGAAGCGTAGACCAGCCGTTTTACACCCGCCGCTTTGGCGGCTGACAGAACATTCAGTGTGCCGGTAATATTAACCTCGTTGGTGTCAACCGGATTATAGATCGAACGTGGAACGGAACGCAGGGCCGCCTGGTGCAGAACATAGTTAACGCCCTTCATCGCTTTTTTAAGATCAGCGGGCCGACGTATATCGCCCTTTATCAGCTCTATTTTATCCAACAGATTCGCGAGATTTTCTTTTTTTCCGGTTGAAAAATTGTCAAAAACACGTATCCGCTCCCCTCTTTTTACCAGTTCTTCCGTTATATTGGAGCCAATAAAACCCGCCCCGCCCGTAACCAGCCAAAGAGGTTTTTTCATGATAGATATTCTCCTTAAAAACATAGTTTATCATTTTGGGGCTTAAACGAAAAGTCTAGGGTCTTAGAGTCACAGATTTTTAAAGTCAACTCACTGACTCTCAGACTGCCAGAGCGTTTTACTTCACCACTTTTCGCCAGTGACCTATAATATCCCTGAGTCAGAGCCAAAACCGTCTTTCACCGCGTGGATTCTCAGTTTCAAAGCTGCCAGAAAATATAACTCTTTAGCCCCTGTACAGACGCGGCCTTCCCACTTTGTTCGGGAAGCCTATAAATATATGCAGTGTGTCGGGTCTAAAAAATGAACCTGGAACCGTACACGGCAAAGAATATAGTTTGAAGATAAGCGGGAACAGGCGCTAAAAAAGGAATGAGAACAATCTTGTAAGGTGGTGGTAAGTCTGCGACGTGAAATAAATACTGCTATGCGGAATTATAAAAAGTTCCGGAGATATTGAATCGGTTACATCTTCCTTTGCCGACTGCCTTTAAATCGAGTTTAAACCGGTAAAACCATTTCTTAAATCACCCTTAACAAAACAACCATATTAAAAACGCCTGAAAAAATGGAATGCCAATAGTTAATACCAAGGCAAGATGGAAGCCGGAAAGTTTTGACAATCCGCCCTGGGGATAGAAAGGTGTAAAACCACTATTCTTATTGCTATCGGCATAGCCGGCAGCACGTTTTGCCGCATGTAATTTTGCGAGTAATTCAGCGTTCTCGGAAGAAGATGGTTCGTTTGATAAATCCGCTTCGACTACTCGCAGGTAGTGAAACATGCCAAGTTCTATCTCCAGACGGTGCAGGGTCTCGTTGCGCAAGTTATACAGGTTTCGATGCCGACTAAACCACAGGAACCAAGTCGAAAGAATTAAAAACGAAAACAAAGGAATTGCCCAAATGACCAAACAGCTACCATTAGCACGAATCAGTTCAATAACATCTTTTTAAAGCGCGAGGCCGGTAAGAATAACCGTGGCGGCGATAAGCGCCGCTCCTATTTGCCAATTCAGGGAATCATAGTGACACAGCATTTCTTGAGCGGCGGTGTACTCCAGTTTTTTTTTATTGAATTCGATGTCAGTCACTTCTTCCTCCTAAAGCAGCTAATCTCCGTAACCCAACAACTTTATAGAAATCCGAAGGACAAGTCAAGAGTTTCACGCAAATGTGCCGTCCATCTTTAGCCTAATCCCTTATCTGTCCGGCCTTGCGCCAGGGATGCCAGTAGTTCCTGGACGATTCCTCAAGAGCGTCGTTCCTGGCCGGGTCGTTCATCTTGAGACTCACAAGGAAAGAGAACTCTTTGACGCCCCTGCGCACCCTGAAATCCCAGCGGGTGCGGAAATCGTGGAAATCCTTGTAGAGTATCAGGCTTTTCTCAAAGAAATAAAAATCGGTGAAATTCAGCCCTGCTTTATGCACGAATTTATAGCGCAGTACCGCCTCGGCCCGCCAGGAGTCCGCCCACGGCACTCTAAACCCGAAGGTCTGGTTGAAAACAAGGGCGCCGGGCTGGGGCCTGTAACCGGCCAGTCCCAGCCCCACATAATTTTGGGCGCCGCCGGAATTCACCTGGGCCACGAAGCTCAGGTTGCCTTTGGCGAAGCTGTAGGAATCCTGCAGATATATATCCAGGTTTTTGCGCGGCGCATAATAATATTCGACGGTCATCGTGGACAGATGGTCCGCGAAACTTCCGCGCGCGGAGTTGCGCAGTTTATAGGACGTATTGACTTTGAAATAAGCGTTGTAGCCGGGCATCACGAACAACTCCGGCGACAGCGAGCTTACCTCTTCCCCCTTGTCGGCGGCGTTCCGGTCCTTTGCAAGTTTATTGGCGGAGAGCCGCCCGGTGTATAAGTAGCGCAGATCGAACGCCCCCCACAACCGGTCATAGCGCAGATTAAGACTGGTCCCGTATCTTCCCACCCACAGGTCCGACGTCATGGCGCCGGTCGCGACGAACACCCGGGCATCGTAAAAGACCGAAGGGAAAAAGATTACATTGCGCGCCAGCGGCGCCGTTTGGGAAACCGTCCACACGCCCTGGCCTTTCTTCTGGTAATAAGGGAGTTCCGTTTCCCTGGCGCTTGCAAAGTACCCGTTAAAAGCGTGTAAAAAAGGGGTCTTACCCAGCTTGAAGGGCACGGTCTGGAAATCCAGCCGCGGGGCCGATTCATAGGATTTATAAAAATGCTTCAAGTCCGGCGTGCGGGCGTATTTCCCGTCAAAACTCAGGCGCGTGATCGTGGAGTTGGATTTCCTGGTGAACGCGAGGCTCGCCTGTTTATCCGGGCTTACGGCGAACGGGTTGGACCTGAAAAAGTCGTTATTAAATTGGGGGTCCGAAAGCGCCCTGAAAAAAATCTGACTGTAATAAGCGCCGCGGTCCGTTTCATTGAAACGGCTCAGCATGTGCCAGGAACCGCCGTTCGCGCCCCAGCGGTCATTGCCGGCGCCGTATTCGCGTATCCGGTAGACGGACAGGTTGGTGATGTTTTTTTCTTTCTTCTGATAATCGAATTCCGCGCCGATGCCGAAGCCTTTTTTGGAAAAATAATCCAGGAACAATTTACCCTTGGTAGAGGGACTGAACCTGAAAATATAATTGGACTTGACGTAGGCGCCGTTGCGCCCGTCCGCGCCCGGAGAGAAGCTGCTGATGAACGGAGTGCCGCCGACAAGAGGCTTATAAAGGACCGGGAAATAAAAAACAGGCGCTTTGCCGATATAAAACAGCGTATTGTACGCCAGGAAATACCGGCCCGGCGACAGGTAGATCCTGGAAGCCTTTATCTGGTAATGGGGCGGGTTCTCGTCGCACGTGGTGATGGTGGCTTTTTTATAAAGGTAGCGTTTTTTTCCCAGTTCCACTTTTTTGCCGAAAAAAACGAAGTTTTTGTAAGTGAACCGCCCCTCGTTTATGTACCCGGTTTCGCCGTAGTAGTCGAACATTCCGCTCTTGCCGTAAACAGCGCCGGAATCGGAATCCATGACGAAATCTCCCGGCACCTGGATAGTCCTGCTCGCGACATCAATGCTCAGGTTCCTGCCTTTTATGGTCCTGATCACTTTATCTTCTTCGTCCAACTCGTCAAGCTGCACGGAACCTTTAAGATTTATCACCCTGGTATATTCGTTAAAGTCGCCTTCCTCGGACGAGAATGCCACCCGGTGCGCGCCTGTGGCCGCCGGCAGTTCGTAAGCCCCGGCCGCTGAAGCCGTCAAAGCCCAGATATAGGCCGCGACGATGAAATATTTTGAAATGCCCGGAATTTCCATGAATATCCGCTTGTAAAATTTAGCCACAAAATGTAGCGGGCGATGTAAATCGCCCTTTTCTGACGCGGACTTACATCCGCCGCTACATTGCAACGCCCATTCACATCCGCCGCTACAACAACGCAAAAAGCCAAAAAATGAAATTCCTATAGCGCCCAGTTATATCGTTTTACCGCTTTGTGCCGTTACTTTTTCCTGAGCTCCATGCCCAGCAGCGCCGCCCCGAACACTCCCAGATCCGCGTTCTTAGCCACCCGAAGCCGGACCTTTTGAAAAGGCGTCGCTATCTGCTGAGCTTCGAACACTTTTTTAAGCGGGCCGATAAAGTGCCGCCAGGCTTTTGACACCCCCCCCGTCAGCAGCACGCAGTCCGGGTTAAAGAGAAGTATGGCGTCGGCCAGTCCCCTCCCGAGATTGGCGCCCAGCTCGCGCCATATGCGCAGCGCCGTCTTATGCCCCCGGTCCGCGGCCCTTGTCAGGCAGATGGTGTTAAGCCTTTCACGGCCCGGAGCGGCGTATTTCTTCACAAAAGCTTCCGGACTCTTTATGGCTTTGCGCGCGTCGCGTATTATGGCGTAACTGCCGCAGTAGGCTTCCAGGCATCCTTGCGCCCCGCAGTGGCAGCGCTCGCCGCCCGGTTGTATTTTGTTATGGCCTATTTCGCCGGCCGAGCCGGTGGCCCCGTGATAAAGTTTGCCGTCCAGGATCAAGCCCCCGCCTATGCCCGTGCCGAGCGTTATGGTGAGCACGTTGGCGTATTTTCTCTTCAGTTCCAGCACATAAGCGCCCCAGGCGGCCATATTGGCGTCGTTTTCAAGCGTACAGGGGAGCCCGGTCAGTTTTTTAAGCGGGCACGTTATGGCGGCGTTGTGCCACTTCTCCAGGTTCGGCGAAAACCGTATCAGGCCTTTTTGCGGGTCCACATCCCCGGCTGCGCCTATGCCGACAGAAACCGGCTCCCAGATATTTTTAAGCCGCTTGACCCGGTCCAGCAGCCTTTTTATAAACTCGCCGTAACCGTTTTCGCCCAGGGTGTGAAATCTTTCCGCGTGTAAAAGCCGGCCATAACCGTTTATGACGATTATCTTGGTATTGGTGCCGCCTATGTCTATTCCGATGCCGTTCATATCAACTCCTTTTGATAAAGTAAGACGCATGGCAGTTTGGATGCGCAGCAATTTAGATGTTCGGAAAAAGAATTCCTTCTTCTATGCAGCCATACCTCTACACATCCACGCCTCCGACAATACGCCGCTGCTTCAAAATTTCCAGCGCCGAGCCTACAAGATAGAACGAACCCAGCACCGCCACTACGCCGGACCTGCCAGCCGAGACCAGGGCCGCTTCTATATCTTCCTGCGCCTCTATCTCCGCGTCCGGTCTGATCTTTGAAAACTCATCAGCCAGCGCGTAGGGGCTTACCGCCCTTTCCGATTGCGGCATGGTGAATACCGCCCTGGCCGCGTAAGGGGCGAGCAGCCGCAGTATCGCGGCATAGTTCTTGTCGTTTAAAATACCTATGACAAAAGCCGTATCAGCCGTTTTAAAGGGCGAGGCCTCAAAAGTGCGCGTAAAAGACCTTACAGCCTCCACGTTATGGGCGCCGTCCAGGATATAGGGGACACACCTTGCAGCAAGGTGTGTCCCCGGCCGGGAAGCGCTTACGATCTGAAACCGTCCCGGCCAGTTGACCCGGGCGAAGCCTTCGGCTATATGTTCCTGGCTTATTTTAAATCCGGCGCTGTTCAGAATACCGACGCCCTCATAAACCAGCGTGGCGTTGGAATTTTGCGTGGCGCCTATTATGCCCAGTTTGAACACGGTTCCGGTTTTCTTGTTTTTAAGCGTCATCATGCCGCTCTTCCAGTCGTAACCGGTTATGTCGAAGGCCGACGCCATAAAATGTACCGGGGCCGGTTTTTCCTGCGCCTCTTTCATAACCGGCCCCCTGGCCTCCTCCGGGAGCAGCGCCGCCAGGCACACGCAGCCCTTCTTGATGATGCCGGCTTTCTGGCCGGCTATTTCGGCAATGGTGCCGCCCAGGTATTTTTCATGGTCGTAATCCACCGAAGTTATGACGGAGAGTTCGGGACGCGCCAGCACATTGGTGGTGTCATAACGCCCGCCTATGCCCACTTCTATTACGGCTATCTCGGTCCCGGCCCTTTCAAAATATAAAAACGCCATGCATGTCAGCAGCTCAAAAAAACTCAAGTTCGGCCCGGCCTTGAACACCTCCTCAAAGGCGCCGGCAAACTCTTCCTGGCTTATCTCGGAACCGCTCACACATATGCGCTCCGTCAGGCTTATCAGATGCGGGCTGATAAAAAGCCCCGTCTTGTAGCCGGCAGAGCGGAGCACCGAATCAAAAAGCGCGCATACCGACCCTTTGCCGTTGGTCCCGGTCACGTGTATCGTCTTTATTTTTTCATGGGGATCGCCAAGCCTGGAAAGACAGGCAAAAACCCGCGCAAGGCCGTTTTTCTTCACGAAATTCTGCCTGTCCGCCAGTATTTTTCCCGCCTCTTCAAAAGTCATCAGTTTGCTCTGCAATTTATTGCCATAGGCTATACGCCATAAGCCGTATGCAGAAGAGCTTGGCTTTTTATTTTTCTGCCTACGGCCTATGGCTTAAGGCTTACGGCAGCCGTTTTACGGCTATGCTTTTACCCTTTCTATCCTCATGCCCGCCAAACGGAGCTTGTCCTCTATTTTTTCATAGCCCCGGTCTATATGATAGACCCT
This sequence comes from Elusimicrobiota bacterium, assembly GCA_016208085.1. GTDB lineage: Bacteria > Elusimicrobiota > Elusimicrobia > Elusimicrobiales > UBA9959 > JAHJSU01. The sequence continues at coordinate 7,321 of JACQYT010000056.1, read as the reverse complement.
TTTGATCACCGTTATCCCCCTGGCCGCGGCCGCGGCCACTATAAGCGCGGCTCCTGCCCTGATGTCCGAGGCCATTACCGGGGCGCCCAGAAGCCGTTTGACGCCTCTGACGACGGCTTTCCGGTCGGTGACGGTAATATCGGCGCCCATGCGCATAAGTTCGGCGGCATGTATGAACCTGTTCTCAAAGATCGCTTCGTGTATCAGGCTTTCACCTCTGGCGCGCGCCATAAACGCCATCCAGGGTGCCTGCAGGTCCGTGGGAAATCCGGGATAGGGTTTGGTCGCCACGCCGATCGGCGCCGGCCTGCATCCGTTGGCTTCCACGGTTATCCCCCCCCAGCGGAGCTTTGGCGCGGCCCGCCTGCCAAATTCCCGAACCGGCGTTGGTTGGGCTTCTGGCGGGCAGGCGGTGGAAATCTTTACCCCGGCTTTTTTAAGCCCGCGCGTGACAGCTTCCACCAGCCTGAGATCGGTGTTTAAAAGTTTGAGTTTGCCTCCGGCCGCGGCGGCTATCAGCATAAAGGTGCCTGTCTCTATCCTGTCCGGCATGACGGAATATTTAAGCCCTTTCAAAGCGTCCCTGCCGCATATTTTTATTGTGGCGGCGCCTTCCCCTTCCACAACGGCTCCCATGCAACGGAGCGCCCCGGCAAGGTCGGCGATCTCCGGCTCCCGGGCGCAGTTTTCAAGCACGGTGGTCCCTTTTATCAGCGCGGCGCACATCATCAGGTTCTCGGTGGCGCCGACGCTGGGGAAACGGAACTTCAGCCGGGCGCTTTTAAGTTTCGCGGCGCTCACTATTACATCGCCCCGTTCATAAGACACTTGGGCCCCCAGTTTCTGGAAAGCCTCAAGATGTATGTCTATGGGCCGCACTCCTATTGAACAGCCGCCGGGCAGCGAGAACCTGACTTTTTTAAATCTCGCCAGCAGCGGCCCCGCCACCAGCACCGACGCGCGCATCTTCCTGACCATGTCGTAGGGGGCGTGCTGTTTCAGGGCCGAAGCTTCCTCCACGCTGAAAACGTTGAATCCGAAAAAACATTTTTTGCCCATATAATTAAGCAGTTCAAAAGTGGATTTGATGTCCATCAGGTCGGGGACGTTCCGTATCTCGCATTTTTCCCGCGTAAGCATGGTGGCGGCAAGTATCGGCAGCGCCGCGTTTTTGGATCCGCTTATCTTCACCTCGCCGCGCAAAGATTTTGAACCGTGTATTATAAAATTATCCATATCCGTCCGCCTAAGGCGGACGGATTTCCGTTCGCCTGTTTACCAACCTCTACCAATAGATTTTTCCAATAACCGCCCGGCAAATTTGCTTCACTGGTCAGGAACAGAATTTTTTTATTTTTTCACGGCGCGCATAAATCTCTTCTTTCCGTTCAAATCACTGAAAAGTTTTTTTTCCCGCCAGAACCGGCCGTTAAACAGCTTAAACGCCTGAGGCGCCTGGGCGTCTCCCAGCTCAAGGAACAGCGCTCCGCCCTTTTTAAGCGCTTCCGGCGCCTGGCGTATTATGGGCCTGACCACTTTAAGCCCGTCAGCGCCGCCGTCCAAAGCGAGGAAAGGCTCGGACAGCGCCTCTTTATCCAGCCCTGGTATGACCGTAGTGGGGATATAAGGGGGATTTGAAACTATCACGTCAAAAAGGCCTTTTGCGCCTTTAAGTGAAGCGGCCCGTAAAAATCTTACCCGGCTTTCAAGGCCGTGGGCAGCGGCATTTTCTTTGGCGCAGGCTAAAGCGTCCTTTGATTTCTCAGCCGCCGTGACCGAGGCTTTGGGAAAACGAAAAGCCAGCGCCAGCGCTATGGCGCCGGAACCGGCGCCGAAATCAAGTATCTCCGGCGCGCCGTTCTTGTGATTCTTAAGTATAAAATCCGCTGCCAGGCCGACTAGCTCTTCGGTCTCCGGCCTAGGGACCAGCACCCGCCGATCCACTTTCAGGGACAGGCCGCAGAAAGGCTGCCAGCCGAGTATATAAGCCAGCGGCTCGCCCCGGGCTTTGCGCGCCAAAAGTTTTTTAAAGTTTCCGGCCGCCCGGGGCGGCACCGGCCGCGCGCCGTCGGCAAGCAGGGAAAGCCTGTCGTCTCCAAGCACGTACGCCAGCAGCCAGGCGCAATTAAGCCCCGCCTCGCTTATTCCTGCGGCTCGAAGCCGCGCCGTGCCCTCGGCCAGCAAAATCTTCGCCGTGACCCCGCCTTTATTCGCCATTCTCACCTTCGGCGGAAAGGTCTGCTGAGCGGGTATCGGCTTTTTTTCCGCCGATATTTAATTTCACGTCTTCAAGCATGCCTTTTATCCCGCCTTCCATTATCTCGTCCATATTATGCCAGGACCTCTGGACGCGGTGGTCGGTCACGCGGCTTTGCGGAAAATTATAAGTCCTTATTTTCTCGCAGCGTCCGCCGGTGCCGACCTGCTTCTTCCGCTGGCCGGCCAGGGATGCGTTCTGTGATTCAATGGCGGCGCTGGCCAGCTTAGCCGCCAGCAGTTGCATGGCTTTCTGCCTGTTCTGTCCCTGGGAGCGCTCCTGCTGGCAAGCCGCCACCATACCGCTTGGAAGATGCGTGATGCGGACCGCGGTCTCCACCTTGTTCACGTTCTGGCCGCCGGCGCCGCCGGCCCGGTAGGTGTCTATTTTGAGGTCTTTGGCTTCTATTTTTATTTCCAGCTCGTCCGTCTCCGGCATTATGGCCACCGTTACGGTTGAGGTGTGTACGCGGCCGGAGGCCTCGGTCAGCGGCACCCGCTGCACGCGGTGCACGCCGCCCTCGTATTTGAGCCAGGCGTAGGCGTTGGCGCCCTCTATGTACAGAACGGCGTTCTTTATGCCTTTAAGGCCGGTAGAGGCTAGGTCGCGCAATTCGGCTTTCCAGCCCATGGAAGCGGCGAATTTGGTGTAGATCCTGAGCAGGTCCGCCGCAAAGAGGGCGGATTCGTCCCCGCCCACGCCGGCGCGTATTTCCATGAAAATATTTTTTGAGTCCTGCGGGTCCGGGGGCAAGATCAGCAGTTCCAGCTTTTTCTCAAGGGTTTCGGCTTTCGCCTTCAGCGGCCCGAATTCGGCCAGGGCCAGTTCCGCCAGGGCGGGGTCAGTGTCGGTAAGCATGCCCTGGGTTTGGGCGAGCTCGGCGCGGGCGGCGTCCAGCTCCCGCTTGGTGTCAATAACGGTTTTAAGGCGGGAGTGTTTCCGCGAAAGGGTCTCTATCTCTTTGGCCTCAAGCCCGCCGCAAGCCAGCCGCGCTTCGGTATCGGCCAGTTCGGCAGTCATGCGCTCAAGTTCTTTTCCATGCATAAATTGACAGCGAATTATGCGAACAAACAACAGCGAATAACACGAATATTACACATCAATTCGCGTTATTCGCTCCCTAAAAAACAGGCAAACCCGTTAAACATGATTTGCCTGTTTTAGAAAACGGCGCTACTTGGTTTCGGCTTTCTTTTCCGCTTTCGCCTCCGCTTTGGCCGCCTTGGCGGTTTTTGCCCTGGGCGCGGAGGAAAGCACTTTTTTCTTATGCTTGGGCGTCACAGAGGTCTTCGCGGCGGTCTTGGGTTTGCGCGTCACCATCTTGCCGCCGGTGGCGGAGAACTTCTTATTGAATTTCTCCACCCGGCCGGCCGTATCTATCAATTTCTGCTTGCCGGTGTAGAAAGGATGACAGACGCTGCATATTTCCACTTTTATAGCAGGCCTGGTGGAGCGGGTCTGGAAAGCGTTGCCGCATACGCAGGCCACTTCGCATAAATTGTATCTGGGATGGATATCGGCTTTCATACTGTATGTCCTCCAGTAAGATATTAGCTTTATAACCTTAATGAGTTGACGAAGCAGGCACTGATTGATCATCTTTTATCGGCACAAAATTAAATCCGGTCGTAATGTCGGCATAGGCAAATGGCTTCATGTTTTTACCCTGACTATATCGGGGCCGGGAGCTGTCTATAAATAAGGCTGTTTTATTATCCTTGAATTTTATAGCTTTCCAATACGCTGGCGGAGCAGCTAAAACTATCGCATTCAAGCAATCCCGGATACTTACCTCGTGGGGTATAACCACACTTATTAGTTGCTCAGGATCGTAATCTCCCGGATTTTCCAGCTTTCCGGAATCCGGCACCTTAGTTCCTCTTTTTACAGCTATCTCATACAAAGGAGTAGTAACCGGAATATTATTCTCATTTGCCAGCCGCCTCAGATATTCCAATGCAGAAAAAGGCGATGTTTGATGCACTTCAAAACGGGAAATTGTCATATCAAGCGGAGATACGGGTGCGCCCACAGCCTGATAAGGCCGGATACTAACGACGCCGTCTATTTCCTTCCAGTTGTATCCGGGGTTCTTGCGTATAATCTCATCCAGGATATCCCGCTTAGACATGGACGAAACCTTTAGCGAAAAACGCAGGCTTTTTCCATCCTGACTTTCATCAAATGAAAAGTTTACTTCCACTCCTATAGCTAATTTACTGGATACATCACACTTGCTCAGACTGGTAATTTCAAATAAATCAACATTGTCAAACGTACAATCCATTTTTACATTTAGTTCGTTGTTGTATTTCGAGGTTCTAGATATTTTAAAAACAAACAATACTGCCATTATTATCCCAAGACTGATCAGCGCGGATATCGCTGTTTTTTTATTCATAATTCCCTGCCGCAATTAAAATACCCATAGCATTTGGGAGGATTGTCCTTTGTCACTTCCTCCTGCCGTCGCATGCATCACAAATACTCCCATCCATGCTTTGACTTGGTAGATGAAGATCCCCTCTTCCAGAGATTTCGATGTCAGCGCTACGGAACTGCCTGACATTATGATGGGGTCAACCGCAATCGGAGTCAGCCGCACCAGGTTCATGTAAGCTGCCCCTGCCGGTTCGGTTGTAACCGTAAATTTTATAGTTTTACCTGTGTTAACAGAAGTGGGATAGGCAATAATTGTTAACACCTTGACAAAAGCGACAGTGATGCTTGTACGGCACTTACTGCATGTTTTGCTTCCGAAGGTGACCGTGATTTTGCCGGGATCCGCACTTGTAATAGTAGCCTGTTTATTATCTGACGAAGCTTTTAATTGCCCACTGCTTGACAACCACTGAAATTGCCCTCCCTTTTCGCCTGATACCGACAGCGACCTCGCCGTTTGTCGGAGCCGGGGAGGCGCTGATAACCCCCGCCGAACACGTGTTCTCGCATATCGTGTCGTTTTCGCAGTATTCCGTCACGGGGTCATAACACTTTCCGCCGCACAGCGTAACAATTGTTGTTCCGTTCGCGCAGCATGTTTTATCCGGATCGTGCCAGGCCTTGCCGCACTTTTCGTCGCCTTTAAGCCGGTGATAAATACTTGCCATCCAGTCTCTGAAGCGTTTTATTAACTTACCCAAAGTGGAACCGCCGGCCCCGCCGTCTGTGGAATACCCTTCGCATAATATCTCACATTTACTGTCGCACACTTTTATATCAGTCGTGTAATCTGCATAAAGGTTTTTATCGCACCAGCATGGTTTAGGACATTTACGTTGTAAATCAAATGGTGCAATTGTGCCTGCCTCAGCCGGCGGTTGATTTTCTGCGGCGGACGCAACGGCGGCCAGGGATTTTGCCGACGAAGCGGATGCCGACAGACTGGGGGATTGTTTTGTTGCCGCCTGGCCCGGAGTTTCTCCGGACAGTTTTGTGCCGCTCAGGCTGAAGTCTGTGACGGGGCTGATTTTATTTAGGTCCGGCTCAGAGGTTTTTAAATCGGTTACCCAGCCGCCGGCGCCGGTTAAAGTCGCGGTCTGGTTGGAGTTTACATCTAAATCTTTGTCTGGGAGATCCCCTTTGCCGTCAAAAAGCGCCGAACTTGTTTTTTGTGAAATCCTTTTCTTGTCTTCCTCAGGAAGACCTTTTGTTATTTTTGCCAGATCCGGGGTTCCACCCCGATCGCATACTTCGTTGACGTATTTCAAACCGCCTTTAAGAATGCCTGATTTTGTCTTATTTGTGGTCTTTCCTATTTCATTTGTAAGAATGCCGGCGAGGGAGGAACAGATTCTCTTTGTCACGGATTGTTTCTTGCCGGAATCACCGGCTTTCCGGCAATCAGATGTACAGGGGGAGTTAGAAGCATTTTTATTGTTTTCAGCAAGGGAAATTGAAACGTGATGAGCCGCGAACAAAAGCGTAAAAGAGAGAAAAAATAATCCGATCTTTTTCATAATAAACTAACGCCTTTCGGGCGGACTTTTTCCGATTATGGATTCCCGCCTACAACATGTGGGAATGACAGATGAGAGAGTTGTTATTCCTGCGATCTGTTGGCAGAAATCCAGTCAGCTATTTTGCGCTTTCTGTGCCTTTTGTGGTTGAACCTACGCTGCCAAAAAAAGGAAAATTCTATAGTGTTAAATTATATCATATTTGCATTCGGCGCTGTTTCACTTAGAGTTATGAAATTAGTCGCGCGGAGAAAACTTAAAACTCAAAACCCGTAACACCCGTCCGCCTTAGGCGGACGGGTTAGTATCCCCATCCCCTCTACCCTACCTTCTGCCCAGCTTCTTCATCGGGTTGATGGACCTGCCGGAAGGCGTTATTATCTCAAAATGGAGATGCGGGCCGGTGGACAGGCCGCTGGAGCCCACGCGGCCCAGCATACTCTTTGATTTTTGCACTTCCGCGCCCGCCGCCACCAGCGCTTTTGAGAGATGTGCGTAGCGCGCCATGGAGCCGTCTTTATGCCTTAATTCAACGGTATAGCCGTAGCCTTCCTTCCAGCCCGAGAAAACCACCGTGCCCGACCGGGAAGGATAGACCGGCGTGCCGCTGGGCATGGGGATGTCGCAGCCTTTGTGAAAGATCCTGTGTTTAAGGATCGGGTGATAACGCATCCCGAAACTGGAGCTTATCCGTATCTCGCCGCCGTTGAACGGCAGGCGGTAGGCGTCCAGATTGATATAGACGCCGGGGAGCTGAAGACGATCGCCTTTTTTAAACTTGTGCGGCGCAAGCAGGGCGGAAGGCGGCAGGCCGTTTTCCCTGACTATCCCGATCTTAAAAGCCGCCAGGTCCGCGTCCTTGCTTTTAAAACGCCCGGCTATGCCGTCCAGGGTTTCGCCGTCCACGGTCACCTCGTAGAGCAGCCCGCGGCCGTTATGCACGCGGATGTAACCCAGATTTTAGATAAATTAACGCCCTTCGGGCGGACTCTTCATGGGATTATATAGCAGGGTTTCGCCACATAAGCACTCCAACTTCGGCATCTCCCCGGGTTTATATTCCATGGAAGCGACAAAGGCATCTATAACGATGTCTTCCACTTCC
>JACQYT010000055.1 GCA_016208085.1 Elusimicrobiota bacterium | reverse complement strand
TTTCCAAAGGAAACGCAGGACCAACGCCTGGGATTTCTGGTTGAGCACGGAAAGAACGGATAGTTTTGGCGTCATATTGTTAACCTATGTTAACAAGTGTTAAGATAACCTTACAGTTAGTATATAAAGCCAGGGCTATAATCGTCAAGGGCCCTAAGGTGAGGGAGGGGAAATGGGGGAAGTTTCTTACTTTCCTACTTACGCAAATAACAAGCCCCTATACGTCCTCAAAATCCCATAAACCGTGCCCGATAATCGGGCATGATTTAGCCTTCTTTTTCCGACTCTAAAACACCCCCTGGAACCGGCTAAGCCCGTTTCAGCAAAAAAATGTGGCGCTCCTGGGTGTAGCATGGGTACAGGTCTAATCCTCCACAATGGAAATATATCGCTGTCCCCTATTAAAAAAATTGTTACCGCAGCACCTTATAGGGATCGTCCGTCACGCTGAGGAGGTAGACGGCGGCTTTGACATTGTTGGTCACGGCGCGGGCAATGATGCCTGTGCCCGGGTAAAACCCGCCGCCCTCCAGCTCGGTGGTGAAAGCGAAGATGCCCGCGGTAGCGTACGCCCAGTCCGTGGTGTCGCCGGTGGCGACATACAGGTCGCTTGCCTGTTCGGGCTTATAACCGGTAAAGGCTACCATACCCTTTGCCAGCTTCTCAAAGACCTTGCGGTCTTTTTCATTTTCCAGCGGCGTGTCCAGGCCGGCCCAGGGGTAAAGTAGCAGGTCGGAATAGGAGTGATAGCTCATCAGGGTCTTAATGTTCTTGCGCGCCTCAATGAACTTTTTTACCGCCAGGGTTTCGGGTTCCGAGAACGGGGCCGTGCCGCAGTAGGTGTCGGAATAAGGCGAATGGGAAGCCCCCGCCGTGCACCAGCGCATGTCGTAATTGCGGTTCAGGTCCACGCCGATGGTCTTGTCGGCGTTAATGCGGGTGTTTTTCCTGTGCCAGCGGTACTTGCCGGTCTTGATGTCGTATTCTGCGCCGTCGGCGTTCAGCATCGGTATGATGTAAATGTCCAGCGTTTGCAGGTACTTCTTTATATCCGCGTCGTTCTTATGTTCAAGCAGATAGGCCGCCAGGCCCAGCGCGACCTCGTTTGAGAGATGCTCCCTGGCATGGTGGTTGCCGATATAAAGAGCCCCGGGTTTGGAACTCGGTTTCCCGCCTTTTTCCGTGGTATTGAGCCGCAGGCACCAGATGTCCCGGCCTTCCACGGTTTTGCCGGCGGAGAACAGCGATGCCGTCTCAGGGTTATTTGCGGCCAGCGTGTTTAAAAGTTCGGTGGTCTCCTTATAGTTATGATAGGCGGCATCGGCGGGCGGGAAGTCTTTGAGATATTGCAGGGCGTAGTCGTATATGGTCATTTTCGCTTCCACCACGTAGCCCTTTTCGGCGAGAACCGCGAGCTCCGCTTTGTGGACGAAGCCCGAGACCGATTTAGCCTTTATTTCTACGATATCCCGGCGCATTTATTTTGCCGGGCTGTCCGGCGGCTAATTGTTCAAGGAGTTGGCTGAAAGAAACGTTTTCTCCGGGTCCGCCGTTCTTTGCGCCGTCCGTTCCGAGGCTATAAACGTAAAATCCGAAAAGGAGAGTTGTTGATAATATTATTTTTTTCATCAGTGTAAGCCTCCAATTTCACTATAGCAAAGTCTGCGGTCAAATGCCGGCGACAAAGCGCGCCGGCAAAAAAGCCCCTGGGAAAATATGTGATATATATTATTTTCAAGATAGTTAGATTATAGCAGCCCCATGCAGAAGCGCATGGGTATAAAGGCCTATATACCCATAGGCCCTTATCAGGGAATCCGCGACGGTTTGCGGAATTGCTGCGGGACGGCGGGAAAACTATACAATTCAAGCGCATTTTTGCTAATATCTGGATAGAGGGCTAGTAAACTTTATAATCCGGCTCATTGACGGAGCGCCGGGCTTTCACTAAGAGGAAAGACATATGAAAAAGAAAACCATATTCATTTCAGCCGCGCTGCTGGCGCTTATCGGGTCCGTTTATCCGCTTTACAGGTACGCGCGGCAAAAGTTCCTCCAGCCGCGGACAGAGGCGGCGCCGGCTCGTGTAACTCCGGCTTCGGCTTCCGTTGATTCCAGCCAATACCTCTTTGACGGGTCTATCGACGGCGGGTTAACCGCGGCCGGCCGCGCCCTGACCACCCACGACCCCGTCGCCGGCTCCGGCGCCGGTCCCGGCCTTTCCGGTTCCGAAGCGGCGTCCGATATCCCGGATGTCTCCGGGTCCACCGGATCGGCCTCCGGCAAGTCTGCTGCAGCCGGCGAAAAATCCGCGGCGGCTTCCGGGCAACCCGCCGGCGCTCAATCCCTGGCTGTTAACGCTTCGCAATCCGCCTCCGGTTCCGGGAACGGCGGCGGCTTTATGTCAGCCGGCGCGCAGCGCGGCGCGCTCGGTCCCGGCGGGCGGGGGCCGAAATCTTCCCGCAAACCGAGGTCAGGAGCCGGCACCGGCGTCGCTGTCGCAGGGCTTCCGGCGGAGGCGTTTACCGACGGTATGACCCAGGCGCAGTCCGACGAGCTGGTGTCCCGCTTTAAAAGAGGGCTCCTGACCCCGTTCCAGATTGACACGCTTATCGGGCTCGTCAACGGCGGAATCGAGTTTACCGCAAAGCAGGCGCAGGTCTTCAGGGAGATCAGGGCGAAAGACGACAGGAAAATAGAAGACGAAATGAAACGAGCTGCCGAAACCCCGATAGAGATCCCTCCCGATCTGCCCTTGAGGAGAGGGAGGTACTGGCCGGTCAACGGGAGAGTAACCCAGAAATTCGGCGGCACTAACTGGAACGTTTACGCCGGCAGGACCTATAACGGCGTGTATTATCCGCATTTTCACAACGGCCTGGACGTCGCCGCGCCTCGTGGAACTCCCCTCCACGCTTTCGATGCAGGCAGAGTGACCGCCGTCGGAGGCACGCAATCAACAGGTGTGTATGTCGTCGTAGCCCATCCCGACGGGCTCGCCACTACGTACTTCCATATGCCCGTTGGCGGCCCCACCGTGAGCGTGGGGCAGTATGTAGGCGCCAATCAAGTCGTCGGCTCCGTAGGCATGACGGGGATGACCACAGGGCCCCATGTCCATTTTATAGTGCGTCAGGGCGACGTAATCGATCCCTTATCCGTTCTGCCTTAGGCCCGCTGCAATTTTCGGGATTATTTGCCCATCAGGGAATTAAGCGATTTCTGCGCTTTTTTTGCCATCGGGTCATCGGGATATTTTTCCAGAATTTTTGTGCAGTATTCCCTTGCTTTATCCAGGTTCTGGTTCTTTTCATAGGCCTGGGCCGCGGCGAAAACGGCTTTCGGCGTCTGTGGATCGTCCGGATACTCCGCCGTTATCCGGTCGTACATCTTTATTTCCGTCTCCGTATCTTTCAGGTCCCTTCTCGCCGTTTCAGCGGCCAGATTGAGCGCCGCTATGGCTTTTTCGCCTTTGTATTTATCCGCGAGCCTGTTCAGAACGTCTATGGATTCCTTTGGTTTTGACAGGTTTTCGCGCAGGACCTTCGCCTCGGATTTTAAAGCGTCGTACGCAGCGTTCCCCTCCTGATAAAGAGCGACGATCTTTTCATAAGTTTCCACGGCAAGATCATAGCGCTTCTGGCGCTCCGACAGTCTGGCCGTCTGGCCGTAAGCCAGCCACGCTTGGGGGGTCCCGGGAAAATCGGCGGCGATGTCCTGGTAGACGTTTAGCGCGGCGTTGTAGTCCTTCAGCTTATCGGCCAGGACATCCGCCAGCGACTTTTTGGCGGCAAGCAGTGACCGGCTGGCCGGATACACCTGTATCAATTTCTCGTACGCCAGCCGGGCGGGGATATACTCTTCCTTTGCCAGATAAAGATTCCCCAGCGCAAGCTGCAGCTCGTCGCGTTTGGCGTACAAGGGAAACCGATAGAAAAATTCCTGAAATTCCCCCGTGAGCGGCTCGTAAAGCTCCTCCCCCGCCTGGTCCGCCAGGTTTTTTATGAGCAGCGCCAGCCTTTCCGCCTTGTCCGCCGGGCCGGGGGGTTTCGCTATTTCAATTAAAGCGGCTTTGACCTTCTTCCCCGCTTTCTTGTCTATCGTGCCGGTCAAAAGCTTCCTGACGGCGGGATTTAATTCCGATTCTGGATATTCATAGAGGTGCTTTAAGAGATCCACGATGGCGGCTTTATAATTGCCGAGCTTTAAATGAAGATCGGCTTTCAAAAGCTGCGCGTCGCCGCCATATTCCGTGTCGGCGTAGAGCCTCTGCCAGCCCGTCAACTGTTCCAGGACGGAAGCGCCGACATCTTCGTCCTTATCTTCGCCGTGTTTTTTTAAATATTCCCATTCCGCCCACATAACATTGACAGGCACCGCGGCGGCCGGCCTGGGCGCTTCTACGGCCGCCGCCGGCTCTTTGGGCAGTTCCGGCAGCTCAGAGACGGCCGCGGGCTTTTGAAGCTGCCCGGCAGTTTCCGGCTTCGGCTGCGGCTGCTCTTCCCGGGCAGCGGCCGGCAGGTTATGCGCGGATATCAGGATTAAAAGCGAAACCGAGATGCTTAAGCGGGTCATTAAAAATCCCTCCTACTAATTAAGGTTAAGGTGGATTTATTTTTCCGGCCTGAGGACCGATTTATGGAGCCAGCCGGTCCTGCCTGAGGAGGTGTTCACCTCAACCCAGTCGCCGCGCTGCATGATCACCTCCACTTCGTCGTCCCCCTTGACCACGGTGATCACCCTGGTTTCCGTGCCGGGCGCGCTGTGCAGTTTGGCTTTGCCGGCGTCGACAAAAGCCGAGCTGGCGGGCGCAAAAGTGATCAAAGCCGCTTTTTTTCCGCCCTTTGCGCGCTGAATATCCCGGGCGCGGGCGTTGGCGCGGTTCTCCAGATATTCGGCGTCGCCGAATTGTTTCGACAGGGAGAGCCTGTGCGCGTTGCCCAGGTCGCCGAAAGAGTTCCACGCGTAGTCTACCGCCCACGTTGAAAATTCAAAACCGGCGCCTGCGCTCCAGCCGGCCGCCCCGTTTAATCTGGCGGAAGAATTGCGGCTGTTATACCCGCCTCTTATCAGGAAACGCACGCTGTCCGAGGTTTCCGCGTTCGCCATGTTGTAAACGCAATATTCCGCGCCGGCCGCGAAATGCGTCCCGGCCCCTTTGGGAACTATCATGTCCGTGGAAAGCAAAATATTCTTCGGCAGTTTAAATCCCGCCCCTATCCGTCCCGAGGTGGGCAGACTGTCGGCGCGCAGGCGGTATTTCAGCCCCTTTCCGAGGTTCGCGAGTGTGCCGGACAGGGTGACGCCGTCCGAGAGCTTAAAGCGCAGCCCCGCGTCCAGGGCGGCCGTGTGCGCCGCTTCAGCGATGCGCGAGCGTATATATTTTCCCGAGATGCCGATATCGAGATTAAGCGTCTCCAGCCTTTTCCCGTAACCGATGGTCGCCGTCAGATCGTAAGGTTTCAGCGAGCCTCCGGTGCGATAGCCGGTATTGTCAACCTCTTCGATAGCGCCGGGGTTCAGGTATTGTATCCCGAGGGCCAACACGTTTTTATTCGGCAACCGGGTCGCGACGGCGCCGAACTGGTAGGAAATATCCCCGAAGTAGGAAGCGTGCATTAAGGACACGTTCGTGCGTTCTATGCCGGCCAGGCCGGCGGGGTTATAATACAGCGCGGTCGCGTCCTCGGCGACGGCCCCGGCCGCCGAACCCATCGCGATCGCCCTGGCGCCGACTGGCAGCTCAAGGAATTGCGCCCCGGTCGCGCCGAGCGCGTCGGCGGAAAAAGAGGCAGTAGGTGGTAGGCAGTAGATAGTAGATAGGGAAAGAGAGAAAGAAAGAGCCAAAGAGAAATGGCCGGGAGAGGTTCCCGGTTTTATACTGTTTTTAAAACACGTAAAGCTCATATCTTTTCCTAAATAAAAACACCTTCCCTCTCCGTATCCTTCCCACCTGCTGCCTACTATCTGCTTCCCCTCATCTCTCGATCGCCAGTTTTCTAATCGTTTTACCGCCGGCGGGCGTTTTTATAACGGCCAGATAAATACCGCTGGCGACATCGCGTCCTGCCGCGTTCTTGCCGTCCCACACTTTGCAGCCGGCATCCGCGGCCGTCAGCTTAAGCCCGCGGAGCAGGTCGCCCTGATAGTTATAGATCCTGATTTCGGCCTCAGCGGGCAAATAATCAAAGAGGATGCCGGAGCGGAGGCTGGAAACGGGGCAATGCAGCGCGATATTCGGCGAATCGAAGTTTCCGCCTGAACCGGGTTTCCACGGAATCGGATAAATCGTGGAATCCGGCGTAACATTCAGAATGGAATATATGGAAAAATGCGTTACCGCTGCCGTGATTTTATTTGACGTAAAATCCGGCGTCGCGCCGGAAACTTCCTCCCAGCGCCTGCCGGCCGCGTTCAGCCGGAAAAGCTTTAATTTGCTTTCCCGGACATTGCCGCCGTCAACCATGCCGTCATTGTCCGCGTCGGGATAATACACGCTCAGCGTGACGGGCGCGCTGAAAGTTGTGACCGCCGCGCCCGTGACGGAGTTCTTCGCGTTGAATTCGCGGCACAGATTCCGGTTCCTGACCGGGGATGCCCTCGGAGTATTCTTATCCGCTTCAACTATGTCGGGGAGACTGCTGTCCGGCGTTCCGATGGTCACAATAAGACTTCCGCCGTCGTACGCTCCGGACGGAATATCAACCCCCGTGTTGTCCGAATTGATCACAACCCCCCCGGTAGTGGAGCTGACGGCCGTATCAATGTTGAAAGTCCCGCCGGCGGTAATGGCGGTTCCGGCGTTGCCGGCCGCGTCCTCCGCTGAAAAATTGAAAACCGCAGTGCCGGTGGACATCGTGGATTCGATGTAACTTTGCCCCATCCAGGATTTATCGGAGCCGGTTAAAGGCACGGCTACCGGCTGCTGGCCCGGGGGCGAGAAAGTTAAAACCGACGTTCCGTTTATCGGGGTTGCGTCGGTAATCGTCAGGGTCAGGGTAAACAGGCCGGTTCTCAAGCTGCCGCCCGGAGACAATGTTATGGAGGCCGAAGGTTCAATCGTATCCGCCTGGAAACTGCTGTTCCCGGTTCCCGTGTTGTTGGCAAGGTCCACCCCGGTCAGGGCTACGGCGGCCGTGCCGTCATAGCCGGGTACGACGGTGTAGTCGCCGGTCCACACGGCGTTATCGGAGCTCGTCATTGCCAGCTGCGTGGAATCGCTCTGCCCGTTCTGGCGGACGCTGACCGTCGGCGCCTGCGTCAAAGACTCGCCGGCATTTACGGTAAGGGCAAGTTTCCCCGCTTTGGCCGGATCGTGCGAATACGACGTTATATAAACCGGGGAAGTGACGTCAACAATGAACTTGTACCGGACTATTTCGCTGCCGTTTCCCGCGTTGTCGGCCCCGCGCAGATGGAACCAGTAAGTCCCGTCCGCCGTTGACGAACTGACGGACGCAGCTGTAGTTTCTGTCGTCGTGTCCAGGTCATAAGTCTGGAGCTGGTTGAACGCGTAACTGTAGCCTGCCACGCCCGACCCGCCGGGGTCCGCTGAAAGGCTCCAGGTAAAAGCCGGGGCGTTATTTGATGTCGGGGTATTTTCAGGATGCGTCGCCCAGGTAATGGCCGGCGTGGAAGGCGCGATCGTGTCAACTTGAAATACGGCCGAACCCGACCCCGGTTTTCCCGCAAGGTCATGGCCGGAAACATTAATCGCGGCTGCTCCGTCAAATCCGCTTATTACATCATAAACTCCCGACCAGGTAATCTTATCGGAACTCGCCAGAGGAACATTAGTCGCGGGTCCGCCATTTTGAGTAATGGTAGCCGATGATTCGTTCATCTGTTCGCTGGCGACAATGGTAAGGGTAGTTTGTCCTCCTTTGGCGGGGTCTCTGGAGGGACCGATAGCTGTAAACGTAGGCGCTGTCAAGTCAAGCTTAACCGCGCCATATGTAGCCGTAGGACTCCAATTTCCGGCATTATCCTTTGTCCTGATGTGGAAATACCATATTCCATCCGGGACATCCACATAGCTTTTAGAAGCGCCTGCGGGTTCAAGCGCAGTGTCCGGAGTAAAACTTTGACTGTAATGCAATTCATAACTGTAACCCGCAATGCCGGAGCCGGAATCCGAGGCGCCGCTCCAGTCAAACTGGGGGTCGTTGCTGGTTATATTCCACACGTCCTCTTGATGGGCCGGCGAGGTCACAACCGGCGCCGACGGCGAAGAAAGATCCACAGTGATGAATGCGTCCGGCGCGCCGGGATAGGCTTCAATATTGCCGGCGGTATCCTTTGCGCGGCACATGAAGTAATAGGTCTGTCCATGCTGAACTGTTACCGGAGAAGCCGGGCCAAAAACCGCCGAAGCGGCGGCGGTGCCTGTATAACCCGGCCAATTGGTCCAGGAACCGGCCCCGGCTTTATACTGAACGTCGTAAGGGGCCAAAGCAAGATTTGAACCGCCGCTGTCGCTTGCGGACCATTGCACACTGAAGGAAGCAGCATTCGTATACTGGTTCAGGGCGGAAACGGAAGAATTCGGCGCGGCTAAGTCCGCCGTCAGGCCGTTTGAGCCGGCGGCTGGGGACAGCAGCCCCGCGCCGTTCTCGGCCTTCACCGTGAAATAGTAGGCCTGCCCGCTGGTCAGCGACAGGCCGGTCCTGGTCACGCTCCTGCCCGCGCCGTTGTCGGTCCATGCCGCGACGTCGGCGGCGCCGGGCGCGGCGCCTATAAGCTGGTAATTGCGGACATAAGTCCGGCGCCGTTTTCGACTTTCAACGCGAAGTAATATACCTGGCCGTTGGCCAGCGACAGGCCGGCGCTGGTAGTGCTTGTGTTCAGCCCGTTGTCCTTCCAGCCGATGACGTTCGTGACGCCGGCCGCGGTGCCTATGCCATACCAGTACCTGGCGATGCCGGACTGGGCGTCGGAAGCTGCGGTCCAGTTGGCCGAGAGCTGCGAGGCGGAAGTGGCGTAGGCGATGTCCACCCCCGTGCCGTCGCTGACGGCAGCGGCGGACGGCGCCGTTCCATCGTAATAAAGGCTGGTTGAGCTTCGATTGCTATGGCTGACATTACCCAGGACGTCTTTCAGCCAGACGTAGATGGTTTGCCCGCCCTGCGAAGTCGCCGACGCCGTGAAAGGCTTGTTCGTTGTATAGGTTCCGTCGGTGGGCGAGGCGGGCGCGGAACCCAGTTTGTAGTATGCGCCCGCTATTCCTGAAGTATCGCCTGGATTTGTCCAGTTTATACTGAACGAATTTGCGCCCGTCCAGCCGCCGGGCGCGGCATTCAGGCTGATCGGCGCGGCCGGCGCCGTTGCATCGTAGTAGATAACAACCGAGCCGCGATTGTTCTGGTTGACATTGCCCGCGCCGTCTTTTATCCAGACGTAGACGGTTTGCCCGCCCTCCGCGGTTGCCGACACCGTGATAGGCCTGGACGTTACATAGGTTCCGTCGGTGGGCGAGGCGGGCGCGGAACCCACTTTATAGTACGCGCCCGCCAGGCCGGAACAACCGGCGCTTGGATCCGTCCAATTTATGCTGAATGAATTTGTATTCGTCCACCCCCCTGGCGTGGCGACTATACCTGTCGGCGCGTCCGGCGCCGTTCCATCATAGTAGAGAGTCATCCAGGCTTTATTGAGATGGGTGACATTGCCCGCGCCGTCTTTCAGCCAGACGTAGATGGTTTGCCCGCACTCAGCGGTCACCGACGCCGTGAAAGGCTTGTTCGTTGTATAGGTTCCGTCGGTGGGCGAGTCAGGCGCGGAACCCAGTTTATAGTACGCGCCCGCTATTCCGGAAGCATCGCCTGGATTTGTCCAATTTATGCTAAACGAATTTGTATTCGTCCACCCGGTCGGCGCCGCAGTCATGCTGTTTGGATACGACGGCGGGGTAGCATCGTACTTGAGAAGAGTAGAACTTCGGTTGTTCTGGTTGACATTGCCCGCGGCGTCTTTCAGCCAGACGTAGATGGTTTGCTCGCCCTCCGCTGTCGCCGACACTGTGAAAGGTTTGCCCGTTGTATAGGTTCCGTCGGTGGGCGAGGCGGGCGCGGAACCCCGTTTGTAATACGCGCCCGCTATTCCGGAAGTATCGGCAGGATTTGTCCAGTCTATGCTGAAGGAATTAGCGGTTGTCCAGCCGCTCGGGCTTGCGGTTAAACCAATGGGCTGGGCGGGCGCGGTTTCATCAACCACAACGGCGATGCTCTGGGTTACCTCGCCCAGTCCCAGATTTATTCCGTTTCCTTTTACGGTCAAAGCGTAGTTCCCGTCTGTCGTCGGAGTGACCAGATTGAATGCGGTATTCAGAGCGTGGTTCTGGTACATCAGATTGCCCGCGTATTTTTTTGTATTTATGTCGCCGGTAAAGCTCGTGGAACCGCTTATTTCAAGCGTAGCCCCGGCGGCAATATAACCGCCGGTATTGGTTATCGTCGGAGTAATCGTCAGACTCTGTCCCCTGGTCGCGTAATAGCTCGCGGGAGAAGCGGAAACGCCTAATTGCGGCGTCCTATGAATCGCGTGCGCTACCAAGCCATACCTCTGTTGCGCAGTAACCGAGGGATTGTTAGGATAGGAATAGAAGTAAACCTTTGCGTACCAGGTTCCCGATGCGGGATTCTCAACAACCATTTTTTCAATAGTTCCTTCGTTAGTCGCCCCGGAGGGGTAGCCTCCCCAATAATAATTTCCTCCCGGCGCTTTTAAATTCAGATCCAGGTTGTCTATCAGGGCGTTAGTATCGCTTGTTTCACCCTGCTCATCGTTGTAAGCCATTGTGACGAGAAGTTTTTTTGTTCCTGCAGGGACAGTGAATGACCATTCGTCCGACTCGTTTGAGCCCTCCGTCAACCAGTCAATCTTGCCTAAAAGCCTTTCAGATTCGCCTGTGTAGTTATAAATCATTGAAAACGGGTTCATCATGCCGTAACCCACATTGGTGTTTGCATAGCCGTAACTGGCGGTGTTGGTATTCGCTTTTATGGGAATAGCGGTGTTAATCATTACCGCTTTAACCCATTCCGTATAGCCGGTAAAAGTTCCGTTGTACTGCCTGTACAGGGCGAGCGCCCCCGCCACATGAGGAGCGGCCATACTGGTCCCCGACATTCTTGTGTAATAAGGGTCTGTCGGCCAATTGCTGCTTCCGTCATCCGCGGCGCTTGAATCATTCAGCGAAACGATGCCGTATCTATAGTAGCCCCAATCATTCGGATCGGACCCTCCCGGAGCCACGACCTCCGGCTTCAACCGGCCGTCGTCCTGGGTAGGCCCTCTGCTGCTATAATTGGCGACATCCCCGAATACGCGTCCGGAAGTTTTGTCTTCAACATATTGCAGCGCTCCCACTGCAACCACATTTTTTCCCGTCCCGGGATTTGTTATTGTTTTCGCGGCGCTGCCGGCATTACCCGCGCTTTTCACGATAATCATGTCGTCATCATCGGCATAGGCGTCAAAATTCGTCGTATCCGCGTCGTAAGAATAATTCCCCAGGCCATAGGAATGGTTGGAAATCTGGACCGAATTACTCGCGAATTTTGAAAACGCGTCGGAATAACTCGTGTTGAAATTGCGAAACAAAATTGAAGCATTATAGGCCACGCCTTTTGCATCGTATTGTCCTTCAATGTCTCTTGTGCCCCGCCCCGCAATAATTCCGGCAACATGGGTTCCGTGGTCGGCGCTTACCGTAAGGTCGCTGTCTGTGACAAAGATTCCGCTTAAATCCGGGTGTTCCGACCAGATCCCGCCGTCTCTGACCCCGACTCTTGCTCCAGCGCCCGTGTATCCGGTCCAGGTGTTTGGCGCATTAATAAGCTCCCGGCTGTCATCAGGTTCAAAACCTTCACTTTCCGGAACCTCTTCAGGCTCTTTTTTTATCCATCTCACCCACCATAATTTTGCCACTCGCGGGAAATCTCCCTCATCTAAAACTGCGTAATAAGAATTCGTTATTTCATTATAATGGTCAACTGCAATCCCCAGATTTTTTAATGACTGTTCATACTCGCTTCTTCCGGTATCCAGCGGGTAGATGTAGCTGCCTTTTTTTCCGCTTTTTGACGGCGCCGGATTAAACTTATATTCATCCTTGTATTCGCCTATCCACCTGATGAAAGGAAGTTTTTTGAATTTTTCAACTGCGCTTAAGGGTATTTTTGCAATAATCGCCGAATCGCCGATGCCGTCCAGATATGTCAATCCCAGTTCATACAGTCCGATTGTCTGATTCAGGGAAATCCCCTCTTCAAACTGGATAATGACGATTATCTCCTTATCCTGGTCTTCAGGGCGGATTATCCCTTTCACCTTCTGCTGCAGTTCCCGGTGGATGCCTTTATCAGGCACAAAATTTCTGCCCGGGATATGGATTATATTGCTTTTAGCGGGAAGAGGTTTACCGGCTCCTGCCTCATGAACTTTTTTCGGCGCCCTGTTCGGGTCGCGGCCTGATCGGGCAATATCGTCCTTTAGAAATTTTATCGCCTCCGCAGGGGGGGCTCCTTTCAGTTTTTTATTAAGAATGCCTTCAGGCGTGGCGCTTTCTTTCTGCTGATTGCCAGGGAACGGTCTATCGTCCATTTTAAATTCAGGCGGATTAGCAATGGCTGCGGAGGAAAAGACATTCAAAAAACAAATAATAGCCGCAAGAAGAGCAGATTTTCTATATGTTCGCATCTTCATAAAATCGTACATTGCGCGCAATCATCAAGACACAACAGCAGGTTCCCGCCTCCGACTTAAAATGTTCGGAAAGCGGGCCTGTCCTCAATAGTATACCCCCCACCCCTTGATTTGTCAATAGGCGTATAACCGGCAATATTTGCCGTTATTTTCGGGTTTAATTGGATAAGGGGAATAAAAACGGCCCTTAATTAAAGAGGGCCGTTTTTATATATACTCCCCGGGTAGGACTCGAACCTACAACCTATCGGTTACAAGGGCCTCTGAATTGCTCCAGAGCTTGGACTATCTCATATCCGTGTGTTTTCCACTTACGGACCCAGGCGCTTCCCATCCGCCTCAGCGGACAGTACTCCCTTGCGGGATAGTCTCTGCACCTTCCCGCCTCAGGCGGGCTTGGCTCAGGATTGTCCGCCTTGGCGGATTTCCCTGAATTCACCTGGTTTTTCAACTACGGTTTCCCGTAGAAGCTGCGACTTTTTTACAGCCGATCGCTCCACCATTGAGCTACCGGGGAATATTTATGCGAACGCTCTAATTATACAAATTTTTGCTAGAATATAAATTATGCTGAAAAACGTCACGCAATATTACCAGTGCATCCTGGATAACCTTACCGGCGGCCTGATAAGCGTTGATATGTCCGGAACAGTGGTTTATCTGAACCCTATGGCCGGCAAAATCCTGCACTGGGAGGAAGCCCATAAATGCCTTGACTCCAACTACGAAAAGGCTTTCGCCGGCTTCCCCGCCCTCAGGGGCGTGATAAAAGAAACTCTTGAAACCGGCCATACCGTGCGCCGGGCCGAGATCTCCATCATGCACGCCAATGTCCCCCTTGTGATCGGCTACAGCACGATGCAGGTCCGCAGCCACGAAGGGAAAGAGCTTGGCGTAACCGTCATCTTCCAGGACATCTCTTTTGTGGGCGGAGGCAAGAAATAAGGTAACATGAGCAAGCACAAAAAGAAACCCCAATTCCTTCAAAACCCGCCGACCGCCCAGCCGTCGCCTGGAGGCGGGCCTGCCGCGCCGGTTGAAACGCCCGCCCCCGCCGGGGGGGCCGGTCCTGAGATTGACGCCCCGACCGTCCCTAAAACGTATTTTTTCCTCTTCTGGGGGCTTATAATTGCGGCCGTCACCCTTGCGTGGACGCTTGCCGTCCTTATGCCTGGCGTCCGGGAGTCCGTTATAGAGCGCTGGATAATGCTTGCGCTGGCCGGCGCGCTTGCCGCGCTCCTTTTAATATTCAGGTAAAACTGGTTTTTCGGCTTCTGTCCTGACCAGCGTGATGAAGTTCCACCGGCGTTCATAGGCAAAACACAGGGCGATAGTTGTCTGACAGGCGAACGGACACCCGAAAATTTCAGGGGATAGTTTTATTCGTCAAGTTATCAATACAAATCGATGTTAATTGAAATTTGCGGGTTATGGCGAAATTCATAGATTATTACTCCGTTCTGGGCGTGCCAAAGACCGCCTCCGCCGACGAGATAAAATCCGCTTACCGCAAGCTCGCCATGAAGTATCATCCCGACCGCAATCCCGGCAACAAAGCCGCCGAAAATAAATTCAAGGAAATAAACGAAGCTTACGAAGCGCTTTCCGACGCCAAAAAGCGCGGGACCTATGATCAATTGTGCAGGAGCTACCGCGAAGGGCAGGAATTCACTCCCCCGCCGGCTGGAGGCCCTGATTTCCGCCGGGCCCCCGGCTGGTTCTCCGCCGGAGGCGGACCCGCCTTTGGCGGGCAGTATTCAGGCCGGGGCGGCGGCCAGGACTTTGACCCGGGCGGATTCAGCGATTTCTTTAGGTCCATATTCGGCGACAGGCCGGGCTTTGGACAGGGCGGGGGGCGTCCGCCTCAAGGCGCGGACGGTTTCCCGGGCCGGGAAAATTATGGCGGCGACTTTTACGGCGAGGAGGCCGGCGCCGGCTCCTCTCCCGGCGATATGGAAGCGGCGCTTGACCTTCCGCTTGAAGACATCTTTCGCGGCGGCCAGAAAAAACTTACCTTTAACTATAAGTCTTCCTGCCCCCAATGCCGCGGCGCCGGCAGGATACGGAACAGGGTCTGCCCCGCCTGCCGCGGCGCCGGTGAAACGCTGCGCATAAAAGAAACGGCGATAAATCTCCCCAGGGGCCTGCGCGACGGCGCCCGGCTCCGGCTTAAAGGCCAGGGGATAAAACACGGCGCTTGCGGCAAAATCGGCGACCTCTACCTTAAAATACATATAATAAAACATCCGGATTTCAGGGTGAACGGGGACGATCTCGATACCGACATAGAGGTTGCGCCCTGGGACGCAGCCCTGGGCGCCGAGATTTCCATCCCGGCGCTGGACGGGACCGTAAAAATAAAACTCCCCCCCTGCTCGCATAACGGCCGCAGACTGCGCATCGCGGGCAGAGGCCTGCCCGGTAAGGCCGGTTCCAGAGGCGATCTGTACGCCGCTATAAAGATAGACATCCCGCAGTCGCTTACCCCCCGGCAGATAGAGCTATTCAAAAAACTCAAAGAAGCGAAATAAAACCCCCATCCGCCTTAGACGGACGGGGGCTAAAGAATTTCAACTGCAATTTTCGTGTCAGTCGAACTTCACATTTTCAAGTTTTTTAGCGACATTATCAAGATCTTCCTGAGCCTTTATCTCAATATCTCTCTGGAAGGGAGTGCCGATCTCCTGGAGAAGGCCGTCGCCCTGCACGTAATATATCGCTTTCTGTTCAATCACCTTGAAAGCGGTGGAAACCTTCCAGTTGAGCTGCACCTGCATGGACGCCACGGGGTCTTCATGGGTGCCGACATTGGCTATCGTTGAATCGGGAACCTGCGCCAGCAGGTCCACGGTGTAGCCCCAGGCGGCGGTGACGCTGATGGGTTCCACGGTGACGCCGGTCAGGAATTTGCCTTTACCCTGTAAATTGCCGTTGGGGACCCAGTGCACCTGGTACAGCACTTTCACTACTTCGGAGCCGAAGCCGTTCTTCATCGAGAAAGCGTATTTCTTTGTCATCGGCTTCGACCAGCCCTGCAGCTGCGTCCAGTGGGTCGTGCCGTAGGGAACCGCGTTGGCGTAATTGACGGCGATATTGACCACCGGCGCGTTCGCCTTGATTATGTCCCAGATTTTCTGCGCCAGGTTGACGATCTGATCTATGTTGTTGATGGTGTCGCCTACGGTCGGGCCGGTGGGCGCGCCGGGGTCGGCGGGCGGGTTGATGACGGGGCCGTTCGGCGGCTTGGGCAATTGGTTGGAGCCCGGTATCGGCGGGTTGATGACGGGCCCTGAGCCGGGGAGCGTCCCACCCCTGTCGTCAAGAGCTTCAATCCGTATAGAAGACTCGTCTATGGCAAAATACTTTGCGTTGTCCAGGTCGGCGGCGCCTGCGAGCGCGGTGAATAGAGCGCTTATGAACGCCGCTATCGTCAGTTGCTTTTTCATTATTAACTACCTCCTTTATTTTTTCAAGGCTATGCCAGTGCCGTTAATTGTAGCGGGCGATGTGAATCGCCCTTCAGGCGGATTTTCATCCGCCGCTACAACGGGGTATGGTAAAAATTTTTGCCGCAAAAATTTTTAATCAAAAACTATTTCAGACACCCGAAGAAGCGGCCGGGCGGAACTGACTCCTTCCAGCTTGGGCGCCGCTTTTACCGTGAAGGGGCTGGCGATCTCCTCAAAATACCCGTCGCCCTGTATGTAATACACGCTGGTGCCGGTGACGTCCTTCATTACGGTGGAGATCTTCCAGGTCAGCTTAAGCTGCAGGGCGGCCACGGGGTTGGTCGCGGTGCCGATATTGGTGATCGTTGAGTCCGGCACGGAGGCCCCGAGCGAGAACCGGTAGCCCCAGCCTACGTCCACGACCGTGGGGGTTACGGTGACGCCGGTCAGGTAATAGCCCTGGCCTTTATATTTGCCGCCGTATGTGTAGACCACCTTATATTTGACATCCACCATGGTAAGGCCGTAGATGTTTTCGGCATAAAAACCGTATACATACGTCTTGGGCTTCTTCCATTCGGTAAGCTGGTTCCAGGCGGTGATGCCCTCGGGCACGGCCGAAGCGTACTTCACGTCAATATGAGAAACAGGCGCGTTCTGCTTTATGATCTGCCAGATCTTGCTGGCGATGTTGACTATCTGGTCTATTATAACGAGAGTTTCGCCGGCACTCGCCTTTTCCGGGCCGAGATACGACCAGTCTTTTTCTTCGGTCACTTCTTCTATGGTGATCCTTATGGAAGCCGGGTTTATGGTGAAATACTCGGGATATTTCGCAGCCGTCTCTATTTCATACCGGTCAAAATCGCTTTTATCGTCTTTGAGCGGGTTCTCGTCGCTGTGCTGGGCGTAAACCGGCGTTATGAAAAAAAACAGGGAAGCCGCAAGCAGCGCTTTGAAAATCCTGGTTGACATACACTCTCCTCTCCCCATCCCGTATACCGCTTTTACCTGTCTACTACCTGAGGTATATTTTAAATTCCTTACCTACTAGGTAAAGTATAGACCGGATTGCTCCGGGCAATAAGTGGCTAAAGGCCCAAAAAATAAAACTATTAAGACCCAGGACCGCGTAGGTCCAATGGGCCAAAAAAAAGGCGGGAGCATTTCGCTCCCGCTTTCGGCTCTTCCTTATATATATGCGCTCTGCCTGTAGCGGCGGAGGTAAATCCGCGCCCCCGCTTTCGCCAAACAACCGGCGGATCCGCCTCCGGCGGAAAAGGGCGATTCACATCGCCCGCTACATAATGAGAGGAGCGAGGCTGTTGACTTTTTCCTCCACTTTTGGAACGTCGCAGGACATCGCGGCTATCTGCCGGTAAACGCTCAACCGCCATTTATATTCCTCTTCAGCCAGCTTCATCAGGCGCCTGGCCGTTTCAGGGTTGGACTTATGCAGGGTTCTGAACCGGTTTTCGCCCAGCATAAATTCGGAGACGGGGATGCTCGGCGCCGGGCTGTCTATCACGAACGGGTTCTTGCCTTGTTTGCGCAGCTCCGGGTTGAACCTGTAGAGCAGCCAGCGGCCGGAATTAACGGCTTTCTTCTGCGCGTTCATGCCTTCGGTCATATTGATGCCGTGCGCTATGCAGTGGCTGTAGGCGATGATAAGCGAAGGACCGTTATAGGCTTCCGCCTCCGCCAAGGCTTTAATGCTCTGCTGGTAATTGGCGCCCAGGGCTATGCTGGCCACATAGATGTTGCCGTAAGTCATGGCTATCATGCCCAGGTCTTTCTTCGGAAGCGGCTTGCCGCCGGCCGCGAAAAACGCCACCGCGCCCAAAGGCGTGGATTTGGACATCTGGCCGCCGGTGTTGGAATAGACTTCGGTATCCAGAACCAGCGCACGCACTTTTTTCCCGGACGCCAGCACATGGTCCAGGCCGCCGTAGCCTATGTCATAGGCCCAGCCGTCGCCGCCGAGTATCCATACCGATTTTTTTATCAGGTAATCAGTGAGAGTCAGCAGGCGGACGGACTGCTCGTCTTTCGCCCAGGCGAGGGCGTTCTTAAGGTCGGCGACCCGGCCGCGCTGCTGCTCTATGGCGGCCCAGTCGTTCTCGTCGGCATTCAGTATTTCATCGGCCAGTGTGGCGCGGTTTTTAAGTTCGGTGTCTTTAAGCGCGGTCAAAAGTACCTTGGCTTCTTCCCGGAACTTATCGTAGGCCAGGCGTATGCCCAGGCCGAACTCGGCGTTGTCTTCAAACAGCGAATTGGACCAGGCCGGGCCGCGCCCGTCTTCCCTGACGCAGTAAGGAGTGGTCGGCAGGTTGCCGCCGTAGATGGAGGAGCAGCCCGTAGCGTTGGCCACCGTCAGGTGGTCGCCGAAAAGCTGGGTCAGCAGCTTGACGTAGGGCGTTTCGCCGCAGCCACCGCAGGCGCCGGAGAACTCAAACAGCGGCCTTACCAACTGGCTGCCTTTGACGGTATAGCGATTGACAAGGCCTGAGCCGGCGTCTTTCAGCGACATGAAGAACCTGAAGTTCTCGCGCTCGGTTTCCCTCAAGGGTATTTGATCGCTCAGGTTTATCGCTTTCCTGAGAGTCTCTTTGCCTTCCGCTTTTTCCTTGGCGGGGCAGTTATAGACGCAGGCGCCGCAGCCGGTGCAGTCCTCTATCGCGACCTGCACGGTGACTTTCATTCCTTTGAGGTCTCCCCGGCCTTCAGCGGATTTAAAGGTTTTCGGGGCTTTGGAGAGTTCCGCGCCGTCATAGGCCTTAATCCTTATCGCCGCGTGTGGGCAGACCAGCGAGCAGAAACCGCACTGTATGCAGATGCTTGCGTCCCAGACCGGGCTTTCAAGCGCGATATTGCGCTTTTCATACTGGGAAGTGGCGGTAGGGAACGTGCCGTCAAGCGGCATGGCCGAAACCGGGAGGTCGTCGCCGCGGAAGGCCATCATCTCGCAGAGGGTGTTCTTTACGAAATCCGGAAACCCTTCCACCGCGCACGTCCGCTTGATCCTGGAAGTGACTTTTCCCGGGTGTTTCACTTCTTCTATGGCGGCCAGGGTGGCATCCACCGCGGCAAAGTTCTTTTTGACCACTTCGTCGCCTTTGGAGGCGTAGGTTTTTTTGATGGCTTTCTTGATGGCCGCCACGGCTTCGTCCTTCGCCAGGACGCTGGAGATGCCGAAGAAAGCCGTCTGCATGATGACGTTGACGCGTCCGCCCATGCCGGTAGCCTTGGCTATCTCGGAGGCGTTTATGACATAGACCTTCAGGTTTTTGGCGATTATCGCTTCCTGCACTTCGGCAGGGATGCGGTCCCACACGTCGCCGGCGGCGAACGGACTGTTTATAAGGAATATAGAGCCCTGCTCAGCTTTGTCCAGCATTTCGTATTTTTCAAGGAAGCTGAACTGGTGGCAGCCTATGAAATGCGCTTTATAGACAAGATACGGGGCTTTAATGTAATTCTTGCCGAAACGCACGTGCGAGACCGTCATGGAACCGGCTTTCTTGGAATCGTAAACAAAGTAGCCCTGGGCGTAGTTGGGAGTCTCTTCGCTGATAATTTTAATCGTATTCTTGTTGGCGCCCACGGTGCCGTCTGAGCCCAGGCCGAAGAAGAGGGCCCTGAAGACGTCTTTGTCCTCTATTGACCAGTTGCGGTCGTAGTCAAGGCTGAGATTGCTTACGTCGTCTTTGATGCCCACGGTGAAACCGTTCTTCGGGGCTTTGGCGGAGAGGTCGTCAAACACAGCTTTGGCCATGGCCGGGGTGAATTCCTTTGAGCCGAGGCCGTAACGCCCGCCGACCACAAGCGGCATGTCTTTAATTTTGCCCGCCTTGAAAGCGTTGGCCAAAGCGGTAACCACGTCCTGGTACAGGGGTTCGCCTATGGAGCCGGGTTCCTTGGTCCTGTCCAGCGCCGCTATCTTTTTCACGGTCTTCGGCAGCGCGGCGACCAGGTCCTCCTGCGAGAACGGCCTGTATACGCGGACTTTCAGCACGCCGACTTTTTCATTGGAATTCTTGTTGAGATAATTAACGGTCTCTTCCACGGTGTCGGCTCCGGAGGCCATGATCACCGCGACTTTTTCGGCGTTCGCATCGCCCACGTAATCAAACAGGGAGTATTTGCGGCCGGTCAACTTTTCAAAACGGGACATGGTGTCCTTTATAATGGACGGCAGCTCCCGGTAATATTTATTTACAGCTTCCTTGCTCTGGAAAAATACGTCCGGGTTCTGGGCCGTGCCCCTTAAAACGGGACGTTCCGGGTTAAGGCCGCGGGCTTTGTGCCCGGCGATAAGTTTTTCGTCCAGCATTTCCCGCATGGTCTCAAACGGGATAACCTTGACCATGTTAAGTTCATGCGAGGTTCTGAACCCGTCGAAGAAATGCAGAAACGGCACCCTGGATCTTAAAGCGGCGGCTTGCGCTATAAGCGTGAAATCCATGACCTCCTGCGGGTTGGCCGAGGCGAGAAGCGCCCAGCCGGTCTGGCGGGCGGCCATAACGTCGGAATGATCGCCGAATATGGACAGGGCATGGGCGGCCACGGCCCTGGCGGAAACGTGGAAAACGGTCGGGGTCAGCTCGCCGGCTATCTTATACATATTAGGTATCATCAACAGCAGCCCCTGTGAAGCCGTGAAAGTGGTGGTCAGCGCGCCCGCGGTCAGCGCGCCGTGTACGGTTCCTGAAGCGCCGCCCTCGGACTGCATTTCTATTACGGTCGGGATCATGCCCCAGATATTCTTCTCGCCCCTGGCAGATTTGGCGTCCGCCAGTTCGCCCATCACCGAAGAGGGCGTTATCGGATAGATCGCTATTATCTCGTTAGTGGCGTGGGCGACGTAAGCGACGGCGGTATTGCCGTCCATTGCTGTCATATTTTCAGGCATGTGTTTGATCTCCTTGTATTAACAGGCACAGGTAGAGGTGGAGGCAGAGATTTAAGGGTTAATTTTAAGGCAGGCAAAGACAACCGGTAACTACTCATGTAGTCGCAGGCTTTAGCCTGCGTCCGC
Organism: Elusimicrobiota bacterium; assembly: GCA_016208085.1. Lineage (GTDB taxonomy): Bacteria > Elusimicrobiota > Elusimicrobia > Elusimicrobiales > UBA9959 > JAHJSU01. The sequence continues at coordinate 2,179 of JACQYT010000055.1, read as the reverse complement.
CTTAGGCGGACGGCTGCCAGTCTACATGAGCAGTTACGACAACCGTCTATTTCCAACTTAGCTCCTGCTATACCTGTATCTTTGCCTCTATCTGTTGTTTTCAAAGTATAGCATTTTTGGGGTCCTGGTGTGTTCGCATAACCTGAAAGCTGGAAATGATTTTTATTCGTCAAGTTGTCAATACAAATCGACATCAATTGCAATTTTCGGGCTAAATCTTTCCTGGTTTTTGCACAATTTCATAGCGGATTTCAATTATTTTTTGGAATTCAGGGGAGATGGCGTTCCAGTCAAGGACATCAACCCGGAACGGTAAATCGGATTCCTCAAACGCTTCTTTAAGCGCCCCTGTAACAGCAGGGGACAGCCTGGCTGCGCCGACCAGAGCGAGATCAATGTCCGAGTAATCCTTCGGATTTCCGTCAACCCGTGAACCGAAAGCCAGCACCTCCACTCCCGGAGCGTGGCTGGCCAGGATGTCGGTTATAATACGCAACTGCGCCGGGGTCGCCTTAATCATTGCGCTGTTCGAGAACCTCCAGAAATTTGCGGGCGTCAGCGGCAAAGGGAGCGGCGAGTCTGTAAATTTCAGAAGCCTTGTCTGGGTCGTAAGTGTGGGCTGTTTCGTTACGGGCGGAATGGTATTTAAACCAGTTTTCAACGCCGTTTATGAGACGGCTTTCGGCGGCCAACCGAAAAAGTTCTTTCCTGGTGGATCCGTCCACATTAGCGCTCCCGACATTAAGCTCCAGCCACCTTTTCATAAATTTCCAGCACAGTTCGTATGTAAATTCAAAATTCTGTATTACGCCGGCGCGTATTACTTCTTCCTGATCAGTATTTACCTGCCCGCGTATCCCCACTGCCCCAACCTTTAGGGCACGGTCCAGTGAGTCAACGGCTTTTTTTAGGCTGCTAATATCCAGCGGCATTTTACCTTCTGTACGGTCCCATCGCATCTCGCAGGCGCCATATCAGGCGCTATGGTCTTTAAGCGGCCCCGGGTTAACCATTATTCTATAATTTAAACCCACCTACCAGCTACAGCAAAATTTCGTCGTCCCGATGCCGATGTTACCGGCAAAATAGCCGGAGCCATCCGCAGGAATTGCTGATTATCTATACTTCAACGGATATTTTTCAGGATTTTCAAGGGATTCCAGTTCCAAATCAACGTCGAGTTCTGGCCAATAAATGTGACCGTGGCGGAGTAGTTTCACATTGAGGATCTGGGATATCAAGGCGTTTTCAAACCAAGGATGATCCTTAAAACACAAAAAATATTCCTTGTTTTTCGCGTACAACCATATGCCATTTACGGAAATATTCTGCACTTCAACTTCTGAAATGTTTCTCCCAAGCTTGTATAATTTTGCCATAGTGCTTCTCAATTATTTTTTGCGCTTCCAATAGTTGTCTGGCGGATAACCCGTAATGCACAGCCAAAGCGACTACAGGCTTCAGCCAAAACTTTGCTTCGCCATCAGGGCAACAAACATGAACATGAATCCGTTCTTCTTCGCGCGAAAAGAAAAAGAAACGGTAACTCCTATATTTTAAGACCGTGGGACTCATTTCAATTGTCCACTATTTACTTAGGGTTATTATAGCAAATTGCCGCTGAATTATTTTTAGCCGGGGGTATTGACGCAGCGTAAATATTCAGTAAACCCGTCTCTGCCCGGCTGAAAATCCCCCGCCTCGACGGGACACACAGCCCTCCTTATATGTAAGATAAAGGCATGGCCGCCGAAACACTTGAGCCTGCCGGCGAATTGCGCAAACTGCACTGCGATCTTGGCTACTATAAAGCCATGCACGCCCGCGCGGTCGAACGTGAGAATGTTTCAGCGGGTTTGTGACCTTGAACAGCGTTGTGCCCGGCAGGATGAGCGCATTAAAGAACTGCTTCAGTCGGACGAGAAACTGCGTGCGCGGGTGACCTGGCTGGAACTCAGTTGTTCGGCCGCAAATCGGAACAAACGAAAAACCAGGCCTGTGAATCCACGGCTGAAACCCCGGATATCCCGACAACCGCGGACGAAGAACCTAAATGCCGCGGCAAACAACCGGGCGCGAAAGGCTTCGGCCGCAAGCGGCACACACACCTTCCCACGGAAGAAATACTCCATGAGCTGCCGCCGGATATGCAATGCTGCCCGCGCTGCGGAACACCGTT
>JACQYT010000020.1 GCA_016208085.1 Elusimicrobiota bacterium | reverse complement strand
GACGTTAATGAATTAAGCAAGGGGCTGGATAGGAACACAAAAGACCGGCTTAAGGATTTGTACAATCGGAACAGCCGGATGTTCGACGGCACAGCCAAGTTGGCTGCGAAAGATTTAAGATCGGTCCCCTCAAACAGCGCCGCAACGCTCACCGGTAAGGGCGGCCAAGTCACCGATTTGAAATCCTACGAGCCGAACACCCCAAAATTAAACCCCACCGCTGAATTCAGCCTGAGCGGCACAAAACTGCCCGGAGAGACGCCGGGCCAGGCGGCAACAAAGCAGTCCTCCATCCTGTTGGCGTCCGCTTCGTCGGCAAAATCCCCGGCCGGTGCCGATGCGTCCGCAAAGACCGCTGTTTCGGCAACCGCAAAAACAAGCGCCGCCGACATAGAGCCGGGCGTGGATTGTGCGGGCACAATAGAGGCATGGGCAATAACAAATCCGGAGTACGCTGCGACCTGTAATTGCAGCAACGGCCAGAATGCGCAGCCGGTCTGCGGCTGTTCCGCCGGTAAAGTTACAATTGTCGGCCCCACAGATTTGTTTTTATTTAAGCCTTATACAAATTCGCCGAAAGTACCGTTTAAAATAACCACGACTAAACCCCCTTCAAAGATACACTGGTCGGTGTCCAACGCAAAAGTAAAATTCACGAGCGGGACCAACCAAAAGACCGTACAGGTCATACCAGTATTGGAGAGCAAGTCTGAAGGTGATGTAACCATTACCGCCGCTGTGGATAATTGCCCGCCGGCTTCACTTCCCCTCACCGTGAGACGCCCGGTAAGTATAGAGCATGAATCTTTAAAATTTGGCAGATTTTTAAAGGGTGGATTTATGCCCCAAGTAGGAACTGACGGGCAGTTTATATGGACTGTAAAGGATCAGTTCTTAAAGCCATTGGGCAATACCGGTGTAAGTGAAGTCCTTTGGTGCGACTCCGCTTTAAGCAATGTGAAGTGTTGGAAAGCCGGCTTTTTCTCCCCCTATTGGCCCCGGCCATGGAGAGTACTAACCGATAGTGATGGCGTAATGTACGATGAATATGCAGCCTCTGTTATTCTCCTGCCTAAAACATTTAAGCTCGTTGTGCACCAGGATTTAGGGTGCCAAGGCTATACCGGAAGAAGCCACGTTACAATCACAGAGTCCAGCATAGTTGGAACAAGTCCAGTGGAGCTAAAGTAATTATGAAATTAAAGCGCTTAGTAATCCTTCTCTCAATCATCCTGTCAACAACCATGATATTTGCCGCTAATTTGTTCCTGTGCCTTCATGGTGGAATCCGAGCCGTTCCAAAAGGAGATTACGAAGCCTTGATTTCAAGGAATCTTGCCGTCGGTAATGCCGGCTATCTCTTCGCTTATATGCTTTCCGCAATCCTTTTTATTGCAATGATTGTGATGATACGAAGGGCATACAACCGACGCTTAAAGAGACTGGCCCTTGTCGCCGCGCCGATATTACTCGCACTATTCTTTCATTATCTGCTGGACAATGAAATAGACGCCCATATTTATTATCGCAGCTACCGTGTCTTTCTCGACAATTTCCTTGTTAACTTTCCGTATGCAATTCCCGCATATCTGATAATAGGCCTGGTTCTTTTTCTTATAATTATGCTTACCTGCTATCCGATCGGCATACTAATTGATAAACTGCTGCTTCACATCACAAGTAAAATACCCAAGCAAAGATAAAATTCGCCATTAGAGCTGCTCTCAAAAACGCGACCTCATCCCTCGGCCTGAAGCCGACTGAAGAAGGCGCCGGTATGATAGACGCGGCGAAAATACAATAGGGTAGAGGGTAGAGGGTAGAGGGTAGAGGGTAGAGTTATTTGTTAATCCCGCCGCGGTCCTTTAAATGACCGCGGCGTGTTCACTTGATAGTTCCGCGACAACTTGCTGTGCAGAGTTTCATCTTTCTGCCGGCTCTGCTCTCGCTATACCCTGCCCCCTCTACCCTCTCCCCTACTGTTACCAGCCGAAGCCTTCGCCGGTCAGCTGGGCGACGCGTTCCTGGACTATTTTATCCTTATTGGCTTTTCTGGTCTCTATGTTCTTTTTAAGCTTGGCAAGCTCTTTTTCCATCCTCTGGACCCTTATCTCATGGCCTCTGAGCCTCAGGTCAAACTGCTCCGATAGCTTCCCTTTAAGCTCGGTCTTTATGGCTGCCTTGTCGGCGTCGGCGGCATGCTCGTATTTGCGCGAAAGCTTTTTGGTGTCATATTCAAGGGACAGCTCGCGCACCGCCGCCGCTTCTATTTTTTCGTCATTTTCCTTTTTGGCCATTACCAGCAGTTTTCTCGCCATTACCAGCGTCATTTTATATTCCGCCGCAGCCGTCTCCCGCAGATCTTCCAGGGTTTGGGCGAATTTCGGATCGTGCTTTTTTATGGTCCCGAGCACCAGTTCTTCATCAAAGAAGCCGTCTTCCCCGTCGCTAAACCTCCTGCCCCGCATGGCGCCCTCGCCGCCAAACCTCTTGCCCCGCATGGCGCCCTCGCCGCCGAACCTTTTGCCCTGCATAGCGTTCTTGCGGATATAAACTTCCTTGTGCGCCCCCATCTCTTCGCCCATTTCCGGAGGGACCGCCTCTTTCTGCCAGGCTTCGTTCTCTTCCGGGACGCCTTCTCCCGGCTCCGGGGCCTGTGCCGCCGCATATACGGCTGTAAGGCCCATAAATGCCAGCGCGCCCGCCAATACTATCAGCTTTTTATTCATATATCCTCCTATGTAGTTTTTTCAGCAATCCTTTGCCTTTGCGCTTCAATTCCGGCGCAGCTATAATCGAAGTCCGCGGACGGGGAATACAGCATGTCGTCCTCAAGGCTGTAAATGCCGTACTCGATACTGTCGAGGTTTGAGTTTATATCGTTATTCCACACGGCGTCGGCGCTTTTATGTGCGCCCATAAACCGGAAAGCCAGCAGGAACGCCGCCGTGAAAGCGCCGGCGAGGGCCGCTGCCTTGAACCCGGCGAGCGCCGTTTCCCAAAAACCCGGCTCCCGCGCCGCGAAGGCTTGCCCGGCGGCGCTCAAAAGCGGCGGTTCGGGTTTAAAAATTTCAAACTGCGCGGTGAGTTCTTTCAGGACGGCCAGTTCTCCGGCGCATGACGCGCAGGCGTCTATATGCCTTTTGATCCCGGCGGCGGACCGTTCCGGCAGTTCGCCGTAGAAGTAAAGGATGATCTTTTCTTTATATCCGCAGTTCATAGTTCAATCTCTTTGATAAGCAAGCGAATAATTTACACTATCACATGGTTTTTCCCACTTATCAACTTATCAACTGATGTTCCCCAACTCCCCTCTCAGCTTGGCCAGAGCGCGCGACATCCTGGCCAGCGCCGTGCCTATGGGAATTTTAAGGATGCCCGCTATTTCCCTGAAAGAAAGCCCCGAGTAATGCCGCAGCAGGAATATTTCCCGCTGGTCCGGGGAAAGCTTTTCAAAGGCGGCCTCGATTGCGCCCGCGCGCTCGGCCGCGTCCAGCGCGGCGGCGGGGGACGGCTCGTCGCAGGCCAAAGTGTCGGCCAGGGCCCTGCTGTCCCCGTGGGCGGCGTAAAGGGACTCTTCCCGGCGGCGGGTTTGGGCGCGGAAATGATCCATGATCGCGTGATGAGCCACCGTGAAAAGCCACGCTGAGAACTTATCTTCTTCCCCGTAGGAGCCCAGCTTTTTTATCACCTTCACGAACACTTCCTGGAAGAGGTCGTCCGCGGCGTTGCTGTCGCGCGCCAGCTTAAGCAGATAGGCGTAAAGCGGCCCCTTATATCTGGAGATAAGCTCGTCCAGAGCGCCGGCGTCGCCCTCTTTGAAAGCTTTTACAAGCTCGGCGTCGGTCAAAGCCATCAAAATCCCTCGTCATCGGCCGGAGGCGCGGATGCGTAGATGCTTAGATGCGTGAATTTATACGGCCACATTGTAACACCTCTAAATTGCCGCACTTCCAGGCTGCCGCGCCTCTGAACCAGCCGGCCTTTGTCATTGCCCCGTTAATTTCATACGATATTCATTGTAAAAATTTTTGCCGCAAAAATTTTTACCATACCCTGTCCGCCTTAGGCGGACGTGGTGGCCTTGGGGCAAAAATGTAGCGGCGGATGTAAATCCGCGCCTGCCTAAGGGCGATTTACATCGCCCGCTACAATTAACGGCACTGGCATAGCCTTGATGGAGAGAGAAATTTCCCCCTCATCTCCGGCACGGGGACGTGAGAAAACCCCGTGCCGGGTGCATAAAATGTTGTCGGACAACATTTTATTTAATTTTATCTTTTATCGACCCTGATGAGAAAAATATTCGCTCTGCCTTTTGCACTTTACACTTTGCATTTTATATTTTGCATTTTTCCCTTTTCCTCCCGCGCTTGGCAGGGTGACGATCCTGCCAAAGCCTACGCGCTATACCTTAACGGCGACCTGTCAAAAGCCGCCGCGGCCTACCTCGCCCTGGCCGCCGCGCAACCGGACCGCCTCCAACCGCTGCTGGACGCGGCCATGGTCCATAAACAGCAGGGCCGCTACTCCGACGGCGCAGCCGCCCTTGAAAACGCGCTTAAAATAGATCCCTACAACACAGAGATCCTCTCGGAGCTGGGCTGGCTGAAATTCCACCAGGCCGATTATGAAAATGCCGCCGCCTGTTTTGAGCGCGCGCTTAAACTCTCGCCCGGGCACCCGCGCGCCGCGCTGGGCCTGGGCAGCGTCTACTCAAACCTCGGCAACAGGGAAAAAACGGTAGAGTATCTGGCGCGCTACAGGCAGTTAAGGCCCGACTTCGCGGGCGTGGATTATATCATCGCCTGGAATTACATGAATTTCAAAATGTATAAAGAAGCCGAGGAAAGCCTTATAGAAGCGCTGCGCAAAGACCCAACCTTTATAGAAGCCCGTCTCCCGCTGGCCGGCATCTACGCGCGGGACGGGAAATTCAACGAGGCTTGGAACCAGTACTACCGGGTGCTGGATTACGCGCCTAATCATCCGGTGGCGTCCAAACTGATGAAAGTGCTTGAGGGGCGGCTTACGAAGCAGCCGGAAGAGATCATCCCGCCGTTCAGGATCACAAAACCGCTGAAGATGGAACCGGTGGAAGTTCTGCGTAAACTCAGCTTATCCGTGAAAGTGCGGGTGGGCCTCGGCACGAACAGCGCCGGCAACCAGGGCAGGAACAATATCCGGCGTGGACGGCGCTCTTTGAAGACGGAAAAACCGTCATTAAAGACCCGAAAGGCCTGGTCTGGGGGAAATTTTCCGGGCCGGTGCTGCTGAAATCCGGAAATTCCGGGAACGGCACGATCATATTTGAAAGCGTCAAAACTTTCTTGGGTAATTTATCAGATCGGCAGGCATTTAAACACACCAAAGAACTTATATCGTCGCTCAAGCAAAAGAGCTTACTTATTGCCGATTGTCGCCAGCACATAATACGCGCTGAACGGGGCGCGGGTTGAGAAGAAATAGAATTCCCCGTTCTCTCCGGAGAGCGCCGCCGGCGACTCCTTCCACTGATTCTCCGCCCTGTACAGAAAAACCGCCTTCGCGGCCCCGGCGGAGGATTTGGGAGATCTGAATTCAAAATAAATATCCCCCTGCACATTGCCCGGCAGAGAAACCGGGCGCCAGACCTTGAGCGGAAGAACTCCTTCAGGCAGCCCCGCGAGAAGCTCCGTGCCCGGCGCGCCTTCGCCCATCGCGAATTCCGCCAAAGCCTTGCCGCGCAGCATGGTCTTAAAAGTAATGCTGGAAATGCCGCAATCCGGAGAGAAGGCCTTTATCTCGTATTTGATCCCGCGCTGCGAGATAGCGAGCGCCCGCGGCGAAGATTTGAAAACGAAGTTCGTATAACCCTCAATCGCCGGCGGGACATACGCCTCCTTCTTTACCGCGGCCGCGGCGCCGCCGAAACGCATATTGATGGAAAACCTGTGCAAGTTCCCGAGCACGCCGAAGGGCGTGAAGGCGTAGTCAAAAGAAAGCCGGTCAAAAGCCACTCCGGCCCCGGCGGAAAAGCCGGAGCAGGCGCCCAATTCATTGCCATGCAGGCGGTACCTGTAGCCGCTCCTGAGCGCCAGCCTGCCGGTCAGCGGGTATTCCACGCCCAGTATGAACGAAGGATAATTATCTATCGGCTTGTCCGCCTCAAAAGAGATTAGCCCACCCGAATCCGACAGGCGGCGGCTAAGGCCCGCCTTGAAGATAAGCGGCAGGTTATAACGTCTGGACACGAATTTTATACCGGGCCCGATGTTCTGCGCCGTCAGCCCGGCGGTATAGCCGCAACCGCGCCAGTTAAAATTGCGCAGTAAGCCCAGGTCCAGCGCTAAAGAGGAACCGGACTCTTTGTCTATGCTCTGGCGTATAACTTTTACGACGGCGCCCAGCGCCAAGTCCTGGCGGAACTCGCGGCCATAGGCAGCGAAAAAGGCCAGATCGTAAGCGCCGAATTTCCCCTCCACCGGGGAGATAGGGTTAACAGGGTCGGCCTCGTTAAGGCCGCTCCTGCGCGTCAGGTCTTTGGCCGAATAGAAATAGTTCAGGCCCAGACCACAGGCTCCGGCGCGCTTCGCCGGGGCGGTATAGGAAAGGAATTCCTGGCCCAGGCCCTGGAAATATTCGTTATGGAAAAAGCTGAGATTCTTCTCGTCCTCAAGATAGGCCAGCCCGGCCGGGTTCCAGTAAATGGCGTAAGGATCCCCGGCCACGCCCGTAAAAGCCCCGCCCATGGCCACGGCGCGCGCCCCCGCGCCCAGCTTCAGGAAAGCCGCGGATGTAGACCCCGCGTCCGGGTGTATCTTCGCGGAGAACAGGGATGAGGGATGAAGGATGAGGGATGAAAAAAAGAGAACGGCAAGGGGCAAGGATGAAGGATGAGGGATGAGGGAAAGGAAATGAAAAAAAGCGCGCGCGTTTTTCCGATAGGCAACTCTCTTTTTAAACAAACCCATATTTTCTCTCATATCATCCCTGCCCTAATGAATTATCGCCAGTTTTTTCGTCACGGTCTTGCTGCCGGAAGCGCTTTCGGCGCGCAAGTGGTAGATATATATCCCGCTGGCTATATTTTTAACGCCCCAGGCTATCTCGGAAGTCTGACCGGCGGGGCAGTTGGCTTTTTCAAGGGAAGCCACCTGCTCCCCGGCCACGTTATACACAGCCACCTTCACATATGCCTTGTATGAAAGTTTGAATTTGAAAGTGACGGTGTCGCCTTTAGCGGGGTTCGGGTAGGTATAAACATCTTCCTCGGCAAGCAGAACCCCTGAGGGCACATATTCCATTATGCTGAAGACGGAAAAATGGTTCACCGCGGCGCTGACTTTTTTAGCCTGCGCGTCCACGCTGGAGGTGTTGAGCATCTTCCAGACGCCGTCCGAAATGGTGTAGAGCCGGAGATTTTCCACATCCATCCCTTCCACTTCGGCATCGGTAAAAGGCAGGGTCAGGACAGCCGGCTTTATGAATTTTATGGGATTCTTAAGCTTCGCCTCGTAAACCACCGCTGTCGGTTTAGCCTGAGTGTTGGCTTTTATGCGGGACAGAGGCCGGCTGGCGGCGGGAGTCAGTCTTGTAAATATTACTTTGCCGTTCTGCGAGACGGCGCCCGGCGGAATGTCAACTACGGCGCCATCCTGCAGCCTGACCGAACAGCCCTGGGACACGTCACAAAACCGCCAGTTGTCGGCCGAGATGCCGGACGCCTCATTTGAAAGCTGTGAATTATTGGTGCTGTCAAAAGCGGCCGCCGAATAATAGAACCTGACATTCTCGGCGGCGGTGTTGTCAAGGTAAGCGCTCACTCCCTTTGAGACCGTGATGAACGGGGAACTTGAAATATAAGTTGAAGTCTGGGTGCGCCTGTAAATTTTATAGCCGTAAACATCACCGCCCTTGTCCCTCGGCCGGTCGTCGGGCGACAAGGTCCAGGCCAGAGTAAGACTGCCCCCTTCGTCATCCGGAGTATCCGCCACAACCAGTTCTGAGACAGGCAGCGGCGGAACAAGGTCTATCGCCGCCCATGAGGCGGCGATATTCGACAAAGGACTGATATTAGAAACAAAATCGACTGTTTTTACGGCTATATAATAAGTGACGCCGCCAAAAAGCCCCCGCACATCATCAGCCTCGCGGGCGCCGGCCGGCCCCTCAACAGTTCTTGTGCCGCCGGATAAAGCGGTTCCGTCAAAATCGCTCCAATCGTAATCAGGGTTGGTTGTGTATCTTATAACATAATGGGAAGCTGCGCCTAAGCTGCCGTCATCACCCGGAGCCGTCCATACGATATCCACCATTCCGCCAAGCGGCCCCGGTCCGGCGGTTAAGTTGTTTATCGCGGCCGGCGGAATTTTGTCGTCGCTGTTGTTTATGGACCAGGCCGAGGCGAAATTTGAATTTTCAGACTCCACATAACCGTCAAATGCCCTTACAGTGTAAGTGAATGTGGTTCCCGTAACCGCCGTGGCGTCAAGATAGGCCAAAGTGCCGGAACTGACGGACGCTATTTCCATGAAGACATCATTCGCTTTCCTCCTGTATATCCTGTACACGGTTATCCCGATGGAAGCGGAGCCAAACCAGTCCAGCCCTATTTTATTCCCGCGGTCCCCCGCGACGTCTCCGGCTATAAGTCCTGACGGGGCGGGCGGAGCGTGGTTTACCCGCGCCGCTAAAAGCGCCGTATTGCCGGTCCCGGAACCTTGCGCCGTAAGCCTTAAGGCGTAATTACCGTTTGGAAGGTCTGCCGTGTTCCAGTCCGCCAGAGTTCCGTTCTCCACAGCCTGGGCGGCGGCGCTTGAAATTATGGTCTGCCAGATAATGGGGTTTCCGCCGGTACTGTATTCAAGCGTATAACCGGTCAGGCCGGGGTTTGAGATATACCCCTTTACCGGCACGGTACCGGTCAGAAGCTCGTCTTCGCGCGGGTTTGAAATAGAAACTATTCTTTCCGCTTTATACGCCTTAATCTTCCCGTCCGTGGCGGCGATAAACACCATGCCGTTTGAAATCCCGGGCGAGGAATAGACCGGTTTCGGGAAATTCACGTCTGCCGTCAGCGGAACTGAAGCGCCGGTGGAATCAACCGCCACAAGGCCGCCCCCGCCGGTGTCCGTGCCGACGCCTGTGTAGATGAGCTCATTTACCATGGCCGGAGAGGAAAGGATCCCCAGTTTTGAAGTATTGCCCAGGGTAGGGGAACTGGGCCAGACGTACTGGAGCGCATCGTCAACCGGATAGGCAGCCATCGCGTAAAGGGTGTTTTTAGAAGCGCCCCCGGAAAAATACACTCTGTCCCCGGCCACCACCGGTGAACCGAGCTGCTCCCAGGAATCACTTTCCTCAAAAGGCCCGGAGAGGCGGTTCAGCAGGCGCCCGTCCGGAACGCTCAATGCCAGCGGTTTGTTTTCGTCATAACCCGGCAAAGCGTAAACTATCCCGCTTGAGACCGCCACGGCGCTCATGCCGTAATTGCCGCCCCTGGTTTCATATGACCAGACTGAGGAAAAATTGTTTTTATCAAGAACGTAAACAGCGCCGTCATTGGTTCCGAAATAAACCCTTGTGCCGTCCGTGGAGGGAGCTGAATCTACAGGTTGTCCGGCACGGTATTCAAAAAGGAATTTCCCGGTTAAAGCGTTAAAAACCTTCAGCTTTTTTTCAGGCGATCCGGAACCAACAAAGACTTTCCCGTCCAAAACCAGCGGGGAGGAAGCCGAAGACGCGCCCAGCCGGGCCTTCCAGAGCATAGCGCCGGTCCTCCGGTTCAGGGCATAGAGATACCCGTCCAGGGAAGGGACATAAACTGCATTGCCCCAAACCGAGGGGGAAGCGTCCACCCAGCCGCCGGTCTTAAACCGCCACAAAAGCTCTCCCTGAGCATTGCCCGCGCGCGCTTTCAAGGCGTATATCCAGCCGTCCCTGGCGCCGAAATAGACCGCGTCGTCAAAAACCGCCGGGCTGGATATGATATCCGCGCCGGCCTGGTATTCCCAGGTTTTGGTAAGCGGCGGAGCAGCCTGCTCGGCGCTGTAACCGGTGCGGGCCCGGTTGCCCCGGAAAGTCGGCCAGTCGGCAGCAGAGGAAAGGCTAAAGGCTAAAGGATTAAGGATTAAGGATAGAAAAGCAACTAGAATATTTTTAGAAATCCCCGGCCTGCGCTTATTCTGGATCTTTTTTACAATAGACGTGAGGATCAAAACAAGTTCGCAGGATTCGGTATATAACGCGTTCAACTCCGCAGGCTCGCCAATTTTAAGCTCTTTCATAATTTTCAGCCAATAGGTTGTTTCCCGTGCTTCTTTTTTAGCAATATTCGCACTATGCGTAAAATCAGCATCAGTCAGGCCTCCTGCCGCCTCCTGCCAATTAGCCCCAATAGATAGCGCAGAACGCAGTAACTGCCTATAAATAACCATATTCACATTGTGGGGAAGAAGACTTCCCACAAATTTTGCCGTACTAACAGCAAAATTGAAAATCCGGTTTTCCAGCCTCTTTTCTTCCATAGAATCCCCAATCATCCTTTAGCCTTCATCCTTTAGCCTTTCCCCCTTCACGGTCCTATATTCAGCAGATAAACCTTGCCGTCGGCTGACCCCACCGTCAAAGTCCTGTAGTCCGTGTCTATGGAAAGGTCGGTCCTGACGGCGCCGCCGGTCGCCACCGGCCAGCCGTCGCGATGTTTTCCGGTGGCGGCGTCAATGCCGTATATATATCCGTCATCGCAGCCAAAATAGACATAGTCTTCAGCAATGCCCACAAAGCTGCCTGGAACCCACGCGGGCGATGACCTGACGGCCTTGTCCGCTTTGAAAGGCCAGCCGGCCTCGCTGACGCCGTTTGTAGACACCTTATGGACGTTTCCGGCATCGTTCCCGAAGAAAAAATACTTTTTGGCGCTTATAAAATCCATGAAAGGCGAAGTGTAGATAGGCGAGGCGGTGTCATAATCCGTCCAGCCCGCGGGCGTGTTGCTGAGATTGGAAGAAACCCGGGCATAGAGTTTCCCGTCGCTGGAGGTAAAGAAAAGGACATTGTTTGTGTCTGCCACTTTTGCGTCCAGATAGGGGGAGGATTTTATTGCTCCGCCGGTAAGGAAATCCGTGGGTGAAGTTCCGTCGGCTGTTTTCAAAGCCACCACTTTCCCGTCTTCAAGGCCTATCCAGCCCAGATTGATGGTGTCCCGGTCGTCTATGGACATAGCGCCGGATATAGCCGCCGTTATGGCCGAAGCGTTGGTCCAGCCGCTGCATGCGGCGCCATCCGCCTTGGCCAGGCAATAGACCTTTTTATCATCGGCGCCGAAATACACCACGGTGCTGACGCTTATATCCATTATGTTGGACTTTATGATAACGCCCAGCGCTTTAGTCCAGATAAGCGCGGCGGAGGTCTCATCATCCCGCAATTTGTAAACATCGCCGTTGTCGTTGGCGAAGTAAAGATAGATATCGTCCCCCTCCAACCTGATAAGCGGGCTTGTCCTTATAGGCGAAAGCGGGACAGTCTTATATTCCCATTTAAGCGTTCCGCTGCTCAAGACGGCCCTTAAGTAACCGTCGGTACACGGGAGATACACGGTTGAACTTATCTTCGGGACGGTGTCGCCACCGTATGTGTAGTAATCAACCATGGCAACCACGGCGGCGGTCCCGGGCAAAACATAAGGCCAGGCTGTGCCGGGTGGCGCCTTGGCTGGGGCGATAATGGTAATTGAGTCCGTGGTCACCTCCGCGGAAGCCGTAAAATCCTGGACAAGATCGCTTGGGCTGTCCCTGATAACTACGGACGCGGGATCGAACCTTACTCTGAAAACATTGGGCGACTGCGTGGACGCGTTTTTGGTAGTCTCAAACACCGCATAAAACGTCCTGGTGGAAGCGGCCGGTATGGAGGCGGAAAGCAGATCGGGAGAAAGCACGGTAAAAGTAGACAGGCCGGCCGCATCCAGTGAAATATCGGCCAGGGGGATATGCGCGATGGTGCTGACGTCTATGGCCGGCTCATATATGCCGTATGTGCCGGCGCTGGTGGAATCCCTTACCAGCATGATGGCGTCAAACAGGTTCTTCGCCTCGGAAGTGAGCATGGCCGTCAAATCGGATTTCAGCGCTTTAAACGTCGTGGTGCATAGTTCCACGTTATTGAAACCGGCCGGGCTGTTATTTGAGATGTCCAGCTTTATGGCGCCGCTGCGCGTGGCGTCATTTATCCGCAACGGAGCGGAGGTGCTGGCGGTCACTGTATGCACCGCGTCCTCATAGGTTGCCGACGCGGGGTTTATCTGCGGGGCTGATTTCGTTCCCGTGTCCGTATTGAGAATAATCTTGTAAGTTGTGCTGCTTACCAGCGGATAGCCGTCCTGGTCGTTAAATGAAAAACCTGTCTGCACAGTTGTCTGCTCGGAAAGAGAATCCAGGTTAAACCCTATGTCCCCGAGGCGGTAAATATGCGGCGATCTCAAATCAGCGTCTCCGCCTGTGCGCGTAAAAACCAGGTTGTCGGCCCCGCCCGCGGACCCACCTGATTTGGAAGCCTCTCCTAAAATAATAGTTATCGGGAATTTTCTGGCCAGGAACTGCGGGGCTGCCGTGTTGACTGGATATTTAAGTGTGTTGGCCACGGCTGTGCCAGCGCCGTTGTTTTGTGAAGCAATGGTGGTAGAAGCTGTGGAGGCAAAGTCAGAGTTATCATTGCCCGTATCGTCCCCTTCATTCGGCCGGCGGCCTATGGAGGTGGCTGAATCCGCCGGGGCCGGGTTATCGGCCGAAACCTGTTGGGCTTTGTAATTATACCTGGTGTAGTAAGTACCGGACTGCCAGGTGACATTGTCCACTGTGGAACCGGTGGAATTTTCAAGGGCAAGAAAATCTCCGGCGGACGCCAGTCCAGGCGGGCCGAAAATATCAGCGTAGCTTTTGCCATCATCGCTTATGGAGGAAAAATCTATCACTGTATAATTTTGAGGGTAGATTTTCCGGGTGAATTTAAACGTCAGTCCCCCGGCTGATGCGGTTGAATTCCTGAGGGCATAGTTGCCAAGGGTCTGCGTGGAAATAGCCGATGTGTTATATATCTCCACGAATTCCACACCGAGTGCACCATACGCCACCTCATTTATTTTAATAGCCTCCGTGGTTATATGGTTGGCGTAATTTTTTGTGGGCGTAGGGTCTATCTCAAACAATGAGGGATGGCCGTCCGTTATCCTGGCAAAAGACTGGCTCTCTGAAAGAACAGGCCACTGGACCTGATTCACAAGGAGGCCGGCGTTATCACGCAATTTCAGATGATAGCTCTGGGCACCGTTTAAGTTCAGGGATGGAGTGACCGTGAAAGTGGACATGGCGTTTATTTTATCTCCGGCCTGCCCCGTCCAGACTGTGTTTTCTGTCCCTCCCAGGTCTATTGTGTTTTCAACATAATAAAGTTTCCAGCCGACAAGCGGGGAAGTGCTGGTGGTGTTGTTATAGAATTCCACCCAGTCCCCTGCTGCGGTTGTGCTTGAGGGATATACCTCGTTTATGGATACCGTGGATTTAAGCACTATTTGCGGATAAAATTTATATGTATTCAAAAGAGCTCCCTTGTCTTTGATCAGCCTAAAGCAGTAGGCGGTCCCGGGCTTCATCCCGTTATCTTTCAGGGAGAAGTCCCATTTCCCTGCCTGGTTGACCGGGATAGCGGCCACAGTGTTTGTGGCATTGTTTACCTCCTCGTATGTCTGGTTGACAATGGTGAGAGCGCCGTCCGTGGGGTCTTCTATATTGGCGGTCAAAGCGTCATTGTCGGCCGGTGCATCGTCGTTGAAAGCTATAATCGTGGCGCCTGTTACGTCCGTATAATCAGCGGGATCTCCACCACTGGGCGCCTCGCAGGTGCCGTCACCCTTGCCGGCAAACTGCAGCCTGAAACCCTGTCCATTGAGCAAAAGCTCTGTATTGTCTACGCGCACCAGGGATCTGAGTCTGAATGCCGCGCCGGTCGGTTCAAATAAAGCCGGCGAATCCTTCGCGGCTAACGGCGATCCCACATTGGTGGTATTGCTGCTTTTAAAAAATCTGTAACCGGTCTGGGTAAATATCGGGGTGGGCGTGGAACCCCAGAAGTTAAAAGAGTAGCCACCGACAGTCGTGGAAGCAAGATTCGCTTCCAGCGCGGCCGCGCCGTCCGCGTCGGTCCAGGTAAAATCCGGCACCGAGTCCATCACTAATCTTTTGGCGAACAGATCAAAATTTACGTCTGAAACAGTAAAAACCAACCGGTCTTTATTCACAGGCTCCTG
>JACQYT010000019.1 GCA_016208085.1 Elusimicrobiota bacterium | reverse complement strand
GATGCCCAACCCATCGGGGCCGGGCTATAGATATTTTCCGTCAGGTCGGACTTGCGCTTGTCGCAGGCTCCGGAATACACCGGGCGTAAAGATTTGCGCCGCCACCCGGGCTTTATCCCCAGCCTTATGCTGAAATTTCAGCAAAACAAAATAATGATTGACAAATCATTTCCTGTATGTTATGCTATTTAGGCGGGAAAACGCAGGAGGTCGGTTATGGCAATGTACGTCGGTTTGACTGATAATCCAGAGCAACGGAGCCAGCAACACGGTAGCCCAAGCGACTGGCGATTATATAGCCCTTTCTTAAACGAAGACCAGGCGCGCGGATGGGAAAAAGAAGCGATAGAAAGGGGGTTTAAGGGCGGCCCCGGGGGTGCGGGCTGGAAATATGGCTATACCCATACTATTACTTCGGAGACCAGAGAAGAATGACGCTCTCTGAAATACGCGCTCAACTTCAACGGCTGGAAGGGGCTTCAGCCGATGCAATAGAGTCCGAGACCCTGGAATGTAAGCCATGGGACCCGCATCCGCAGGCGTTTGATTCGCAAATCCGCGTACTGCGCGAGGCCGTCGTGGCATTTGCCAACCAACAGGGCGGCGTGGTGCTGTTGGGAATATCCGACCGCAAAAGGACCAGGAAAGACGCCATTCATGGTGTCGGAAGATTGGACATCGGAATGCTTCGCCGCCGTATTTATGACGGGACGGAGCCGCATATTCTGGTGGATATTCGGGAATTAATGGAGCCCGAAGGGAGGGTTCTGGTTATCGAAGTGCCCAAAGGTATTCCGCCGCACACCACCAGCGAAGGTATAGCCAAGATACGCATTGGAAAGGATAGCATGCCTCTCACCGGCAGCGATATAGCGCGTCTCCTGTTCACCGGAGGCCAGAAGGACCTGACCGCCCAAATCCTGCCCGATTCAAGTCTGGCCGACCTGGACCCGGAAGAGCTCAAGCGGCTGCGCCGCATCGTGGGAACCGAGGGGACGAACCCCGAGCTGGCAAGGCTGCCGGACGACGCGGAGTTCCTGGGCAACCTTGAACTTATACGCGACGGCCGCCTAACACTGGTCGCCGTACTGCTGTTGGGCAAGGCCACCGCCATGGCGCGGTGGGCGCCCCAGCATGAGGTAATATTCGCGCGCTTCAAGACGGCGACCCGCTACGACATCCGTCGCGATTTTAAGGGCCCCCTGTTGGCGGTGCTGGAGGCTATTGAAAAAGCCCTTCAGGAGTCCATGCGCGTGACCCTGGCCAGGGCAGCCGGGTTCGCCGAGCTGTCCGTTCCCGAACTGGACACCAATGCCGTGCGGGAAGCGTTGCTTAACGCCCTGGTACACAGGGATTATTTTTTGCGCCAGTCCGTCCATGTGCATCTTTACGAGGATCGCTTAGAGGTTTCAAGCCCCGGTGGGTTCATAGGCGGGGTTTCCCCGGACAATATCCTGCGCCACCCGCCAGTGCGCCGCAATCCGCACCTGGCGGATATGCTTAATAAAGCCGGGCTGGTCAACCGTCTGGGCATGGGCGTTGACCGCATCTATGAGGAACTGCTCAAACTCGGAAAAAGGAAACCTTTTTATGAGGCGAACGAAAGCCACGTACGCCTTGTTCTGCCAACCACCACACACATGGGATTCGCCAAATTTGTCGCCGATGAGGTCAGGGAGGGGCGCAAACTGGAACTGGACGACCTTATCTGTCTGAGGGCACTAAGCATCAGCGGCCACATGGACCGCTGGACCGCCGCCAGGGAGCTTCAACTAGGCGATGACCAGTCGGCGGAGCGCCTGGCTTCGTTGCGGGCGCGCGGTTACATGGTTCCTCACGGCCGGGGACGCAGCACCGTGTACCGGCTCAACAGGCGGCTTTCCGATCTTCTGCGCGGACAGGAGGCCACCGATCATGAACTCCCCCTGGATGAAGAGGCTGTTCGCCTTCGTGTCCAGGCTGTCCTGGAAGAGCGCGGAAAGCTGACCAATGCGGAGATTCGCCGGATTTCAGGCTACAGCCGCATTGAAACCGTCCGGTTGATGCACAAGCTTATGGCGGCGGGACATGCGAAACTTGTCAGCAGGGGGCGGGGGGCGCACTATGTTCCCGGGAAAAAACCTCCCCGGAAATGAATCAAAACTATTGAAACAAATGTTTCAGCGATACATTAATCTGGTTCCCATACTCATATGGGAAGATAAATATGCAAATAAATACGACACAAATTGTCCGTTACCTGACAGACGAATATAAAAGGTTCCTGAAAACCTCCTTCCGTTTTTTAGACCAGGAGCTTAAGGAGCAATTTGAAAAACATCTGGATACCGCGGCGGTTGTGGTCAAGGGGCCGCTGGTTTCCCTGTCCCGCGAGTTTACCCAGGGGCCGCCCCTGAAGGATTTGGTTAATGCCAAAAAGGCCGATCCTTCCCTGCTGAGAGCGCATTGGCCCTTTGGAGATGAAGCTCTATACCTCCATCAAGAGAAATGCCTGGAAACCGGCCGGGCCGGGAGATGTTTTATAGTCACCACAGGAACCGGCTCCGGCAAGACGGAGGCCTTCCTCCTGCCGGTCATTGACGGCATCATCCGCGCCAAACGTGAGAGCCGACAGGGCGTACAGGCTGTGTTCGTCTATCCAATGAACGCTCTGGCCAACGACCAGCTTGAGCGCCTGCGCCGTCTTCTGCGAGGAACCGGCCTGGATGTTTCCTTCGGACTTTATACCGGCGACAGTGATGCCGCGAGCAAGAATCTCAATGAAGCCCCTGCCGAGTCGGAACGGTTGACCCGAGCTGACATCAAGCGCCGGCCCCCGGACATCCTGCTGACCAACTATAAACAACTCGAGTTCTTGCTAATCCGCAAAGATGACCGCCATCTTTTTACACTCTCTCTGCGCTATCTCGTGTTGGACGAGTTACACTCTTACCGTGGCGCTCTTGCGACCGAGATCGCCTGTCTGCTGAGGCGGCTTAAATCCCACGCGGGTCTCGCGCCCGGGCAGCTTACGGCTATCGGGACATCAGCCACTGTGTCGTCGTCAACGGATGGCCGGACGGCTTTGGCCGAGTTTGCTTCAGAGTTGTTCGGCGAAATCGTCCATCCGGAAGACATTATTGGCGAGTCGGTGGAACCTCCACCGGCTCCCGCTACACCCTGGCTTGGCCCTTTTCCCGCCATAACGGATGAGGAAATTGCCGCCCTGGATTGCACCAGTGAAGACGCAGTTGCGAAACTGGCGGAACACGTAACGGGCAAGGCATGTCCTTCCGGGGTTGATATGACCGCGCGGTTAACCGCACTGCTTAAGGATAATCGCCTGGTCCACGCGCTGGAGGAATGCCTGCATAAAGCGCGGGACCTGACGGAAACAGCTATAGCCATTCGCGAGAATATTCCGGAGCGGGCCAAGGCTCCGGAGGATGCTTTGCGTCGCGAGATCGAAGCATATTTAATTCTGGGCAGTATCGGGGATGAGGCTCATCCGCCGCGCTTAAGGCCAAAGTTCCATCTTTTCTTTCACGGGATATACGACGTTTGGATCTGCACCAATCCCGAATGCCGCAGGCTGCTCTTCCATGGAGCCGGGGAATGTCCGGTTTGCGGAAGCCAGGCCCTGGCCGCCGCGCTTTGCCGCACTTGCGGCCAGGACTTCGCAAAAGCCCGGTTTGAAGGAGATGAAGATAACCGCAAGCTGATAGGCACATCGGACTTTGAAAGCGGCAGCCAGACCGTATTTTTGACCCACAAACTTCAGGAATTGCCCAAGGAGGAAGACGAAGAAGAAACCGAAAACCCGCCTAAAGGCAAAGGGGCGGCGAAGGCGAAAACCGTGCACGGCCTTGAACGAGTCTATCTTTGTTCAGGATGCGGCCAGCTCCAGCCCAGGGAGGGCCCATGTGCTTCCTGCGGCGGAACAGCCTGGCCATATTGGATGCATCGCGGTAAAATGAACACCTGCCCCTCCTGTGAGGACATTTATACGCGCGGCGACATCGTAATGCCGTTGCGCACCGGCACCGCCTCCACCGTATCGGTCTTGATGACCCACCATTTAGATTCCCTGGCAGATAAAGACAGAAAGTTACTGGTCTTTGCGGACAACCGGCAGGATGCGGCCCACCAGGCGGGTTATACGGCCGACAAGCACCGCAACTTCGCGCTGCGCCATGTTGTGGCGGAAGAAGTAGCCCGCAAAGGAGAGCATGGCATCAGCATTAACGAACTGGTCCATGCAATGCTGGAGCGCTATAGGGCCATTGGTATCATTGGCCGAAAAAATCTGACCGAAGACGAGAAAGAAAAATGGCTTTTGGTTATTACGTACGAACTGGCCATGGAGATAACCGAGCACACCCGCCAGCGCGCATCACTTGAGAATCTGGGGCTGATGGCTGTTGAATATGAATTTTTGGACCGCGTAGCCGCCGTACCCGCCTTTACGGCGTTATGTCAGGCCGCGGAAATCAGCCAGGAGAACGGCCTCAAACTTACGCGATTGATCCTGGATGCCATGCGCAAGCGCAGAGCTGTGAGTTTTGATTTTTTTCAGGAGTACATTGATCCGGATCGGAAACGGCGCTATAGCGAACTGGAACGGGATTTTGGCGTAGTTTTCCCGGCCCGCACACGGATGCCAAAAGCTTTTGCCCTCGACCGGCCCGATCATTTACGCAAAGCTGCATCCGGGCGGTTACTTGGATTTTTCCAGGAAAACCAGGGAGCAGGGAATCTTACAGCCGTTCAAAAGCTCGTATCCTTGCTGGTTACGGATCGTTATAAGAGCGAGGACTTCCTCACGGCCCTGGTCCCGATTTTGCTGCAAGAAGAGATACTTGTATCTGTCCCACGATTTCCATTGCCGAAGGGCGGCGCCGGCGGAGTTCAAGCCCTTCAGATATCGCCACGCGTCCTGCGCCTGACCCGGCCAAAGGTGGGTTTCCGATGCAATGCCTGTCGCGTGTGGCGGCCATTCTCCTTTTCCCGGTGCCCGAATCCGCGCTGTGCCGGTACGCTTAACAGCGCTGAAGTAGAACAGGATAATTACTACGTACAGTTTTATACCAAACGGCCTCCGCGGAGAATGGCGATAGAAGAGCACAGCGCCCAAATCGACCCGACCGAAAGAGCGCGGCGGGAAGCTGCGTTCAAAGAAGGGAAAATAGATGCGTTGGTGTGCACTCCCACTTTGGAGCTTGGCGTGGATATCGGTCCCCTGCTGACGGTTCTGCTCCGGAATGCCCCGCCGACCCCGGCCAACTATATCCAGCGGGTAGGGCGGGCGGGCCGCAGGCTGCGGATCGGCTTCGTGGGCACGTTCTGCGCGGGCGGCGCTCATGACCGCCACGTTTTCGAGCACCCCGAATGGATGGCGGCGGGCGAATTTACTCCGCCGAGGCTGAGACTTGATAACATCCGAATAGTGGGACGCCATTTGCGGGCTTTCGTGCTGGAATCGCTCGATGCGCAGCTTCCGGGATTGATGCGCGATTTTCTGGACGACGCGGTGACTCCCACCCGCTGGAAACCGGAGGTCCTGGAATCTTTATACGATGAAATGCGCACTCGCAGTGGCGAACTGATATCCCGTTTGGAGCGACTCTTCGTACATGATCGGGAAGCCGGAAGGATTAAATCTTATAACCGCGAGGATTGCTCTAGAGTTATAGGGGAATTTTCAAAACATCTGACTTCCGCGCTGGATTCCTGGTGGGGCCGGGTCCGCATGCTGGTAAAGGAGCATGAGGCCTACAAGGCCATCGGCGCGGATATCCATGCAAAGAAAAAAGCCGCCGCCCGTGAACGCGCCTATCGTGAAATCACTTCCGACCCCGAACGCGCCTATGCGTTGAACTATTTCTCCACTCAGGGGCTTTTGCCCGCCTATCAGTTTCCTATCGACGTTTTCAGTCTGGACCCCGGAGTAGCGGACACGCCCACTCTCTACCGGCCATCAGCCATTGCCATTGAAGAGTTCGCCCCGGGAAATTTCGTTTATGCCAACAGGCGCAAGCTCCGCTCTATACGCGTTCTTTTCGCGGGAGGGCCTGGAGCAGGCGACATCTCGCCCAAACGGACGGACGCTGAATCTTCGGGACGCCTCAAGCGCCTGCAATTCTGCCGCTACTGTGATGAAGCTGTAGAGGAAACTCACAACGACTGCCCACGGTGCGGGCAACCCATGCCGGAAGCGGCCAGCTGCCTTTTTGTTGAGTCTTTTGAAGCCGAGGAAAATCTGCGTATCGGGTCGGAGGAAGAATCAAGGCAACGGCGATATTACCGGCGCAAGGAGACGTTGTTTCCTGAGATGGATGCTCCAGTCAAGATTTATTCTTATGCGGTGACACCTGCGGAGTATCGTCGTAATGCAAATATTTTAATCACCAATTGGGGCAGAAGCGCATCGAGAACCGGCGAAGGGAATCTTTTCCACATTTGTCCTGATTGTGGCCGCCATCTCCCATCGGAGTATCTGCCCAAACCTGGGGATGATAAGCGAGAGCAAGCGCGTAAAGCCACGGAAGCACAACGGTGGAGCGATGACCACCGGAGGCATTGTGCCGGGGTGCCGGCGGCTGTAGTATTAGGATATCAGTTTAAAGCCGACTGTCTGATGCTTGCGGTTCCCGCGGCGCCTCAAGATGCGGAACCGGAAACTCATATACACCATTCGCCGACTATTCTCACATTAGCCGAAGCGCTTCTGGCTGGAGCCTGTGATCTCCTGGAAATCGAATCCCACGAGTTGTCTGCATTTCCTCGTCGTTCGCGTCCCCATGACCCATTGGAAGAAATCGTCTTTTTTGAAACCGTTCCCGGTGGCGCCGGTTATGTGGAGGAAATGACCCGTCGGTTGCCTGAGGTAGCTAAATCGGCCCAGGAGCGCCTCTTTCAGCATGAGTGCACGAAAGCCTGTTATCTTTGCCTCAAGCATTTCCGCAACCAACGCTGGCATTCATCGTTCGATAAACGGCTTGTCCAGGGCATGCTCACGTCCATGTCCCTCATGGAGCCAGCGACGGTTGTTGAAGGAAAAGCCGGCCAGGCGGCGACCAATCTGCGCACCCTTCCCCCGACTGTCGCGCAGCCGGACTCGCCCATAGAAGCCAGGCTTTTACTGGCGCTTAAAGCTTTGTCCGATATGCCCGAACCGGAACAACAGAAAGAATTCCGTGATGAAGCCAATGGAGGGCGTCTTGTAACCGTCGCGGATTTCGCCTACCCGGACGCTAAGATCGCCATATTTTGTGACGGCTTTAAGTTCCACGCGGTCCCTGAAACAGCCGAAAAGGATGCCAAGAAGCGCAATTGGCTGCAAGCTCACAAGTGGATGGTCCTGACGTATTGGGGGCGGACCATCATGCGGGACCCGGATTTCTGTGCCAAGGAAATCCGTAATAATTATCTGACCAGGAAAGCACAGCGGCAATGACCATGAATTCCAGATTCGCCACGATTATTGAATCTCTGGAGCCTTCGCTTCAACGTTTATTGGATATATCTCCTGAGAAGCCGGCTCACCTGCCCACTGTTGTGCCGAAGGCTGGAATATACCTTTTCTCTGAAAGGGAACGACATCTCTACGTGGGCCGTACCAATGATATTCGTAAGCGCCTACATCAACACTCGCGTCCAAGCGCAACAGACCGCCAGGCGGCATTCGCATTTAGACTCGCTCGTGGAGCAAATAGGCATATGCAAGCGCCCGATAAAGAGAAAGGTCCGCGCGCGGTACTGATGGCTGATCCGAAGTTTTGCAGCGCATTCACCGCCGCCAAAGCCAGGGTACGCCAGATGGATGTTCGCTGGGTTGAAGAAGCTGACCCCATCCGTCAGGCGCTCCTTGAGATATATGTCGCGTTTGCGTTGGACGCGCGAAACAACGATTTCGATAATCACTGATTCATTGCGAGAGTGGAACTTATGAGCGACCAACTTGCTTTTTCACGGAGAACACTTGGTGCGTTAATTCAGTATCTTAAGGACGGTTTTGCTGGGCATCCCGACGTAGCCTCTTGGTGGAAATCTCATATTTTCCCTTGGCATGTGGTTAGAGCATTTGAAGCTGTGCGATGGGATTGGCGGTATTTATGGACAATCTATGATGGTGTATTTCATGTCGTGCCTCCCGGGCACGAACCATTGCAATCCCGGGATTACTATGCGCGAGCAAGCGATATAGTGAAGCAGATTGCTGAAGTAATACTCAAAGAGGGGCTTTCAGATTGTCGTGGGCAACCTCTTGATCCTAGCCTGAATTTCCACGGCGCGCCATTGACCTAAGTTTTTTGTGGCGGGCGCATGTAGGTGGACAGGCGCAGAGGGCGGTTATTCCACCAGGGGATAGGGACGCTTTTGTGGAAGAGATCAGAGGCGAGAAGAATCGGCAGATGCGCGCGACGATGAAATTCG
>JACQYT010000018.1 GCA_016208085.1 Elusimicrobiota bacterium | reverse complement strand
GCATTGCACCGGTTCGGAGCAGGCGTTGAGAACCTTGACGGTGACCTTCGGGTCCCAGTTCAGTTCCTGGCCGGGCTCCGGGAAATGGCTCCTGCACTGCGGTTCGGCGGCGGCAAGCTCGCGCAGATTATTGTCGCCGACAGCGTCCACGTTTTCCGCTCTGGTGTCGTAAAAATGCTTGACGTCATAGGCGGCGAAAACTTTCTTCAAGCCCCTGTAATGGTCGGCGTGGGGGTGGGTGAGGGCCAGATAGTCTATGGTGGTGACACCTTTCGCTTTCAGAAAATTATGAATTTTTTCGCCGTTCGGCCCGCCGTCTATCAGCGCGTTCTTTCCGTTGGGGAACTCGACATAGATCGCGTCGCCCTGGCCGACGTCCACGAAATAAACCTTCAGCTGCGCCCGCAGACTGGCCGGTCCGAAAAGAACAAGCAGCAGGCAGGCGGACAGCTTGCGCATATTATTTCCCTTTGAAGTGAAAATTAAATCGCCCATAATAAACCATAGTATAGTATATGAGACGCGCATAGGCGTAACAAGTGCCAAAAGGCCCATATTGTCATGGGCCTAAAGTCATGCCTCGCATTTTCTCCTTGCTTTTTGAAAGGTGATTTTGCTATAGTAGTTATAATTCAGGGGTTGCAGGGAAAACAAACACCTTCCCCCCCAGGCGGGGGACCCCCCAGGGTCTGGGGGGATGGTTTATTCACGTTTAGTTTGCGCCGCCTAATGATCTGTTGTCCGCCAAACAGTCCGGCGGGTCCGCCTCCGGCGCAATAGACATAGCTTGGACACACCCTGTGAAACCCCGCCATTTAGGGCGGGGAGACCTTGGGGCAAGAGGGAGTTTGAGGGAGAAAGAAATTTCTCCCTCATCTCCGGCACGGGGATGAGGAAAACCCCGTGCCGGGTAGGATAAAATGTTGCCGGGCAACATTTTATTAAGGAGAGATGATGATGACTTCGTCAGGTCAGATAAACAAGCAGGATACCAAGCCTGATTCCGATCATAAATCCCTGCCGGAAAGCTACGGCAATACCGAAGCGGCCTTGCTGCCCAGGGACCCCAACTGGATGTTCATCTATTGGGAAATCACCGACAATTCCATGGCCGAGATAAGAAAAGCCCACGGCCAGGATATATTCGACCATGCCGGCCCCGTGATAAGGGTTTATGACATGACCCACGCCGCCGAAGGCTCCCGGGACGCTAAATATTTTGACGTGCCGGTGATGCTTGACGCCAAGAACTGGTATATCAACGTACAGGAAGGCGGCCGCTCCTACCTCTGCGAAGTGGGCCTGGTGACGTCCGACGGCCGGTTTATCGGGATAGTCAAGACCAACACGGTGAACCTGCCCGCGGGCCGGGTTTCCGACGTGATGGATGAAAAGTGGATGTCCGTTACCCCCGATTTCGACAAGCTCCTGCAAATCTCCGGCGTGGAATACATCGGCAAAGGCTCGGGCGAAGTCGCAAAATCCCTGGCCCAGCGCTGGGAGATGCTCCGCGCCGTTTTCTCCCGGGCCGCTTCCTGGGGCGTAAGCTCGTTTTCCTCGCACGCGCTTCAAAAGCCCGCCCAAAAGAAATTCTGGCTTGTGGCCGACTGCGAACTGATACTTTACGGGGCCACGGAACCGGACGCGTATGTGACAGTGGCCGGCAGAAGAGTCGGCTTGAACCCGGACGGCACTTTCTCCATGCGCTTTGCGCTGCCGGACGGCAATATGGACCTGCCTATCAAAGCCGTATCCAGGGATGAAACCGATACACGTCAGATTGAGATCCGAGTGACCCGCAACACCAGAAATGACGCAAGATAAAGAAAAAGGCTACTTTGCTCTGGTTCTTCACGCCCACCTGCCTTTCATCAGGCATCCCGAGTACGAGGATTTCCTGGAAGAAGACTGGTTCTTTGAAGCGATGTGCGAAACATACCTCCCGCTTCTGGACATCTATGAAAGGCTGAAAGACGAAAACACGGATTTTCGCGTTACCATGTCGCTGACGCCGCCGTTATGCAACATGATGAACGACGACCTGCTGCGCGAGCGCTTCCGCCGCTATTTCAACCGGCGCATCGAACTGGCCGAAAAGGAAGTTGTCAGGAACCGCAACACCCAGTTTTACGAAGTGGCCGGGATGTACGAGCGCAAGTTCAAGCGCATTCGGCAGCTTTACGAAGATTATTACCGCGGCAACATCCTGGAAGGTTTCAAAAAATTCCAGGAGCTGGGCAAGCTTGAAGTGATAACCTGCGGCGCCACCCACGCTTTCCTGCCGCTTGCAGTCAGGAAAGAGGCTATTTACGCGCAGGCAAAGATAGCGGCCGACGACTACAAGAAGTGTTTCGGCCGCGGCCCGAGAGGCATCTGGCTGGCCGAATGCGCCTATAACCCCGGCGACGACATCTATCTTAAAGCCGTCGGCATAAGGTATTTTTTCCTTGAGACCCACGGCATAATCTACGGCAGTCCCCGGCCCCGCTACGGCGTCTACGCGCCGGTCTATTGTCCGTCCGGCGTGGCCGCGTTCAGCCGCGACATGGAATCCGCCCACCAGGTGTGGAGCGCGGAGATGGGGTATCCGGGCGACCACCGGTACCGCGAATTCTACCGGGACCTCGGCTATGACCTGGACTACGATTATGTCAGGCCTTACCTGCACCAGGACGGGATGCGGCGCAACATCGGCATGAAGTATTATAAGATCACCGGCAAAGTGGCCCTGCACGAAAAGGCGCCCTACAACCCGGCCGAGGCGCGCGAGGTCGCGGCCGGCCACGCGGGTAATTTCATGTTCAACCGCGAGCGCCAGATAGAGCACCTGCACGGCTTCCTGGGCAGAAAGCCGATAGTGGTTTCCATGTACGACGCGGAGCTTTACGGCCACTGGTGGTACGAAGGCCCCGATTTTATTGAGTTCCTGTTCAAGAAACTGCATTACGATCAGAAGACCGTCAGAATGATAACGCCCAGCGAATACCTGGCAAAACATCCGGACAATCAGATGATCCAGCCTTCCATGTCCTCCTGGGGGGACAAGGGCTATAACGAGGTCTGGCTTAACGGGACCAACGACTGGATGTACAGGCACCTGCACAAAGCCGTGGAACGGATGGTCGCCCTGGCCAGCCGCTTTCCCGCGGCCGACGGGATCCTTGAACGCGCTTTAAACCAGTGCGCCAGGGAACTGATGCTGGGCATGTCGTCGGACTGGGCGTTCCTGATGACGGTGGGCACCGCCAAGACCTATTCCACCAAGCGCTTTATAGAGCACACGAACAGGTTCACAGGGCTTTATGAGCAGATCCTGGGCAACCGCCTCGAAGAAAATTATCTGCGCGATCTGGAATGGAAGGATAATATTTTTCCGCACCTGGACTACAGGGTATTCTCCACCGGCGCGCAGGAACGCGCGGCAAAAGGGGAACAGGCATAACCTAAAAAAATCAGTGAAATCCCCCTTCTTCCCCGTCTCTTAAGGGACGAGGGGGATTTTTTACCGCATTTTTTTATTCAATAATGATCCTCCTGTAAAAAATCCCTTAATTGTTTAGAAATTGTAGCGGGCGACGTAAGTCGCCTATTTGGCGGACTTATGTCCGCCGCTACAGTTTTGGGCCAAGAAGCGACTTTTTACGGGAAAATTAATGTTTTAGGCATCAATCTAACCCCCCGTGTCAAGTCATTTAAGAATGTTACCGAAGGAATGACGTCGTCGTCGGCTGTTTCTTTTTCTTTTTTGCTTCTTTTTTCTTTTTGTAGATTCATGTGGATAAGGGGTATAACTCATCTCGTCTGAAACAACTTGTCGTTATACCATTGCTTGCGAAACCTATTGAGCTCAATATTCCCGAAAGTCTGAAACAGCGGTCCGAAAGCATTCCCGTCGAGAACAGCGCTTTCAATCCACCGCCTGGGCTGTGGATAAACTCTGGGCGCAGGTTTCACTTTCGTCCTTGAGGCCAATGCCCAAATTACTTCCAGCTTCCTGTCCATAATCAGGGACAACTCAAATGGATTGAGACTTTCATGAAGCTTGCGGTATGCTTCCAACTTGACCCGATCACCCATGCCGGACCCAAGTAAACGATCCAAAGGCGTCTTGGCTTCGTTATAGACCCGTTTAAGCTTAGAACCCACCCGAATCTTCTTTGAAAGCTGTTAGGCGTTTTTTAAAAGTGCATAGTTTACAGATTAAAACTGCATACCTGCCAGATCGATAGTCTTGAGCCGTTGGATATCCAATAATTGATCGTCCCGCCAAAATCTGAGCTCTGTTACGCCACCGGTCAT
>JACQYT010000017.1 GCA_016208085.1 Elusimicrobiota bacterium | reverse complement strand
TCAGCCACCATTTTTATGTATCCGATAGGGAAAATAAGGTCAGGTCTTGAATTTTGACATTTTTGGAATATGTTTACTTTTTAAATTTGTCTTTGAAAGGGGAAAAGGGATTTACTTTTTTGTTTCCAGGAGGGTTATGCGGGTTTCGTGGTTTGAGAGCTTTTCAGTGTGATCCATCAGCATATCCGCGTGGGTAAGGGCTTTTTGATCGTACTTTTCGCCTTTTAAAACGGTTTTCTCATATGAGGACATTATATCGCTGTACAGCTTATCCATCTTGCCCATCATCTTATCCATTTTTTGCTCAAGTTTGGAGTCAGCCTGAACCTGGCTTAAATATACCCTCTCAATTTTTTGATTCAATTCGGTCTTTACCTCGGCAAGTTCGGATCTTACAGCGGCAAGGTCGCCTTTGGTAGCCGGTTGATTGTTATTGTTTTCCACCATGCAGATATTCTACGAGATTTGGCGGAAAAACAAAAGGGCCCAAAGGGCAATTTTTTAGGCAAAAGGCCCGGATTGGAGTATTATGACGAAAATGACGAAAGTTTTATCCGTGATTTACCCCGTTAAAAATCCGCCCCGCCCACGGGGCACGGCAACAGCCGCGCGGCGGCTTATTTCTAACGGGATTTTGCCGGCAATGGCGCTTTGGCTGTTGCTGAGCAGCCGTTTGTTTGCCGGTTTTGATTTTACCCTTAATAACCTCACCGTTACTTTCAACAACCGCGCTGAATTCAGGACGTCAACGATAACGATTAATACGGGCGGGGTTCTGAACGGCGGCAGTTCCAAAATAAGCGTTTCAGGGAACTGGTCGAACTTGGGCGCGTTTAACGCCGGGACGTCAACGGTTGCGTTTGAAAACGGCGCAACCACCTCCGCCATTATAGGAAATACCACCTTCTATTCATTCGTTTGCGGAGCCGCGGGAAAGACAATAACTTTTGCCGCTAATTCTACCCAGACAGTGATAAATGTGTTTTCGGTTACCGGGTCGGCGGGGAATCTTATTAAAC
This sequence comes from Elusimicrobiota bacterium, assembly GCA_016208085.1. GTDB lineage: Bacteria > Elusimicrobiota > Elusimicrobia > Elusimicrobiales > UBA9959 > JAHJSU01. The sequence goes on along the minus strand of JACQYT010000017.1, from coordinate 17,680 downwards.
TGAGGTCGTCCGCAGACGCCGTTAAGTGGTATATAGAGTTTCCGAACGGCCCGCAAACCGCCGGCTATGTTGACGTGAAGGATTCCAACGCCCTTTTAAACAGCGTAGCTGTCAGTAATTTTCTCAACTCGGGCAATAACAATGCGAATTGGGTTTTTGGCAGTCCGCCGGCTCTTAGCTGGACCGGCGAGACCAATTACACCGCCGACGGCTTGAATCCTGAAACCGGCGACTCCGCGACAGATTTTGTCTATCGCGTGAAATACACCGACGCCGATAACGACGCGCCGCTGGCCGGCTATCCGAAGCTGTATATAAAAAAGGGCGGCGCTGAGATAAGCGGCAGCCCGTTTACAATGAACTTTGTTTCCTCCGACACATATATCACCGGCGCCATATACGGGTACGGCAAGATTTTAACCTCCAATGGGACGGACTATGCCTATTATTTTGAGGCGCAGGACGCAAATGGTTATCAGGCCACAGGCACGCCCACAACCCCGGTTGACGCGCCTGATGTGGCAAACAGTGCGCCAACCATTGACTGGACCGGCGAAACAAATTACACCGCCGACGGCCTTAACCCCGAAACCGGCGACCGGGCTACAAGTTTTGTCTATCGTGTGAAATACACGGATGTGGATAATGACGCGCCGGGAAGCGGTTACCCTAAGGTGCATATTAAAAAGGGCGGCGCTGAAATATCGGAATCACCGTTTACCATGACTTATGTTTCCGGCGCAAACAACACCGGGGCTGTTTACACTTATTCCAAGGTGTTGCTATCTACCGGCACGGATACACCGCCGACGGCCTTGACCCCGAAACCGGCGGTCCCTTGACAAATTTCGTCTATCGCGTGAAATATACTGATGCCGATAACGATGCGCCGGGAAGCGGCTGGCCAAAGGTGTATATAAAAAAAGGCGTTTCTGAGATAACCGGCAGCCCGTTCACCATGACTTATGTTTCGGGCGCAAATAATACCGGAGCTATTTACACAATACCGACAACACTGGCGGCATGGGGAACGGATTATACCTATTACTTTGAGGCGCAGGACTTATACGGGGCCCTGACAACAGGCGCGCCCGTAACCCCGATTGACGCGCCTGACGTGGGAAACACCGCGCCGACTCTTAGCTGGACCGGCGAAACCAATTACACCGCCGACGGCCTTAATTCTGAAGCCGGAAACATTCTGGTGAATTTTATCTATCGCGTGAAATATACCGACGCCGATAACGACGCGCCGGGGAGCGGTTACCCTAAGGTGCATATCAAAAAAGGCGGAGTTGAAATTTCCGGTAGTCCGTTTACGATGACTTTTGTTTCGGGCGTAAACAGTACCGGGGCGGTTTATACCCATTCAACAGCGCTTGCGCTGGGAACGGATTACACCTATTATTTTGAGGCGCAGGACGCATACGGCGCGCCGGCAACAGGCGCGCCCACTGCCGCCGTTGACGCGCCGGATGTGGGCGAAATCGCGAAGCAGGAAAATTTTAAAACCACCATTGGGGATAATCTCTTTTCCCCGAAAAAAGGCGGAACGTCCAAGGTTAAGTTCAGCGTCCCTTCCGCCGGAAAAGTGTCATTGAAAATATATAGCGCCTCCCTAAAGCCGGTGCGGACGCTCTATGAGGGCGCCTCTATCCCCGGGGATTTCCAGAAAGAGTGGGATGGCCGCGACGACAGGGGCCATTATGTCGTGCCGGACATGTATTTCCTGCATTATGTCTATCCCGGCGGCAGGGAAGTGCGCAAGATTGGGGTGAAGAAGTGAGTGAGCCGGATGTGGCTAAATTAAAATATGAAATTCCCACTTTTTTGCTTTCTCGCTTCCTTGCTCTCTTGCTTCCCCGCTGTTTTCGCTCTTCACGCACAGGAGGGGGGGACATTCCTTGCGCTGCCGATGTCGACGCGGGCGGGGGGGATGGGCGATGCTTTTACCGCCATGCCGGACGAGCCGCTGGGCATTTATTACAACCCGGCCGGCATCGTTTTTCTCAGGCGGCAGGCGCTGTCACTGGCCCACCACATATATTTGCAGGATATCAGCGGCAATTCCCTGGCTTTTGTTTCCCCTTTTAAAAACTGGGCCGTCGGTCTGGCCCCGGCGTTCTTCAGCATGAAGGAAGAGCCGGTTTATGATTCGCTGGGCAATGACACGGGCGACGAATTCACCTATAAGAAAACCATCATCCCGATAGCCGCCGCCTACAGGCTGGGAAACTGGGGTTTGGGCCTGGCGCTCAAATCCTACAGCGAGGAAATAGGCGGGGATTCCTCCGGCACGGCCGCCTTTGATGTCGGCGCCATATACAGGCTTGCCGCGCTGCGGTTCGGTTTTTCCGCCCAGAATTACGGCGGCAAAATATACGGTTATGACGTGGCAAAAATACAGCGCCTCGGGGCCGCCTACCTGCCTGCCGGCCAGGCGGGCGCCGGCGGCAAATATCTTTTTGCGGCGGATATCAAGCGGGAAGGCGAAGCCGGGACCTCGCTAAGTATCGGCAGCGCGGTTTCGCTTATGGATATGGTGAAAATACGGTGCGGCTGGCGGTTTAAGGAAGAATTCGGCGGCCTGACTTTCGGCCTGGGCCTGGAGCGTGGCGGATTAAGCTTTGATTACGCTTTTTTAAGTTACGGGGATTTTGGAATCACGCATAAGGCCGGGATTTCCCTTGCTTTCGGGCCGAACGCCGAGGAGCGGGCAAAACTGAAGACTTTCCTGGGCAGGGTGGGTGAAGCCACCGGAATAACGCCCGAAAAAATAACCCAGGTCAGGACACTGAAAATTACCGCCGAAACGAGCGCGGCCTTGGCTGAATTCACCGGCAAAAATGTGCCGGGCGCAGGCGTTTCCGCCGTGATAGGGAATTTAAGAGCCGCGCTTGCAGATACGGGGCTGTTCAAGGTTATGGACAAAAACACCATGGACACCACGCTGGACGAGCAGAAATTCCGGAGCAGCGGTCGCGCCGCTCTGGAATGTGCGGTTGAAATGGGCAGGCTGCTTAATGTCAGGATGGTTTTTACGGGCGCGCTTTCAAAGGATGAAGATGGCTACAATATCAGGGTGGACGCGGTGGATATCAAGACCGGCAAAATAGCCGCATTTTACGAAACCAAAGCCCTGTCGGACCTGGACCTGAAAGAAGTATGCCCGAAAATCGTGAAAAAAATGTTCAGTCTTAAGTGAGGAAGTGAGTGAGAAAGTGAGACGGAGGAATATCCTATGAAGAAGAGCGCATTGAGGAAAAGTGTTTTGGGGATTTTCCTGGTTTTAGTCGCTTCGGGTTACGCGTTTTCGGAAGACGGGGAGATAAAGCTGAATTCAAATGACGGTTCAACAAAATTGATAGTGCAGGATAAGGACGCCGCCACCGTTTTCAGCGTTGATTCCGACGGGAACACCGTAATCAGCGGGACAGCCGCAATTGCCGGCTCAGGGTTTTCAGTCGGCAGTTCCACGCTTGTAGTCAAAGCCGGCAACGTCGGCATCGGGACGACGGGGCCGGGGACTTCCAACGCGTCCGGGACAATGGTGCAGGTAGATGGAACAGGGACAGGGTATAATGACGACGGCCAGTGGAATATAGGCGGTAACGCATACACAAATTATGGCGACCTTGGGTGGAGAGCCGGCCAGGTTCCGGCGGTGCTCCGCGGTGGCGCCTGGGGCGATGGCGCCTACGCGGGGGTGTTCGTTTTCAACGCGGACTACGGCCCGTCCCTCTGGGACAGCAGCTTCGGGTTCCGCTGCGGCAGGCGTCGTTGAAATCTGTAATCTGAAAATCTGTAATGTAGCGGCGGATGTAAATCCGCTAAAAGGCGACTGACGTCGCCCGCTACAATTTATTAAAATCGGGCTTTTTACGGAAGAATCAAGCTTCAGATTGAATTTGGGATTGGATTCCTGCCAAAAGATCGCAGGAATGACAATCGCGGATGACGGGTTCACTGAATATTTACAATGACAATCCTTAAACCGGCGTTGATATTGTTGGCGCTGGCATGGCTGGTGGTGTTGGCTTTGCCGCGCGCCGCCCAGGCGCGGGAGGCGGCCGACATTATTAGGGGGGTGAGCGCCGCGGGGGCGCTGGATGGCGGACAGGCGGGGGTATACAGGGAAGACAAAAGCAGGCAGAAAAAAGCTGTGGCTGACTTTCTGTTCGTTTTGCCGGTCTATATTGCAGTTTTGCTGCCTGTAGGGGCTGTAATTATTTTCATAAAGAAGCGGATAAAGCAGGAACAGCTGAAAGTTTCTGCAAGGCAGGGCCTGGAAACCGCCATTAAGGCAAAAATCGCCGAGCTTAAAACGCAAAAGACGGAAGAAGAGGGGGTGTTTGATTTAGTTGGAACGATGTTCCGTCAATACGTAAACTTGAAAGGCGATCCAGGCGGGTTCAATATTGATGAATTGCCGTATTTCGTCAAAGCCGCGGACGACTTACAACCATTGGCGCAGGTTTTAACCTCCATGTCAGGGGCTGACAGGCTGCGGCTGGCGAAGAAGCTGTTTGAACTGAATGAGCCACAAAAAAGCGCCGGTGTTTTAAATGCCGCCGCCATTAATGCCGCCGCCTTAGTTGAAGGCGGGCCTGAAGCGGTCGTCCGCATTTATGAAACGGCCGGCAGGCTTGACGCGCTCATTGAGTTGATTGACCATTATTGCACGGGGAGGCCGTCGAAATTTTACTCCGCTTACGGCGAAGCGCTGATGAAAATGAATAAATATGCGCAGGCGCTCAAAATACTCAAACTTTCACAAACACCGCTGCCGGAGGACCTCCCACGCCTCTTTGAATTAAACGTCAGGCTGGGCAACTTTTCGCAGGCCGAAGCGCTGCTGGATGAAGTGTTCCGGATTAAACCCATTGCGACGGGGCGGACCACGGCGAAAGGCGCCGGGGCGGAGAAGAAGACTCTGCCCGTGGAAAATCAGAAATTTTATTACAACCTGGCGCTGCTTTGCGAGGAAAAAGGCGCGCCGGAGCTGGCGGGCAAAATATACCTGCTTTTTATGGTTACCGGCCAGCAATACCGCGATACAAAAGAGAGACACGACAGACTGAAAACGCTTACCAGCGAAAAAACGGTATTAAAAAAGGAACGGGTGGACGTAAAAGCGGATGATAAACCCGGGATTGCAGGAGAAAAAACAGTCAGGCCTCCGGTGACCGTGGATAAGCCGGCTGCTTCTCCGGCGCTGAAAAAGGGCTGGCTGGACGGCAAATACGAGCTGAAAGGCGAGATCGGCGCCGGCGGCATGGGGATTGTATATGAAGGCTGGGACCATAACCTGGGCCGGAAAGTGGCCATCAAAAAAATGCGGTCTGAATTGAAAGCCTATCCAAAAGAACGCGCACGGTTCCTGCGCGAAGCGGCGGTGGTTGCGCACTTAAATCATCCTTATATTGTGGGAATCCATGCGATTGTGGAAGAAAACAGCGAGGCATATCTCGTATTTGACTATGTTGAAGGCAAAACGCTTGCCGGCCTCATAGAAGAGCGAAAACAATTGCCTTTGAAAGATTGCAAGTTAATTCTTAGCTACGTGTGCCTGGCCGTAAACTATGCGCATCAGCAAAAAATACTTCACAGGGATTTAAAACCGGCCAATATCATAGTTGACACAAATAATTTCGCGAAAGTCATGGATTTCGGGCTTGCGAGCGAACTCGGAGAGAGCCTTACCAGACTGACCCGCCAGACCGTGGCCGGAACGCCCATCTATATGGCGCCGGAACAATATCGCGGCAAAGCCAGGCCGGAAACAGATGTTTATGCGCTGGGAGTATGCCTTTATGAGATGCTGACCGGGGAGGCGCCGTTTAACGGCATAGATCTCCAGGCCGCGAAGGAACGAAAGGAGTATAAGGAAGTGAGTTTGATTCTGCCCTGGCTGCCTGGCAAAATAGACAATATTATAGCCCGGGCGCTTAAGCCCGACCCGATTGAAAGATTCAGCGACGTCATGAAGTTCTATGGGGAGCTGGACAGCCTGTAGCCCGAAAATTGCGTTCGCAATTTTCGGAAGGATGAAGGCTAAAGGCTAAAGGATAAAGGATGAGGGATAAAGGATGAGGGATAAAGGATGAAGGAAAAGATACAGCGGATACAAAGAAATTTTCCGAGTATGGCTGTTTTGGTTTTGTTCTTCGCGGCTGGCGCTTACGGCGCCGGGCCGCAGATAAAGGATGTAAAGTTTGAACAGGACAAAAAAGGGCTGGTGCATGTTTATTACAGGCTTGAAAATACGGTGGAGGATGTTTTAAAGATCCGCCTCAGGCTCTCCCATGATGGAGGGAATGCTTTTGATCTGCAGCCGAAATCCCTGTCGGGGGATGTGGGCGAGGTCAGCGGCGAAGGCGGCAAGCAGATTATCTGGGATATTGAAAAGGATTTCCCTGAACTTAAAGGGCTGGGGTTTGTATTCGCCGTGGAAGGCGTGAACCTCAGCGCCCGCAAACGGGAAGAGGCGCGGCTGCTGGCTGAAAAAGAGGAAGCGCGGCGCAAAGAAGAGGAAAAAGCGCGGCTGCTGGCGGCGGAAGCGGCGCGGCGCAAAGAAGAGGAAAAAGCGCGGCTGCTGGCGGCGGAAGCGGCGCGGCAAAAACAGGAGGAAGCGCAGCGCAAGGAAGAAAAGGCGCGCCGGAAAGAAGAAGAAAAAGCGCGGCTGGCGGCGGAGGAAAAGGCGCGGCTGGCGGCCGAGGAAAAAGCGCGCACGCCGCAGGGTACGGTTCTGATCCGCCAGGGTGTATTCCAGATGGGCTCCCCCGACGGCGTGGGCGACGCGGATGAACATCCAAGACATAAAGTTTATCTGGATGCGTTTTACATTGATAAATATGAGGTGACCGCGGCGCAGTACCGCAGGTTTGCGCAAGCCAGGCGCGCGGCAATGCCGGAACAGGCGGCCCCAGGCGCGGATAATCATCCCGTGGTGCAGGTAAGCTGGAACGACGCGGATAAGTATTGTAAATGGGCGGGCAGGCGGCTCCCCACGGAAGCCGAATGGGAAAAGGCGGCCCGCGGCGGTACTGATACGAAGTGGAGCTTCGGCGATAACGAGTCCGGGCTCGGCGAATACGCGTGGTATCAGGGCGATTCCGGCAATACGGCGCACATTGTCGGGCAAAAAAAACCGAACCATTACGGGCTCTATGACATGCACGGCAATGTCCGGGAGTGGTGCGCGGACTGGTACGATAAAAACTATTACGGCAATTCGCCGGAAAGCAACCCGGGGGGGCCTGAAACTGGAGCCGCCCGCGTGGTGCGCGGCGGGTCGTGGTTTTTCAACGCCGACAATACCCGCTCTGGCTTCCGCCTCAGGCTTAATCCGGCCAACAAGAACGACAATATAGGGTTCCGCTGCGCGGTGTCGCGCTAACCCAACAACTGTTGAATAAAAAACGCGGTAAAAAAATCCCCCTTTAACCTTTTTTTAGGGCGGGGTATGGTAAAAATTTTTGCGGCAAAAATTTTTAAGCATTGATATTAGGCCGTGAAAAAACCTTTAATTATTATGCCATGTGCGGACGATACTCCCAGACCCAGGACATAGGCGAACTGCTGAAAAGGTTCGCCGTCAAGCCGCCCAGCATGCCGGTCCACCCCAGCTTTAATATAGCGCCGGGTCAGGAGGCTCCGGTCATAACCGGCGGCGGCATAAAGATGCTGAAATGGGGCTTTATCCCCGGCTGGTCGGGCGGCGAGATAAAAGAAGGTTTCATAAACGCAAGGGCCGAGGGCATAACCGCCAGGCCTACCTTCAGGACAGCGTTCTACAAGAGCCGCTGCCTGGTGCCGGCTGACGGCTTTTATGAATGGGCGCACTCCTCCGGCGAGAAAGTCCCTTACAGGTTTGAGCTCAAGGGCCGGGGCTTGTTCGGCATGGCCGGCGTTTATGACGACGCCACCCATACTTTCGCCGTCATCACCGCTGTTGCCAACGCCGTCGTGCGGTGCGTGCACCACAGGATGCCGGTCATACTTGACCCGAAGTACGAGCCTCTGTGGCTGGATATGCGTTCCTCCGACACGGAGGATCTGCTGCCGATATTCAGGCCTTACGATTCCGCGCTGATGCACGGCTATAAAATATCCGCTTTCGTCAATTCCCCTGAAAATAATTCCCCGGAGTGTCTGAAACCGTTGCTGCCATAGGCTGTATGCCGTAAGCCGCAGCGCGGGGAAGTTGATAAAGCGGGAAACAACAGTTGATAAGTTGATTAAAAATTTTTGCGGCAAAAATTTTTACCATACCCCGCCCTAAAGGGCGGGGTAACCTTGGGGCAAAGGGGAGTTTGAGGGGGAAAAAAATTTCCCCCTCCTCTCCGGCAAGGTGTTGAAGAAAACCCCGTGCCGGGTAGGATAAAATGTTGTCGGACAACATTTTATAAACGGCAATGGAAGAAAATTTAGAACAACTTAAAAAACTGATACAAAAGTCCGGCAGGATACTGGTCTTCACCGGCGCCGGAATCTCCACCGGCTCGGGCATACCGGATTACAGGGGACCGGACGGGATCTGGACAAAGCGCGAGCCTGTTTTGTTCCAGGAATTCCTGGATTCGGAGGAAAAAAGAAAGGAATACTGGCAATATAAGGCGGATACCTTTGAGGCTTTCAAGGCCGCGCGGCCCAACGACGCGCACAAAGCCCTGGTCCGGCTTGAGAAACTGGGCAAGCTCCAAGCCGTGGTGACGCAGAACATAGACAACCTTCACCGCGCGGCCGGGACCTCCAACGGGAAACTGATAGAACTGCACGGCACGGCGCTGTGCGCCGAATGCGTGGCGTGTTACGACTGGACCCCGATGGCCGCCGCGCTGGGCCGGTTCCTTGCCGGCGGCAAGCCGCCTAAATGCTCTTGCGGCGGCTATTTAAAGCCGGCCGTGGTGATGTTCGGGGAGTCCCTGCCGCAGGCGGAACTGGGCCTGGCTTTCAAAGCGGCCAAAAATTGCGACCTCGTCATCTCCATAGGTTCTACGCTTTCCGTGGAGCCCGCTGCTTCGGTGCCGCTCAGCGCGCGCGCGGACGGCAAGCCTTACGCGATTATAAACAGGGGCCCCACCGCCCACGATCGGGCGGCCGTTGTCAAGATAGACGCGGACGCCGTCCAGGTTCTGCCGGAACTTATTTAAAATTTTTGCAGCAAAAATTTTTACCATACCCCGCCCTGAAGGGCGGGGTAACCTTAAGGTAAAATGTTGTATTACGACATTTTATTTCTAAAATCGCGAAGCGATTTTATATGATTTCTAAAAGCCGGTTTTCATTTATCTACCCCTTTCTGGCGCTGTTCCTGGCGGCCTCTTTCATCACGCGGGCCGCGCTGACGGCCTATGCCTGGCCTGAACTTGAACACGGCCCCCTCGCGCTGGTGAAGATTTATGCCGCCGGTTGTTTCTTTGATCTGGTCGCTTTTTTCTACGCGGCCCTGCCGCTCGCCCTCTGGGCGCTTTTCGCCCCTTCCGGGCTTTATACCTCCAAAAAGCACAGAGGGTTTATGCGCGCGTTGTTCTTTGCGGCCGTCTATATCCTGGCCTTCAACGGAGCGGCCGAGTATTTCTTTTTCTATGAGTTCGGGGTCAGGTTCAACTTCATAGCCGTGGATTACCTGGTATATACCAGCGAGGTCTGGGGCAATATCAGGGAATCGTATAACCTGTGGGTCATACTGCCGGGGCTGTTCGCGCTGTCGGCCGCGGTGTCCGCCGCAGCAAGAAAAAAACTGGACGCCGCGCTTCAATACGACAGCCCTTTCAAACGGCGGCTGGCCCCGGCGGCTTGTATGCTGGCGGTCCCCGTGTTAAGTTTTTTATTAGTGGACCTGGACTGGGCCCGGATAAGCAGGAACGAATACGCCAATGAATTGGCCGCCAACGGCATTTACTCTTTTTTCTCCGCTTTCAGGAATAATGAACTGCCCTATGAGAAATTCTACGCTTCAATGGACTCCGACGCGGCTTTTAGGACGGTCCGGCGGGCTTTAAGCGGGCCGAACGCCGGATTTTCAAATTCCGATATCAAAGATATCAGAAGAAAGATAAAGGCTTCCGGACCCGAAAAAAAACTTAATATCATCCTGATAATGGAGGAAAGCCTCAGCGCCGAGTATCTTAAAGATTTCGGCGGGACCAAAGGCATAACGCCCAACGTGGACGCTCTCGCGCCGAAGTCGCTTTTCTTCAGGCGGTTTTACGCCACGGGCACGCGCACGGTGCGGGGGCTGGAGGCCGTGGAGCTGTCCCTGCCGCCTTTGCCCGGCGCCTCCATAGTCAAGCGGCCGGACAACGGCGGTTTTTTCTGCTGGGGCCGCCTGATGCGCGACCGCGGTTATACCGTCAAATTCATATATGCCGGCTACGGTTATTTTGACAACATGAACGCCTTTTTCTCGGGCAATGGTTTTGAGATCGTGGACCGGGCCGGTTTTGAAAAGAACGAAATAATATTTTCCAATATCTGGGGCGTATCGGACGAGGACCTGTTCAACAAAGCCGTAAAGGAAGCGGACGGCTCTTACCGGGCCGGGAAACCTTTCTTCAGCCTGCTGATGACCACTTCCAATCACAGGCCGTTCACCTATCCTGACGGCAGGATAGACATCCCGCCTTCTTCAAAGAGCCGCAGGGGCGCGATAAAGTACGCGGATTACGCCATAGGCAAATTCCTTAAGGACGCCGCAGGCAAGCCCTGGTTCAGGGACACCGTTTTTATCATAACGGCCGACCATTGCGCCAATTCGGCCGGCAAGACCGAGATGCCGGTGAGGAACTATCATATACCGATGCTGGTCTATTCCCCGGCCCACGTAAAAGCCGGGGTCGTGGAAACTCTGGCCGGCCAGATAGACACGGCCCCGACGATACTGGGGCTTTTGAATTTCAGTTATGAAACGCGCTTTATGGGCAGGGACGTTCTGAAAGGGGGGAAGGTCGGCGGCAGGGCTTTTGTGTCCACCTACCAGAAGCTGGGCTATCTTAAAGACGGCGAACTGGCCGTTCTCGGGCCTAAAAAACACCTTAAAGCGTATAACTGGGACGAGGCTGCCCAGACTCTGGCCGCAAAAAGCGGCAAGGAACTTGAAAACGAAGCAGTCGCTTTTTACCAGACCGCCAGCCACATCTACAAAAACCGTCTTAACCGCAGGTAGAGGCGGAGTAAAAAGAATTACTAAAAATTTTTGCCGCAAAAATTTTTACTATTGAATTGTGTCGCTTCGCTCCACCCCGGCAAGGTGTTGAAGAAAACCCCGTGCCGGGTAGGATAAAATGTTGTCGGACAACATTTTATTTTTAGTTCAGCAGTTCCGCGCTTTTTATATAGTCCATGTCGGGGAAATCCTTCTTAAGATAGGCGTTCCCTTCCATCTGGACGCGGCCCTGGTCGGGGCCCATGCCGGAGGGCGCGCCTTCGCCGTAGCCGGAATAAATGCTCTCCACAATTTCCATGCCCTTTATCACCTTGCCGAACGGGGAAAAGCCTGAGCCGTCGAGACGGGCGTTGTTGCCGTAGTTTATGAACAGTTGCGTGGTGCGGGTGTCGGGGCCGGCCATGGCGTAGGAGATGTAGCCTTTCGCATTGGATTCCTTTACGGGGTCATCCTTAATATTGGCGCCGCGCCAGGCCGAGCTGACTGCCGGGTCGCCGTGGATGCCGAACTGGACCATGAAGCCGCTTATCACGCGAAAAAAGGCTATATCCGTGAAATAGCCGTTCTTCACGAGATTATAGAACCGGTCCGCCCCCAAGGGAGCCCAGGCCCGGGTGATTTCCAGTGTGAAGTCGCCCTTGGTGGTCTTGAACATGACTTTGAACGCCGCGGGGGCTGCGGCGTCGGCCGATTGAGGGTTTAGAAGCGCCTGCATATCTTTTTTTATCTCCTTTACGGCGGCGGTTTGCGCCGGCGTTTCAGCGGTTGCGGCCGGATTTTCCGTCACAGCCGGGGCCGTTTCCTGCTTATTGTTAGTGCAGGCCGCGGCGGCTAAAAAAACTGAAAAGGCCGACAGTTTTAAAACAGTTCTCAGGTTCATACATAGATTTTGCCTTTTTTACCGGCGGGTTTTCAATACTTATGTGCGCGGCGGCGGTTTTGTTTTTCAGGTTCCCCGCTGGCCGGCGAGCCATAAATACACCGGCAGTTATTGGCAAAATCGACCGGTTGGAAGATTTCGCCGAAAAGCGAAGGATGACCCGAAAATTGCCTGCCCGCCAAATTGTATAATGACTAAAGCGCCGGAATATTTGGCAGGCGGGCAGGCAATTTTCGGGCTAAGGAGACTATATGGCTGTAAAAGTAACCGCGAAATATATAGGCGGCCAGCAGGTGGAGCTTGAGCACGGACCGAGCGGCGGCAGGATCCTGACCGATCTGCCGGTTGACAGCGGCGGAAAGGGCAGGGCTTTTTCGCCCACCGATTTGCTCGCTTCCTCGCTAGCTTCCTGCATTTTAACCGTCATGGCCGGGGTGGCCGAGCGCAACGGCATAGAATTTAAGGGTGCGGCCATAGAAATAGAGAAACACATGCAGGAAAGCCCGCGGCGCATTTCAAAGTTCACCGGGACCATCGCTTTGCCCGCCGGGCTTGACGAAAAACAGCGCGAAAAACTTCTGGCCTGCGTAAAAGCCTGCCCGGTCGGCCGCAGCCTTCACCCGGACATAAAAGTGGAGTTCAAGATTAAGGCGGAAGAAGTCGTATAATATAAACGGCCTTATTCTTTCCGATGAAAGCAACGCTGCCGGTTTTGTTCCCGCTCGGAGTCCTTGCCGCTGTCGGTTTTTTGGTTTTTGACTGCGTCAACGCTTGGCCCGGCGGTATATTCCGGGATACTTCCGGGCTTTTCCTCGTTATCATTGCCGTCATAATGTGCCTGCCCGCGGTCCGCCGCAGCCTTAATTACGAAATCCGGCATATTTCCCGCCTGCTCCTTTACGCCGGTCTTGGCTTGTTCGTGGGCCGCCGGCTTGAACCGGGCGGCGGCATCAACGGCAATCCGTACCTTGCCTGGACCTGGTACGCGCTTTATAGCTTCGCCCTGGCGAACCTGGCCTGGGAGCGGGTTTTAAAGCCGCTCCGGCTTTACCGCAGGCACAGGTTCGTAGTAGATAAGATCTTGCCGGAGACCACAGAAGCGGACTCTATATGGATAACGGGGCGCGACCTAGCTTCGTTGCCCGCCGAGGCGGGGCAGTTTGCCCTGCTGCGCTTCTGGGCGCCGGGCTTTAAGACCCGGGCCCGCCCTTTCTCCATTTCCAAAGCGCCGGACGGCAGATGCCTGCGCTTTACGATAAAAAAGCTGGGGAATTTCACGTCCGGGGTGCACCATTCGTTAAGGCCCGGCGTCCCGGTTATTATAGACGGGCCTCACGGCGTCTTTACGGAAAAGAAATGCCTGGGCGACAAAGCGCTGCTTATCGCCGGCGGCATAGGCATAACGCCCGTGCGGTCCCTGGCGGAGCGGCTGCAGGCGGCCGGGAAACACAGCGTTCTGCTTTACTCCAACCGTTCGCAGAAAGACATAGTCTTTAAGCGGGAACTGGCGGAATTGGAACGGAACGGCGGTTTCAGCGCGCACCATGTGCTCAGCGACGACCCGGACTGGCAGGGGGAAAAGGGCTGTGTGGACGCCGGCCTGATAAAGCGCCTGGTTCCGGATTTCGCCGAGCGCGACGCCTTCCTGTGCGGCCCGCCGCCGATGACTGCTTCCGTCAAAGCCGCGCTTCTCGGCCTGGGAGTAGCCGAAAGCAGAATACATGTTGAGGTTTTCGCGCTATAGGATTCGGACTAATTTTCCGCTGTTTTGATTATCGCCCGGGCGGCTTCCGCCTGGCCGGGCGGAACCACGACCCTTACCGGGATGGCCGGCCCGAAGCCGGCCACCGAGCCGCTCGCGTACTCGTCCAGCAGCATGGCGTCCAGACCGTTAGCTTCAAGCAGCTGCTGAACCAGCCGGGCCTCGGCGCTGTTCTGGGAAATAAAAACCACGGCAAAGCTATCGTCAATCATAACCTGAACCATTCCCTGACTTATTTTGGTTCTTTCGTAATTATTGTGGATATCTTCTGGGATTCAGCAGCCCGCAGTGCTGATGGATTTTCAGCCTGAAATAATCAATGTCCTTGTATCCATAAGCCATCCGTTTTAGCCGCTTGATTTTATTATTGATACCCTCCGATATCGCGGAACTTATTTTCTTTTTAAACCAGTTTACCATGTACTCCATCTTGTCACGAAAACTTTCCGCTATGGATCTGAAAGTTTCCACACCGCTTAAAAACGCTCCCGCAATCCAGTTTTCAAGATAGCTTTTTGCTTCCTCCGGAGTCTGACAATCGTACACCTTGAGAAAGCTTTCTTTTAAAAGCATCGCCTCGTATATCGGTCAGTCTGACAAAGTCGTCAAGGGACACGTCAGCGTGGAAAACACGCAAGTCTATTTAACGGTTACTCAATCCCTTCTGCGAGAAGGAAATAAGCGCTTCAAGGAACATTCTGGTGACATCCTTGAGGAAATGTTGCATAATGCCATGCGAAAAAAATGCAAACCATAGACCTTAAGGAAGCTTTACAGGGCTTCTTTTCCATCTACTTGCTGGAACAAAAGCAAGTCAGCCCCCATACGCTAAAAAGCTATCGGGACACCTTCAAGCTTCTGCTTGAGTTTGCCCGAAAGGAAAAAGGCGGATTCAGGGCGCTTAGACCTTGTGATATCGATGTGCCGCTCATCATGGAGTTCTTAAAAAACTTGGAGGACCCCGTCGCAGGCCGAGGTAACTCAATAGCGACGCGCAATTACAGGCTGGCAGCCATTCGTTCCTTTTTCCAATATCTTTCCTGGCAGTACCCTGGCATCGAACGTTTGGCTAAAAGAATCCAGGCCATCCCCATCAAAAGGTCGCGCAACGCCAAGCTGGATTTCCTCACGCGTACGGAACTTAAGGCATTTTTATCGCAGGTAAACCCAGATGAGCTAGAAGGGTTCCGCGATCTGGCGCTCCTCACCTACCTTTATAACACCGGGGCCCGCAGCCAGGAGGTAGCCGATACCAGAATTTCCTGGATTGATTTTGCCAATCAGGTGGCGACCATTACCGGCAAGGGCAATAAAGAAAGGCTGGTCCCTCTATGGCCGACGACCTTAAAAGCCATCCGAACCTACTTGGACGAGTATAGACGGAAACCCAAGCTGCCAGGTCAGGATTTTCTGTTCATCAACCAGCGTGGCACGCACTTGACCCGATTTGGTATAAGGCGCATTGTTCACAAGTATCTTCAAAGGGCCAAGAGCGCCTGCGAAAGCCTGCGATCGAAAAGACTTTCGACCCACAGCCTACGGCACACGACTGCAGTCCACCTGTTGGAATCGGGCGTTGAAGTCAACGTTATCAAGGCATGGCTCGGGCACGCGGATCTGAGTTCCACCAGCCGCTACCTCGATGCCGATTTGAACCATAAGAAAGAGGCTTTAGATAAATTCGGTCCCCCAATTTATGTGGCGGGTTCTTTGGAGAAGAAAACGACCAGTTCCACTGACCAGATTTTGAGTTGGTTGAAGGATTTTTAGACGGGAAACATTGAAATTAGGAGGCCAAAAGACGGATTTTGGCGTCGCCCTATTATGTGTTGAGTTGGCGTTTTATATGGCGAGTGGACATATGCTCGAAATATCCAAACCCATTGGAACCTATGAGAACATGACCGGAAGAAGAAACTGGCAACATAATACATTATCGCAGCGCACCGAGGATTTCATGGCCGCGCATGTGAACGCGTTCCGGTACTTCGGCGGTGTGCCGAAACATATTAACTACGACAATCTGAAAACTGTGGTATTGTCGCGTGTGGGCGCCGACATACGCTTCCACCCCCGGTTTATGGATTTCGCCGGCTACTATTTGTTCAAGCCGGTCCCCTGTGGCGTCCGCAAGGCCCATGAGAAGGGCAAAGTGGAATCGGGCATAAAATACGTGCGCAGCGCGTTCCTGGCCGGCCGGGTTATAAGTTCCCACGCGCAGGTGCAGGCCGAGGCGGAGCGGTGGCTGGCCGAGGAATGCAATGTCAGGATACACGGCACCACCCGCGAACGGCCCTTGGACTGCCTGGAAACGGACCGCGCCGGGCTGATGCCGCTGCCGGCCAACGATTACGACTGCGCCGCCACGGCGTCGGCCAGAGCGACGAGCCAGGCGATTGTGCATTTTGACAGTAATCGATACACGGTTCCGTTCGGTTTCGCCGGCCGCACGCTTACCATTAAGGCGTGGCCGCGGCGGGTGGCGGTATACAGCGGGGCCAGGCTGCTGGCATCCCATGTGCGTTGTTATGAGAAATACCGGGTAATAGAGGATCCCCGGCATTATGCGGGGCTGCAGGCTCAGCGCAAGAAAGCGCAGATGTCGCTTTTGGTTGAATCGTTCCTGGCGCTGGGCCCAGATTCCAGGGAATACCTGCGCGGGCTATCGGCCGCAGAACTTAGCCTGCAGGGGCAGTTGGGCAAGATCATGTCTATGGCGGGGCAGTATGGCAAAGACGAAGTGAACCTAGCCATCGCCCGGGCACTGAAGCACCACGCCTACGGCGCGCATTTCATCCAGAACATCATTTTGCAGCAGCGCGCGGCGCGTAATATGCCGGTGCCGCAGCCGGTGGTGCTGACCAAGAAGCCGCAATGGACCAAGGTGGCGGTAGAGGAAACCGACATGGCGCTTTATGACCAGCTTTTTGAGGGTGACACCGATGAATAACAAAGCTTCGGCCCCTAAAATCTGTGAAATGCTGCGGCGGCTGTGCCTGAACCATACCGAGCGGCACTTTGAGGAATTGGTCACCCGGGCCGGCAAGGAAGGCATGAGCAACACCGAGTTCCTCGGGCTGGTCCTGGACCATGAATTAGCGAATCGCCATGAAAACACAGTGGCCCGGCTGGTCAAGCAGGCGCGGTTCCCATGCCTGAAGACCCTGGATTCATTTGACTGGACACACCCGAGCAACATCCCGAAGGGCGTTATTATGAACGCGTTCAGCGTGGATTTCGTGCGGCGTAAAGAGCATCTTATATTTCTCGGTCCCGGGGGCGTAGGCAAGAGCCATCTGGCCACAGCCCTCGGATTCGCGGCCTGTCAAAACACGATACGCACCGTGTTCACTACGGCGGCGGATATGATCAACCGGCTGATCGCCTCCAAGTGCGATTACGGGCTGGAGCGGGCGCTTAAGCGCTACACGTCGCCCGGCCTGCTGGTTATCGATGAACTGGGCTATATGCCCATGGACAAAGACGGACGGGACCTGTTCTTCCAGGTAATATCAAAACGGGCCGAAACCGGCTCGATGATAATAACGACCAACAAGGCGTTCAAAGACTGGACGGAGGTCTTCCAGGACAATGCCGTGGCGACAGCTATAGCCGAACGGCTCATCGAGCATGGGGAGTTGATCATATAAGGAGGGCTGTGTGTTCAGTCGGGGCGGGGAATTTTCAGCAGGGCAGAGACGGGTTTACTGAATATTTACGGAAAGAGGTAAATATTCAGTAAACCCATATGGTTTGCCGTCAGGGTGCGCATAGCTGCCGGCGGAAATCCTTAACAAGCGGATAAAGAAATATGTCCTTGACCGGGAGCGACCATTTGTTATAGCGGTCGAGTTTCCCCCGGCCCAGC
>JACQYT010000046.1 GCA_016208085.1 Elusimicrobiota bacterium | reverse complement strand
GCATTGCACCGGTTCGGAGCAGGCGTTGAGAACCTTGACGGTGACCTTCGGGTCCCAGTTCAGTTCCTGGCCGGGCTCCGGGAAATGGCTCCTGCACTGCGGTTCGGCGGCGGCAAGCTCGCGCAGATTATTGTCGCCGACGGCGTCCACGTTTTCCGCTCTGGTGTCGTAAAAATGCTTGACGTCATAGGCGGCGAAAACTTTCTTCAAGCCCCTGTAATGGTCGGCGTGGGGGTGGGTGAGAGCCAGATAGTCTATGGTGGTGACGCCTTTCGCTTTCAGAAAATTATGAATTTTTTCGCCGTTCGGCCCGCCGTCTATCAGCGCGTTCTTTCCGTTGGGGAACTCGACATAGATCGCGTCGCCCTGGCCGACGTCCACGAAATAAACTTTCAGCTGCGCCCAGGTATTGGAGGAGCTGAAGATAACGACTGAAAGAAAGACGGCCAATCTGCTCATAATCCTCTCGCGAACATAACAAAATTACGCCGCTTCCAAATATAGTATACAGTGCGCGCCCTGAATTTTCAAGGGGTAATTTTGCTAAAATATCCTCATGAAACTCACCGCCGAAACCTGCGCGCTGATCTTTGACGCGCTCGAGCAGACCCACGACACCATTTTCATCACCGACGCGGAAGGTAAGATCGTCTACGCCAACCCTTTCTTTGCAGAACTTACCGGCTACACGCCCTCCGAAGCCATAGGCAAAAACGCAAACATCCTCAAAAGCGGCGAGCACACGAAGGAATTTTACGCCCGGATGTGGAACACCCTCAAAAGCGGCCAATCCTGGTCCGGCAGATTCATGAATAAACGCAAGGACGGCTCCCGCTATATGGAGAAAGTGCGGATAAGCCCCGTCAGGGACGCCGGGGGCAGCGTAACCCATTTTATCTCGGTCTGCCACGACATCACCAGGGAACTCACATTTGAAAGCCGGCTGGCGCAAGGCCGGAAAATGGAAGCCCTGGAGCTGTTGGCCGGCCAGATCTCGCACGATTTCAACAATCTGCTGACCATAATCATCGGCGCCATGGAACTGGTGAAAGAAGACCTTAAAGAGGGGACCACCGGCATGAAAATGGCCGAAGAGATACTAAAGATTTCAAAAGAGTCGGCCAACCTGATAAAACAATTGCTGATCTTCGCCAGCGGCCAGGACACGGCCCCCGTGGTGGTAAACCCAAACGAGGTGATAAAAGAGGCGCAAGTCCTGTTTAACCGCCTGCTCGGCCGCAATATTAAAGTAGTGTATGAACTTTCGCCGGACCTTTATCGGGTGAAAATAGAGCCGGAGCAGTTCCAGCGGGCGCTGATGAACCTGGCCATAAACGCCGGGGACGCCATGCCGAAGGGCGGAACGATAAAAATAGCCACTTCAAATTTTTCCGCCCCCCCCGGCGGGCGCCTGCCGCTTGCACCCGGGGAATATGCGGCGATAGAAGTCTCGGATTCCGGCCCCGGCATCCCCCCGGAAATAATGGATCATATCTTTGAGCCGTTTTTCACCACCAAACCCAGAAGCAAAGGCGCCGGGCTCGGGCTGTCCATAGTTTACGGCATCATAAAACAGCATAAGGGCGACATTTTAGTGAGTTCGGAGCCGGACAAAGGCGCGGTTTTCACCATCTACCTGCCCAAAGTTTAGCCGTTGCTCCCCGCATCAAAAACACGCATCAGGAACATCTTAAAAACAACCCTTAACAAAATGATACTGATATAGTATCATATAGGCATGAGACTGATAAACAGGGAAACTGATTACGCGGTGCGCGCTCTGGCCCACCTGGGAGATAAAGCGGGAGAAAGACTTTCCGTTTCCGACCTGGTGCGCGCGGTTGGCGTCTCCAGGCCTTTTTTGAGGAAAATTCTGCAAAAACTCGAGCAAGCCGGCATTCTTGAGTCGCGAAAGGGCCGGGGCGGCGGCTTTAAGCTGGCGCGTCCCCCGGAGCGCATAATGCTGGGCGAAGTAAGAACGGTGTTTCAGGGGCCGCTTAAAACGGAGAATTGTCTGTTTGGAGTCAGACTCTGCTATGATTACAAAACCTGCCGGCTAAGGCGAAAAATGAGGGATATTGAAGGCCGGTTGGCGCGCGAGCTGGACGCCATAACCATACAATCCTTGCAGAAAGATCTTTAAGATTCCGGATTCAAGACTACCGAATGCCGGCCGGCGCAATTTTCAATCTTAAATCTTTGATCTTCAATCTTTAATGCGGCCGGAACGGTTCGACGAAAATCCACATCTTTCCGCCGCACACATCGCCGCCTTTCACGCCCAGGTCGTCGTTAAGGTCCACTTCCAGCAGTTCCGGCGCCTTTGTCTTAAGGAGGCAGCGCAGCGCCGCGCTTCGCGCCTGGTTTTCCCCGCAGCCGCCGCCCACGGAACCGTAGATGGCGCCGTCGGCGCACACAATCATCTTCGCGCCCGGCTCGCGGGGCGTAGAGCCGGCGGTTTCCGTAATTGTGGCAAGACAGGCCGGTATGCCATTTGCCTGGAGCTCGGCGAGCTTGCGGAATATTTCCTGTGTCGTCATTTACCTGCCTCCAGGGAGCGCAGGGCGCGCGCCGTCAACGCTCCCTTTCTCCGCATACACACCAGCTCCGCCGCAATGGAAAGGGCGATTTCTTCCGGCGATTCGGCGCCGATGGGTAGGCCGATCGGGGTAAACACTTCACCCAGCCGGCCGGCCGGGATCCCTTTCCTGCCCAGCGCCTCAAGGACGAAGCGCCCCCTGCGGCGGCTGCCGATGAGGCCGACATAGGCAGTGACTTTCGGCAAGATCTCCGTCAGGCATTGCGCGTCATGTTCATGGCCCCGCGTAATCACGACCACATAGGCGGCAGGGTCAAGGGACATCTTTCGCAGGGCCGTTGTAAAGTCTTCCGCGATTACTTCACAGCCGGGAAACCGGGAGGGATGAGCGAAGTCGGCGCGGTCGTCCAGCACGGTAACGCTAAATCCCGCTTCGCGCGCAAAGCGGGCAAGCGGCACGGCGATATGGCCCGCTCCGCAGATGAGAAGTTTTAGGTCGGCCGGGGGAAGATCGAGAAAAACGCGGAAGCCCTCCGCAAGTTGCACGGCGTGTTTCTGACCGTCCGCCAGGGCCTGCATGGCCAGGGTCTGCAGCGCCCTGTCCATGTGGGCAGGCCCTACGCTTCCCTCCATTGTCCCATCGACGAGCACGATCGCTTTAGTGCCTGCCGGCGCGTCCGGATTGCTGGAGGCGATAACAGTCGCGAGACAGAAATTTTCTTTCCGGGCGATCAGGTCAACGATGCGTTCGATTTGATTCATACCGGAATGTAATTGTATAAATTTCATGCAAGCCCCACAACACACCCGCTTCCGCGACAGCAATTCCGCAAACGACCGCGGAATTGCTGAAGTACGGCAAGAGAGCAGACACATACTACGGAAAAAGTTGTAAAATGCTGCAGATGGGCGCAATAATAAAAATCTCGGAAGCAGCGGTTATAGCCATACACGCGGTGGACTTTATCGCCAAGTCGGACGGAAAACCCCGCCTCACCAGGCATATCGCTTCCGGGCTCGGCGTATCCTACAACCACCTGGTCAAAGTTATGCAGCGGCTTACCCGCGCCGGCCTGCTTTTGCCGGGCCGGGGGCCGAAGGGCGGCTTCCTGCTTTCAAAAAAGGCGAAAGCGGGAAAGCTGCGGGATGTTTTTGAAGCCATAGACGGCGGGATTTCTCTTTCAAACTGCCTGCTGAAAAACAAAGTCTGCAAAAAGCCCGATTGCTTGCTGGGGAACCTGCTTTCGGACACCAGGCTATGCCGGTAATTGTAGCGGGCGATGTGAATCGCCCTTCAAGCGGATTTACATCCGCCGCTACATTTTTGCCCCAAGGTTACCCCGACCAAAGGTCGGGGCATAGTAAAAATTTTTGCCGCAAAAATTTTTAATAAATGAATTACTGCAAGAACCGAAAATTTGCCGATAACATGCCGCCGGCCATGAGTTTTTTTGAGAAAGCATATCGCCAGTACAACAGGCCGGAGTTCATTCATCCGGACCCGCTGGAATTCGTGTACCGCTATGCCCGTTCCGAAGACCGGGAGACAGCGGGATTCATAGCCGCGGCGCTGGCCTACGGCAACGTGAAGCAGATCTTAAAAAGCGTGGAAAAAGTCCTTAAGCCGATGGGAACCTCGCCGCGCGGCTGGCTACTGAAAAGCAGCGCGAAAGAAATCGCCGGGACATTTACTCCGTTCAGACACCGCTTTACCGCTGGAGCGGAGCTTTCCGTTTTCCTTATAAACCTCAAAAACGCGCTTCAGAGATACGGCTCGCTTGAAAAATGCTTTTTAAGGCATTACCGGCCCGCCGACGACACGCTGGCGGAGGCCGTTTACTCCTTTGTAAACGACTTCAACGCCGAAGCCTGCGCCCCAACCCTTACGCCCTGCCCCGAGAAACGAAGCTCTTTCAAGCGGCTCAACCTGTTTTTAAGGTGGATGGTGAGGCGCGACGCCGTGGACCCCGGAGTCTGGAAAGGCATCCCCCCTTCAAAGCTTATAGCGCCGCTGGATACCCATATGTTCCAGGTAGCGAAGGAGTTGGGGCTGACCGCCAGGAACGAGACCTCCATGAAAACGGCGCTTGAGATAACCGCCGCCTTCAGGCGCGTAAACCCGGCGGACCCGGTCAAATACGATTTCGCCCTGACAAGGGCCGGCATACGCAAAAACAACATCTGACGCGTTTTTCATTAATTTGGTAATATATTACTGCAACGCGGGAGGAGAACATGAAAATAAAAGGCTCAAAGACGGAAAAAAACCTGATGGCGGCTTTCGCGGGCGAATCGCAGGCCAGTAACCGCTATACCTATTTCGCCGGCGCGGCGAAGAAAGAGGATTACATACAGGTCTCTAAAATATTTGAAGAGACCGCCGAGCAGGAAAAGGAACACGCCAAAAGATTTTTCAAATTCCTTGAAGGCGGCGAGGCAATGGTGGAAGCCGCGTTCCCGGCCGGCGTTATAGGCGGCACGGCAGCCAATCTTAAGGCCGCGGCGGACGGGGAAGGCCATGAATGGGGCCGGCTGTATCCCGCGTTCGCGAAGACCGCGCGCGAAGAAGGACTTGAGGAGATAGCCAAAGTGTTTGAGGCCGTCTCGGTGGCCGAGAAACAGCATGAAAGGCGCTTTCGCGGCCTGTTAAAAAACCTGGAAGAAGGCAAAGCATTCAAGAAAGACTCCAGGATCAAATGGCGCTGCCTCAACTGCGGCTATGTCCACGAGGGAGAGGAAGCGCCCAAAGTCTGTCCGGCCTGCGCGCATCCCAGGGCTTATTTTGAAATGCTGGCGGAAAACTGGTAACGCGACACAATAGACGCAAAGCAGTTTAGAGGCAAAGCAATCTGGAAGTAAGGACGCAAAGCCTGTATACTAAATTGCTACGCGTCTAAGTTGCAGCGCCTCTGCCTTGCTTTGCATCCTTGCCTCTTTACATCTAATATTGGAGAACTTATGGACGAAAACATCAACGAGGAAGTCAAGAAAGAAACGGTGAAGCGCACGGTCACGCTGCAGGGCAAAACCATGACGCTCGTCGGGGACGAGATCAAGGTCGGTATGACGGCGCCGGATTTCAAGGTCGTAGACAACGAAATGCTGCCGCTGAAATTTTCACGGAGTTTTAAAGGACGCATAGCCGTAATCAGCGTCGTCCCGTCCCTGGACACCACGGTCTGCGATCTCCAGACCCGCCGGTTCAACAAGGAAGCCGAAGCCCTGGGGCCGAACGTAAACGTGCTGACTATCAGCATGGACTTGCCTTTCGCCCAGAAACGCTGGTGCGGGGCCGCCGGAGTGAACCGGATTAGGACTTTTTCCGACTATCAGAAAGCCGACTTCGGCAAGACCTACGGCGTGCTGATAAAGGAATTGCGGCTGCTCGCCAGGGCGGTATTTATAGTGGATAGGGACGGGATAGTAAAATACGCCAAGATAATGCCGGAAGTGGCGAAGGAACCGAATTATACGGAAGTATTGAACGCGGTAAAAGCGCTAATGTAGGAAAGAGGCGTAAAAGTGTAGAGGCGCGGCAATTTAGAGGCATAGCAATGCATCTGCGCATCCAGGCTTCTACGCATCTATCATCACGGAGGTCACGATGACACAACGAAAACAAATATATAAGTGCGAGATCTGCGGGAACATAGCGGAGATTCTCCGTGAAGGCCCCGGCACGCTGGTCTGCTGCGGCAAGGAAATGCGCCTTTTTACCGAGAACACGTCGGACGGGGCGAAGGAAAAGCACGTGCCCGTAATAGAAAAGACAAAAACCGGCTTCAAAGTGAAGGTCGGCGACGTGCCGCACCCGATGGAAGAAAAGCATTTCATAGAGTGGATAGAATTGACGGCGGACGGCAGGGTATTCCGGGAATTTCTGAAACCCGGCCGGCCGGCGGAAGCCTCTTTCTGCCTCTGTTTTGAACCGAAAGAGGTCAGCGTCAGGGAATACTGCAATCTTCACGGACTTTGGAAATCGGACTTTTTTAACGGCTCCTAAATGACGGAAAGCGGATCCGGCCCTAAAAAAGGGTGAAATTATGAAAAAATACGTATGCAAATTATGCGGTTACGTCTATGATCCCCAGCTGGGCGACCCCGACAACAACGTCCCCCCCGGCACGGCGTTCGAAAAGCTCCCCGAGAACTGGGTCTGCCCGCTCTGCGGCGCCGGCAAGGACGAATTTGAGCCGGAAAACTAAGATAACCTGACGCAGTCCGCTTCGCGGTTCAGGCCGTTGCGGTCTAGCAGCTCTGCAAGTTTTGCCAGGCTCTCCCTGTCGCCGGTGAGGTCGTACAGGAAGATGGAATACCCGGCGCTGAACAGCGGTTTTTTCTCTTTCAGCCAGTCAAAAACGGCGTGGTCCGGAAAATAAACCCCCTGCAGATTAGTGGCGGAAACGGCTAACAGCGGCCTTTTTATAGCGCAAACATCCTCGCCCGTGCCGTTATGTTCCACGTGGGCAAGGCCGCCTTTCAGAGGGAAATACTTTATACCGTAATACTCCGGCTTTGCCACGCCGAAATAAGAAAGCATCACAGGCGGCCCGCCCAGCCCTTTAAGGTATGCGCCAAGGGGCTTCAGGCCCTGCCCCCAGTCCAGGTTTGAATCCACAAGATATTTATAACCGTTTTTTGGTCCGCCGGCTAATTCATTGAAATATTCCAGGTAATAAGGCCCGGTGCGCGCAAGCCCCCACAGCCAGAGAAACGCCAGCGGGGCGAACGCCCACCGGAGCGCCTTCTTTTCTTTCAGATACGCCGCGCCAAGTCCAGAGAAGACCGCCAGAAAAGGCATTACGGGCATTATATGCCTGAACCCTATCTGCACCTTTGTGAACATCGCGGACGCAAAATAACAGAGCGGCGGGAGGAGAAGCCAGAGATATTCTTTTTTGAATCTTGAGAGAGAAACCGCCAGGCCCGTAAAAGCGAGCGCCAGCGCGGCGACAGGTGTTTTAATCGCCAGCGCAAACGGGAAATACCACCACACTCCCTGTATTGAATGGATTCCCCAGATAAAAGAAGACCGGCCCTGGTCCAGTCTTTTAAAGGTTTCCCGTAACCCGTCAAAATACAGCGGGAGATCGAATTTGTAAACGACGGCCAGGGTCAAAAGGGCCGCCGCAAGATAAACAGCCGCGTACCACAGCAGCCGCGGCAGGCGTATTTTAGGCTCAAGAATATTGTGCAGGATCCACATACCTATAACCAGCGGCGGAATAACGAACATGCTGAATTTTGAAGCCATGGCGAGCCCGGTCGCCAGGCCGGTAAGCGCGGCGTAGCGGTAGCGCCTTTTATTATCCTGGACCTGCACGACCTTATGCCCCCGCAGCGTCACGGTTAAAGGCTCGATGCGGGCGAACATGCACCCCAGGCAGAAGGATGCAAAATAGAACGCCGCCGGCGCGGCGTCGGTGGTGACAAGGGCGTTATTTGAGATAAACGCTGGCAGCAGGGCGAAGGCCGCGACCGAAAAAGCCGCCGCCTCAAAACCGGCCGTTTTAAAAGCGAAAAGCCGGATAAAGAACGCGAAGACGGCTCCCCACAGGATAAAAGAAAACACGCGGGCCGTGTTCAGCAGCTTCCCGGCGTCCACGATGTTCTGGTACAGGAACAGGTCCCCGTAGTGATACGGGAGCGCTCCCATGAAATACGTGTGATTTGAGAAAATGCTGGGTTTATAAAACAGGAGCGGCAGGGCAGAGACCATCTCGGACAGCGGCGGATGGTCCATGATGTTCATGATATACTTGCCGGTGGCCAGATAAGAGTAGCCGCTTGAGAGGTGCACCGGCTCGTCATAGGTGGGCGCGGCGGACTTTATAAAGACAAAACCCATCAAAAGGTGGGCGGCCAGCGCCAGCGCCGCAACGGCCGTCAGTATTTTGTGCTTCGTCATGCAGTAAGAATATGATACAAAAAAAAGGAAATTCCTATTAGCGTAAAATCACGCGGTTCGCCCGTCCAAAATAGTATCAAAACAATTCATAATTCCGTAACTCGTTATTTATATAATATCACCGTACAGATATGATACGCCGTATTGCCTGCGCAAAAACCCATGACGAAAAAAGACTTTTTGCATAAAGCGCTTTCGAAACTCAAACTGATTGAGGAAGACCGGCTTCCGGCCGGAACCGAAGCGTTCAATGAGCTCACGGACCGCGAAAAAGAGCATCTGCGCGATCTCCAAGTCCTGAACCGCGAGCTGAAGAACAAGGAACTGCTCATTGCCGAGCTTCAAAGCGCCCTGGATAAGCGCCAGGCGCAGTGCGAGCGCGCGGAGCTTGAACTGGCCGGGAAGACCTCCGAGTTCAAGTCCGCCATAAACGGGGAACGCGAGGAATATCGGACGCGCTGTGACAAGCTGGAGAAGGAATTTTCCGCGATGGAAAAAGCGTTGATGGACGAACTCCAGGGCCTTAAGGAAGCCGTCAGCCGCAAGGATGCGGACTTTGACAGGCTTAATCTGGACATGAAAAGCGCCCACGACAGGCGCAAAGCCGACGAGGAAAAAATAGGGGCGCTCGCCGCCAAAATACGCGACCTGGACGCGGCCCTGCAACAGACCCGTTTTTCACTGGAGGAAAAAACCAAGTATATAACCCTCACGGTAAAAGCGCTTGAGCGCGTAAAAAAAGAATCCGAAACTAACTTTGAAAAGCTCTCTCGCAGGGACAGGGAAGTGAACGAGTTGAAGACCTCCCTGGAAAGCGCTAAAGCCGTCATAGATAATCTCCGGACAGATCTGGCCGCCAGGGACCGGGAAGCCGCCGCCAGGGAAAAAGAACTCAGCAGCGAACCGCAGACTCTTAAGGACGCCATAACCCGCGGAGAGCTGGAAAATGCCGGATTAAAGAAGGAACTGGCGACGGCGAGCACGCATAACGCCCTGCTGAAAGGGGAACTTGAGACCAGAATGCTGGAAATAAAAGAGATAAACGTGTTCAATAAGTCTTCCCTTTCCGCGCTCAGGGAAAAAGACGAAGACTTAGCGGACTTAAAAGACCGTCTTGAAGCGGCGCGCAAAGAGCTTGACTTGTCCAACGCCGAATCAGGCGAACTGGCAGCCTCCAGAGAGAGCGCGGCCAGGCTCGCCGGCGAAATAAAAAAACTGGAACAAGACCGCGCGAGAGAAGCCGAGGCGCTGAACCTTGAGCTGAAAAACAAAGACCAGGTCATTTTCGGGCTTCAAAGCGAACTTGCCAAACGCCGGGAAGAGCGCGAGCGCCTTGAGTCGGAACTGATTAACAAAACAGCCGACTTCAAGTCCTTGCTGAACAAGGAGCGCGAGGAATACAGGGCGCGCGGCGACGGGCTGGAAAAGGAATTTTCCGGCAGGGAAAAAACCCTTATTACCGAGCTGCAGAACGCTAAAGAGACCGCCGGCAATAAAGAAGCGGAAATCGGCAGGCTGAGCGTGGAACTGAAAAGCGCGCGGGCCGGCCAGGAAACCGTCAGAAAAGAGCTTGACGCGTCCCGCGCCGGAATAATCGAGCTGGAAAAATTCAAAGACGGCGCGGATAAGTATTCCAATGAAATAAAAAAGCTGAAGGAGCTCCACGGAGCCGAGCTGAAGGCCCTTCAAGCCGAGCTGAACGGCAAAGAACAGCTCCTTGCCGCGCTAAACTGCGAATGCGTAAAGCGCCAGGAAGAACGCACCCGCCTGGAGCTTGAGCTGGCCGGAAAAAAATCCGACTTCAATTCCCTGCTGAACAGGGAGCGCGAGGCCTCCAGGGCGGAGCGCGACAGCCTGGAGAGGGATTCCGCCGCCAGGGAGCAGGAAACCGCCGGAAAAGAGCTTAACGCGTCCCGCGACAGGATAATCGAACTGGAAAAGCTCAAAGACGGCGCGAATAAATATTCCAATGAAATAAAAAAGCTGAAGGAGCTCCACGCGGCCGAGCTGAAGGCCCTTCAAGTCGCGCTGAACGGCAAAGAACAGCTCCTTGCCTCGCTAAACTGCGAACGCGCAAAGCGCCAGGAAGAACGCACCCGTCTGGAGCTGGAGCTAACCAAAAAAGGCGCTGAATTCAAGTCCTTGCTGAACAAGGAACGCGAGGTATACAGATTGGAACGTTACAGTCTGGCTTCGGAGTTCTCCGCCAGGGAAAAAGCGCTGAGCAGCGAACCGCAGGCCCTTAAAGACGCCCTCGCCCGCGGGGAGCTGGAAAATGCCGGATTGAAGAAGGAACTGGCGGCGGCGAGCACGCATAACGCCCTGCTGAAAGAGGAACTCAAAGCCCTGACGCTGGAAATAACGAAGATAAGCGTATTTAATAAGTCTTCCATTTCCGCGCTCAGGGAAAAAGACGAAGACCTGGCCGTCTCAAACGAGCGGCTTGAAGCGGCGCGCAAAGAGCTTGACTTGTCCAACGCCAGATTAGGCGAACTGGAAGCTTTCAAAGAGGGCGCGGCCGGACTCGCCGGCGAAATAAAAAAACTGGAAGTTGAACTAAAAAATAAGACGCAGGACATCGTCAAGCTTCAAAGCGAACTTTATAAACGCCAAGAAGAGCGCGTGAGCGCCGAACTTGAACTGGCCGGCAAAAAATCCGACTTCAAGTCCCTGCTGAACAAGGAACGCGAGGAATACAGGGCGCGCTGCGACATATTGGAGAAGGAATTCTCCGCCGGGGAAAAAGCCCTTGTTACCGAACTGCAGAGCCTCAGGGAGGCCGCCGGCCAGAAAGAAGCGGAAATCGGCAGGCTGG
Organism: Elusimicrobiota bacterium; assembly: GCA_016208085.1. Classification (GTDB taxonomy): domain Bacteria; phylum Elusimicrobiota; class Elusimicrobia; order Elusimicrobiales; family UBA9959; genus JAHJSU01. The sequence continues at coordinate 11 of JACQYT010000046.1, read as the reverse complement.
GCGCGGAACTG
>JACQYT010000045.1 GCA_016208085.1 Elusimicrobiota bacterium | reverse complement strand
AACCCGTATCCCGCCAGCCGGGAAAAGTCTGTATTATTACATTCGGATGAACTTTGGTCCCGTATAAACCGGACCGTTTATCCGGTACTCAAAACATTGTATTGCTGATCTTACCCGCGAGATGTCGTCGCAGGCGTGGCCCCGCAACGCGGCCCCGCACTGCTCCTTGCCGCGAGAAGCGTGTTCGCAAGGCTCGGCACTACGCGCCTTCGCTCTTGCTCCGCCGGTAGGCTACATCTTATAAAAACCTCCTTCTGCGCCGCCAGCCGGCCCAATAAACGTAGGCCTTGGCCGGGCCGCTCCTGGCCTGCCGGGCAGGCCGTACATCCCCGCATTTATTTTTTTCTTTTTCGGGGATTATGGCCACCAGTTAAGGAATTACCTTATTGCAGTTTCCCCTCTCTGGTAAAAATAATCCAGGTTGGATCAGTTTTTGGATTTCTCTTTGGTCCTCCAGAAGCCTTCAAAAATGTGTCCAACCTTAATCCGAGTGAGGGTTTCACAGTCGCAGCCTGGTTCCCAAGTGTCTGGCAAACATCAAGCATGCCTAATGCGCAGGATCTGTCTGATAATTCGCAAATGATATGGCCAACTCTTCCCAGCTATCTGATAGCAGATTCCCGACAAGGACATTATCTTGGTGCCCAGGCATGTGCGCGAAAACGCGTCCATCCAAGTAAACGAACAGCGTTTGCGATGGCATGCCGGAAGATGCCGAGGCAAATATGTTGAGGGACGGGTATTTGTGAATCAGGTCCTGTACGGATTTTTGAAACTGGGATGTTTCAAGGCCGTAATGTTTAGAGTTTGATCCCGCAGCCAAGTTGGCTGCCCTGAACTGCTTAATGAACCAATACATTGGCGCATGCTTCTGCGCAAAGACTGCCATGTTTTCGAGGTCGGCAATATTATACGGAGTAAGCAATGTGTGTAAACCGATATTTTTTGCGTTCGCATGCAGCAGGTCTAGGCAGTTCTGCAAGGTATTGAAATACCCGACGCCCCTATAGTAGTCCGCAATTTCCGCGTTTGACCCATCTAGCGGCAGCGATACGCAAATGAGATATTTAAGCGTCTCCTTGTTTTTTTCAAGAGTGAGCCCATTTGTGTGTATTGTGTTGTGAAAACCGATGCTGAAAGCCGATTTCAGTAGGTATCTTGGGTGGCGCGAGACCAGGGGCTCTCCACCCGTAAAGATCAGCGAACGTATATTAGGATTTTTTGAGATATTCTTCAGCAGCTGGTCTATTGTCTCCCTATCGCCGGACACCTGCTCCTTCTGCCTGTAGCAGAACTCGCATACTCCGGGAGAGTCTGCCTGCGGTTTAAGGAGTTTAGCGTTGCACCGTGTCGTTACGATAACTCTCAAGGATTTAATGCTGGCGATACCATTGAGGTCTGATTTCTTTGTAGGCATAGCTTACACCTGGGACTATATATATACGGATGAATCAGGCGTTCGGCAGGAGTTCTTCCGCGTTCCGTATGGCTTTGGACGAATAGCCGAATACGCTGATAAAGACCGCCGTAACGCCAATGAGTATAAATAAAAGCGCCATACCCGCGCCTTTGCCTGTTCCGGCCAATACCTGTATTGTAGAGCCCCCGTTTCGTCCAATGGGTTCGAACACGCGGTCAGCTAGCGGGCCGGCTAAAAGCATGGCGATAGGCGCGGCCATTTGAGATATCATGCGCCTTGCGGCAAAGACTCTGCCTTGTATGCTATGCGCAACCTTGGATTGCCATAATGCTTGGGTAGAAGCATTGATGAATGGGATTGTTAGTGAAACGCCCAGTGACGCCACCATTAGTAATGCGTATTCGCGTGAGAACCCGGCAAGAGCTATAAATAAACCCATCCCCGCCATCCCGGCAAGTATAGTATCTGTTTTTTTTCGGAAGCCTCCCCATATTGCGGCGAGGATGCTCCCTATTACCCCACCGATGGCTCCCATTGACCTTATGCTGGCCACGAGCACCTCGTTGTTGTTGGTCCTAGCCATGAGCATCGGAGTAAACAGGGTAAAGCTGAAAACTACGATTAGGTTAAAATAAAAGAACAGGATTAGCAGGTGACGAAAACTCTTATGTTCAAAGATGAACTTTAACCCGAAGAGGGAATCTTTCAGAAAAGACCTTTTCGGAGTTGTGACATGACTTGCATGAGGGAGCTTAATCGGCGCTAATAATATAATAGAGGTCAGGCAGAGCAGGAAGTCCAGTGCCAAGACCGAATTTATAGAGGCCAATCCGAGTATCGCTCCCGCCAAAACCGGGGAAAATACGCGGGAAGACGTTTCGATAAAAGAGGTAAGGCCTCCTGCACGGACATACTCTGTCCTAGGAAGTATAGCGGAAACCGCAGCCTGATATGCCGGATAGTGCACAGCCGAAAAACAGCCTACGCAAAAATTAACCGCATAAACATAGTTAAGAGTAATAGCACCGGTGCTGAATAGGTACAATAAAAATCCGGCGCCCAGCATTTCACCGCAGCCGCAGATTAGCAGGATAAGTTTACGGTTGTAATAGTCTACCAACGTACCAGCGAAGGCACCGAGCAGAATTGATGGCAGGAAGCCGAAAAAACTCGTTAGCGCTAAAGCGGTGGCGCTTCCGGTAAGCTTCCAAGCCCAGATGCTAATGGCAAATATCGTGACCCCGTTGCCCAGTGCCACAAAGAATTCCGCGCCCCAGATATGCCAGAACGCACGCGGGCTCTTAAAATGGAATCCATCAAAATTTGTGTTTATGGACATATGTCAGCGTGTATTACGGCGGCGGTTATCCATCTAGATAAAGTCACCTGGCGCGGTCCCCAGCGCGCAATTGCTGCTGAAGTTTCGCTGTTAACACCCGTGCGTCAATCCTACCGTTGAAAACAATATCGGCCATGCCAATCAGTTCAGGAGGGGTATGTTGGGTCCGGACCGCAGCGCGGAATCCGACAGGCAGTCGGAACATGGAAATGTCATTCCAGTCATTCCCGCAGACCCATACCTTCTCAGGCTGTATGCCGGCCCGCCGCAGGAAGGCGCTGATGGCGGCCCCTTTATCCATTCCCGGCGCAAGGAAGGCGTAGTAGCCCCCCTCCGATGCCTGTACCTTCAAACCGTATTCCGGAGAGTTGAGTTTTAGTTTTGAGGAGATCACTATTTTGCGGGCTTTCATCGTGGCAGCAGCGTTAACGAATTCCCGGGTGTCAGCGCAGGCAAACATGGCGCTTCCGCGCGGCGGGGTGAAGGGAATGATGCCGGAAGGTCCAGGCCATATATAGTAGTCCCTGCTTTCATGGCAGAATACGGCGTACTCGGTCCGGATCTTTTTAAGCACGTCCGCGACCAGCGTGACCGTTCTCCGTGGCAAGGGGGTGGCGGATATCTCTTTCCCCGACCCGGAAAGAATGACCGCGCCGTCCTCAAGAATGTATGGTCCACTGAACCCTCCGGCCCGGAGTATGTGCCTGGCATGGGGCCAACTCCTACCAGTTACAGGGCATACCTTGAGGCGGCTCTTTTTGCAAAATCTCAGGAAGGCCGCGGCGGGGCGTGAAATCTTTTCCCCTTCGGCGATTACCCCGTCGAGGTCGGCAAATATGTAGTCCGGCCTCATTTCCCTCCGGGAAACAACTCGCGCTTCATTTCCGCATCGGAGAGCAGGCAGTTCTCGGTCTCATCCCAAAGTTTTTTAACCTTCAGTATGAACCTGAGGTACTCCTGTTTGAAAGCGTTCCACGGAGCGGTATCGGATTTCTGGGCTTTTGAAAAAGCTGCCGCCGCACGCTTGCGTTTTTCCCCGTCCCAGTCTGAGGCTAATTCCATCATCTGTAAAATGACATGCTCGTTCCGCGCCTCTGAAGTGAGTATTTTCCGCCGGATTTTCGCTTCGGGTTCTCCTATGTTTATCGAAGATTCCGGTATGCTCTTAGACATTTTTACGTAAGGAAAAAGCCCCTCTATCAGTCGTCCGTAAAACGCGCAGACGCTGGCATCCGGAGCTATCATCTCCTTGAGGCCGCCGCCGGTATTCCGGAGCCGCTCTACCGCCATTCTGGCGAGTTTTGGGTAATAATGCTCCTCGAGGCCCGCGACTACTATTACGGTCTTGGCCCTGTCTCGCAGTATCGGCAGCAGGATATCAGTGACGGTAAAAGTCTTGTCCACCATTACCGAGAAGTCGTTCCCTTGAAGATTAAGGCGCTTGTACATCTCTTCCGTGGCCTCTTCGTTATGGAGGAAATCCTTTATCGTCAGCACGCTTGAGGAAAGCGCGAAAGCCTTAAGAAAGTCATGGTGGGCATGCGTCCGTATTTCGCCGCGGGATTCGTCAAACCCCAATTTTTTAATGAACTGCACGAACCTTCGGGCGTTGCCGTACAGCGAGGAGAGCGGCTTCTTGCGCGAGTTGAACGCGCCCAGGTCTGAAATGATTATGTGTGTGTAGAAACCGGTCCGGCGTTGGATCTCCAGGATGCAGAATATGACCGAAAGGGTTCCGGCGGTCGGCGAATTAGTCGGGCCGAACCCGGTGACCAGGGCGGAATCCCGCCGTCTGGCCTGTTTGCCTGCTTTGCCATTGTCGTGGCACAGGAAGAACCGAGACAATCCGTCGCCAGCGCCGTACCGGCCAATCCCTGCGCCATGATCCGGGAGAACGCAATACTTATTCTGCGAAATGATATGGCGTATTTCTTTCTGCGTATACTGCAGGTCTTTAATGGCGTGAGCGATTTCACTGCGCATTTCCGCCACGCTTTTGCCGTGCGCAGCCGCCAGTTTTTTTAATTCCTCTTCCGTTATCCTATGAGTCGCGTGCCGGAAAATATTAAATTTCTTCATGTTGTCACCTCAATCGCTCATGTATCAGTTCGGAAGGGCGTCTTAATTTTAGCGCGACAGCCGCAAGGGTGGCGGGATCCGGAATAAGGCGGAAGACATCTTTTCCCCTCTCCACCATGTCCAGTACCGCGCCAGAGATCTTTACGGCCTCTTTGTCTCCGGGCGCGGCAGTGCAAGCCTTTACGCGCGCCAGGTATTCCCCGAAGTCCGCGGCGTATGCGCCGGCCCCAGACCGGTCTGACCCGTAGCGTGCGTGCTCTCCGAAAGACGACGGGAAAAAGCCCGGTATCACTACCGATACGTTTATCCCGGATCCGCGCAGTTCGTGCCGTAGGGACTCGGAAATACTGTCGAGGGCGGCCTTGGAACTCCCGTAGCTGCCTAGGAACCTGCCTCCCATTACTCCGCGCAGGCTCCCGATATTGATTATCCACCCTTTATTTTGCGCACGCATCAGTGGGAGGACGTTTTTGATGCATCGCAAAGGGCCGCAAAGGTTCACGTTCAGGCTGTTCAGCAGTTCGGCGGGCCGGATGGTTTCCATCGGACCAGCCAACCCGTACGCCGCGTTGTTTATCAGGACGTCTATCCTCTTTTCTTTCCGGGCGATAAGCCTTATGGCACGCGCTACGGAGAGATCATTGGCCGGGTCCAATTTTATCGGCACAGGGGACTGGGGGCCGCGAAAAAAGCCGTACAAGCGCGATGGGGAGCGGGTCCCCGCGTAAACTCGGTGTCCCCTCTCCGCAGCCAGAGTTGCCAAGATGCGCCCCAGTCCGCTGCCGCACCCCGTGATTAAAATTACTTTTTCACTCATAGTTCTCCGCTTACAGGACTATTCTTTTCGTAACCGAACCGGACTCCGGGATATTCGCCAGCGCGAACGCCTGGCGCTTCAGTGACGTCCAGAAGGATAGGTCGCCTTTGCACCTGCGGCACACCTGATTGGGCATGCGCCCGGACCGCAGTTTTTTGGTGAAAACTTTGGTTTCTCCGGAGGCGAGGAGCGCGCTGAGCGGTTGTTCGAAACAGTTGCCCAGGTTAAGCCTGGCGCCTATATCGTTGCAGCAGGGCAAAAGGGTTCCGTCGCGCCGCACCACCATCTGACCGTCGATACCATCGCAGACGCCGAAGAAAGCCGGCCAGGCGCCCTGCTCCCAGTTCCCCCAGTTGGTGAACGGGCAGGTCTCTACGATGAGTTTGTCGGCGAGAACATACATGTAGTGAGAGGAACAGTCAACCCCGGCAACCAGCCTGGCCTGATCTCCCGTCATGGACCTCCCCATCAAACTCGAATACACCCCTGACGGCCAGAGAAAAGGCCTCCGGGGTCTCGATATTGCTGTATTTGCTGCCGGAAAAATAGGATGCCGGACCGGTAGTCATAAGTTTTAATTTGACAGTTCCCTTGAATCCTTTCTCCCGAACCTCCGAGATACCGGCCGAAACCGAGCGCAGATACGCGCCGGCCGAAACTTCGGGGAGACGCTCGTTCATAAAAGTTTCTGTGCCGTCCTGGTAGGACACGTTTATCTGGTCCAAGGTGCTGGCGGCGAGGGCGGCGGAGCATTGTTGCAGCAGCAGGCCGTTGGTCGTCAGCCCGGCGCGCAAGCCACGTTCGGCGCAGTATGCCAGGGCCTCCGGCAGACGGGAATACAAAAGCGGTTCGCCCAGGTAATGCAGGTATACTATGCTGTAGGGGATGTTCGCGGCGATATCGTCAATAAGCGCCTTGAAACGCGGCAGCGGCATGTCGTCGCCAGTTCCTTCAGCTTTGGACCGAGGGCAAAAAGAACATCGCATATTGCACCGGTCTGTAAGTTCGATGTAGATACGGCGCCACTTCTTGGACTGCTCATTCATACTTGGTCCCGGGAGGAAAAATCCGCACATAGGGCCTTTCCGGAGGGAAGTTTGGGTTTTCGTAAATCCAATCGGAGCATTCGGCGCACGGGCCGTCCACCCGGAGGTCGTTGTGCTTCCTGCGCGCTTCTGAATACTGCGGAGAATGCCAGAATTCCATGATCGAGTAGTTGTAGTCCCGCAGGTTTCCCAATCGCAGCCTGGCGGACATGTCGTAGCAGCACATTGTCACGCTCGCGTCGCAAAGAATGACCAGCCTTGTGAACGGCCAATGGCAGACGGCTCGGCCAGACTCCTTGCGCACAGTCCGCGGCGTGTGCGGCGAATACCTGGAGTGTCCTACGCGCGAGGAGAAGGAATGAACCGAAACCTCCACTGACAGGGCATGGTAATGCTCGACGAATTCCCCGATATCTTTCTTGCTCTGGCCGTAATCGAGGCACATAGCCTGAAGTTTTGTTTTTGAACCAGCGGCGCTTGCCGCTTTCTGCAGTGCCGTGATATTCTTCTGGACAAGTTCCATGTTGTCCTTTCCGCGTAGCTTTACGTAGTCCCCTGGTATGTTTGTGATCGCGGAGACAACTATTGCGTCGAGAGGCGTCGCCAACAGGCTCTCTATCCGTTTCTCCGTAAGCAGCACGCCGTTGGTCGAGAACCGGCATTTAGCTCCTGCGGCGGATAGCGCGGTGACAGACTCCTCCAGATGGGGATTCATCAGTGGTTCGCCCCTGTGATGCAACCAGATCCGCTGGTCTTTCAGGATTGGGCGGTTTGTCTCGATGATCTTGTTCAGCGTATCTGGGGCCATATGGCCTGAAGCGTCGCGCTTGGATACGCAGATGGGGCAGTCATAGTTGCACAGCGACGTAAGCTCGATGTTGGAGATAAAAGGAATTTCGGTTGTCTGCATATTTTCAAAGAAGGGACTGGCGGGAAGACGGGCCCAGTATCCGTTCCAGTATGGAGCTGTAATCCACATTCGGTCGGCGCTTAGGCGCGGAGTAGAACGGCCTTGAAAGGGGCAGGTCCGAGACGATTGCCGCCATTGAAAATTTCGTCCCTGTTCCTTTCAGGCCGCTGGCAGCGAAGAAGGACTCCATGTCCACGTAATCTGCTCCCTCGCTCCTGAGGGAGCGGTAAAACGCGGCGGTTTGCAGCAGTCCGTCGGTCTGGCAAATGATGCCGTTACCTCGGTCACCGGAAAAAACTACCCGGCTGCCCACTGCGCCCGGCGTCACTGTGGCGGCAGGGTACACTATCTCCCCTATCCGTGCGTCTTTCCTCAAAGCCCCCGCAATGCCTACGATGTGCACTCCGGAGACGCGCCCTTTGAGGAGTTTTATGACGTCGACCACGGCGTTGCCCGGAGTTATCCTGACCAGCCGGAAACGGAGGCCGCGGAAACGGAGTCTGACGTTTTCATAGATCCCCCGGCAGACCCGCGATGCCCGCCCCGCTGCGCAGGCTAATACTATGCCCCGGTAGACCGGCATTATATTAGTGATGACGGTCTGGTCGAATGACCGGTCCAGTTTCGTCCCGAAAAATATTTTTTCTATCCTTGGGTCCATTGTGGGGTCATGAGCGGCTTGTAGATCCTGTCAAGTCGCGTTTTCAGCGCGTTGATATCCCCGGCCTGGGCCGCTTCTTGTTCAATATCTTCAAGCAGATGATTGATTATGGCGGGGTTGTAACTGCATATGCGTCTATCGAAACCTTTTGCGTTGGGGGCGACCCATGCGTCCCACGGGCAGCCTCCGCCGCAGGCGCCCCTGGCTATGCAACTTTCACATTCCGGGTTGACGAGGGGGAGACTGTCCACGAATCCCGCCAGGGAGTAGCCCGGGACAGTGTCCAGCTTGGTGCATAACGTAGGAGTACCGTCAGGATAAAATGTCCTTTGCGACGTGCATATCTTGCAGCCGTCATATACGGGTTCTCCACCGAACAGAAAGCGCAGGGCCATCCCTGTCTGGTCGAGGTAGACCTTGCGCCGCTTGGAGAAGGCGAACAACCCCTTGACGGCTTCGGAATACTGCTCGATGCGGAAATCGTTTTCCGGAGAGTTTTCCCTTGTGAAATGAGGATAAGCGAAGCTCATTGAGACGACACCCAACTCCTCCCTGAAAAAAGATGCGATGTCCACAGCTTCCGTCGCGTTCGAATGGTGCAGCACGCATGCCACGCCTACTCGGCAGCCCTCACCCACCATGCGGCGGATGTTCACCTTGATGGTTTCAAAATTGCCTTCCTTGTCGTCGCCGAACCTGGCCCTGTTGTGTTCCGGAGTAAAGCCATCCAGCGAAGTAAGTATAAGTACACCGTGGTCGCGGAGATACGCGGACTTTTCTGGGGTCATTTTCAGAGAGTTGGTGAAGATCATCTTCTGCCCCGAGGCCGTCGCCGCTATATCCTTGACCACTTCCCAGTTGAGCAGGGGTTCCCCCCCTATCATGATCAAGGTGCCTTTCCCGCCGGTTTCGACATTGTACTGTGACACAATAGTGCGCGCGGTTTCCCGGGACATCAGTTTCCCGCCTTTCACCACCCTATTCATGTGCACTACGCAATACCTGCATTTTAGGTCGCAGGCGTTGGCTATTTCCAGGCGGTACCTGTCGGCGGGCTTTTTCACCGGCCGCTGCCAGACGGGGGCGGGATTGAGCCGGAATTCGGCGCCAGCCGTGTCCACGGCTGAGAGGCTGAATTTAACCGGGTCGTAGATTATCTTCATAAACTTTTAAGCGTGTCGTTAAGCGGGTCGGGCCCCATCAGGTCTTTGGACAGGGAGGCCATTGCCGGGCAGGCACTGTAGCCGTCGCGGGCACAGCGGGCGTCGACTATCTTTTTGAACCTGCCGGCGGATTGAAGGCAGTCCTCGAGGTTGGTCCCGTTCCACCTCAGCGTATATTCTTTTCCGCCCTGGCATTTCGCCATCCAGGAGCAGGGATAGATATCGCCCTGTGCCGTGATGTGCAGAACTTTACCGCCGCCCTCACAGCGGTCGCTGCCTGGGGCAAGCCGGGCGTTTCTTCTGGATGTGACCGAAAAGCCGTCAGCGGCGAGGGTTTCTGCGGCATGCTTTACGCTTTCCAACGCGTAAACGTACTCGGCCCTGGAGAGTAGTATCTCCTGGTTTGTCGTTACCCTGCCTGCATTACACAGCGAACTAAAATGTACTTGGTAGGCTCCAAGGCTTTTTGCCAGTTCCGCCATCTTGAAGACCTGGTCGAGATTGCCCTTCCAGATTGTGGCGCTGACACGTGTGCGGAGCCCTGCGCTGACAAAAGCTCTTATGGCGGAGAGAGTTCGCTGGTACGAGCCCTGTTTTCCCCTGAAGCGGTCATGCGCGTCGCCAATACCGTCCATGCTTACAAAAACCCCTGCCTCGTGACAAACACCTTCTTTAATCAGCGGCACAACGGCTTCATCGATATAGCCGTTCGTCGCAAGGGTTGCGTCCAGGCCGATAGTTTTAAGAAACGGCAGTATCTTTCTAAAATCCGGGTGCTGCGTTGGCTCCCCGCCGGTAATATAAAGGCTGTTCAGTCCGGCGTTCTTGAGTTGTTTTAAAAGCTCGCAGATCTTGTCACCAGAAAGACCCGTATCCGCCGTCTGGGAAGAGTTATTGCAGCAGTGCAGGCAGGACAGGTTGCACCTGTTCGTTATTTCAAAAGAAGCTTGGAACCCGGGTGCCGGGGAAATTCCGAAGAAGCATGGGGAGTTGTTCGTCATATTTTATTCAGACACCTGTTAAGCAGGGAAGTGTTCCCCCCGCTGAACTCTACTAGGCCTCGGAGTTTCCCTAAGACCGTACCGGAGCCTATCACCGAGTTGGCGGTCTTGTAGGCGGAGCGCAAAGAGGAGGCTTTGCCGGAGGCGACAAGCAGCAGGGCCGTGTTCGCGGCTATTACTGCACGCTGCGCCGGTTGTCCTTTGCCTATAGCATAGCGCCGAGTGCGGCTTGGACGTTATGCCGAGGGGTTTTCATCTGTCCTATATCCTGCGGTAAGTACTTGGCGCTGAAATTGAACAGTTCTTCTGCCCGGTGCCTGGACACGCAAAGCCTGCCGCCGTTAATGGTGGCGATGTTGACGTGCCCACAAACGCCGATTTCATCCAGGTATGAAATATCGTTCGAAGTGGAGGAAACAGTGAAGACCGATTTGTAGCCGAAACGCCGAAAAATCCTGGCGGAAAGGCCGACGTTGGGGTGAGAAAAACCGAAGACCATCGTGTCGATATGCACGGGGAAGCTCAGTCCGGCCAGGGCAAAACTCAGTGCGTGCGGCAAGAAGAATCTTTTCTCATATATTTTGGCGAAACGCGGCGTTTCGGCTTCCATGCTGAAGAAGGATATTCCGAGTTCCTGCATCTGGCGCTTCTTTTTCTCGAAGGAGATGGCGTGGTTGTACCCAAGCATAGAAAGAAAGTCGAAGGAACCAGAAACCGACGAGGTCGTCTTTGAGCAACCCTTCGCAATGTAGACGCCGCAGCAGCTAGCGACGATGGCCGCCGGGGTCGAGATGTTGATGGTCTTGAACCCCTTCTTCCCGCTGCTGCTGTAGCCAAGCACCGGCGCACCGTGCGGTAGGGATATGCGCAGCTTGGGATTGCGGAAAACCGCGTCACGCTCCAGCGCGCCTTTCAGTATGCCGACAATCTCGTCTTCCGACGGCTTCTTGGCCATTAACCCGCTGAGAATGGCGGACAGTAAAGCTGTTCTCACGACGTCTTTCTTGATGTCGAAGACGGCATGTACGGCCTCGCGAGACAACTGCTCGCTTAACGGGAGGCCAAGGTTGATGCGACACAGGGCGTCATGTACAGGCAGGGGGATGCGCATGAAGGCTTCAGTAAGACATCAGAAGCGCGGAACGTACGTCGGCAAGTACGCTGGCCGCCGTTACACGAGCCTTTTCACTGCCACGCCTTAGCATGTTCATTACTTCTGCCGGGTCTTTTTCGAATTCGGTCCGCTTCTTCCGGATAGGGGCCAATTCGGAGTTTAGCAGTCCCAAAAGCCTATCTTTCACCTTAACGTCCCCAAGTCCCCCGCGCTTATAGTGCGCTTTTAACTCGGCCAAGCCGGCCTTGTCTGGATCGAACGCATCGAGATAATCGAATACCGTATTGCCTTTGATATTGCCGGGATCTGAAACTTGTATATGCAGGGGGTCTGTGTACATCATCCTGACTTTCGCGGCAAGGGTCTTCTCGTCGTCTTTTAGATATATCGCGTTATTGGTGGATTTTCCCATTTTCTCTTGCCCGTCTATGCCCGGAAGCCGGACGACTTCCGAGAGAAGCGGTTCGCATCTAGTCAGAACCTCCCGCGATTCCGCTGAAGTCTGGCAAGGGTCACGAGGTTTAGGTAATACATTGTCAATTCAGCCAGTTCCGGCACGAGTGATTGTATAAAAATCACGTTCCGTGTCGGGTCCAAACCTACCGCCAAGTAGTCCAGTGCGACTTCCAGGACATTGTCATGGACTTTTTTCGGATTGCCGGCATTGTCTGTTAAAGCCTGCATGTCAGCAATCAGGACATACTGCGTGTATTTATTTTGGAGCTCGACGCGTTTCTTGAGTGAAAAAATGTCTCGTGTTGTCACTCTCACGAAAAAGCAAGAACTGATTTTGAGGGCCATAGATAAGAAACTCATCAAGTTGTAATGAGTAAAAATCGCCCGGAATTCAGGCAAGTGATGCCTCTTAATTGGGATGTCCTATCCTGGACAGCCGAATCGATTCGATGCACCGTAATCTCGCCAAAAGGTGGCACTTTGATGACTTCGCTTTCCAGTCGTTGGAGATCAAGCAGCTTAATCGGGACAGAGTTGATCTTAATTTCAAAGGATGGATCAACAGAAAATTTAGACCCGATTAATTCCCGTAGCTCATCAATTCGACCATTGCTATCCGCGGATCGCTAATAATAAACCCTGCATGATCTTGAAGGAATCTGTCAGCAAAAGAAAATAGAAACTCATCAGGCTTGGTTTTCATAAATATTATCTCCCCCACGCTGCTAAAAGCGGAAAAAAGTATCGTGCTGCCCTTTTATTAGGAACTATTCCTTCTCAAACCCGTGATTGCTGAACTTAAGGGTACGGCAGTTCTCTGTTACGGTACGCACAACATGCTCCGGTGCACCGGATGGTATTTCCGCTTCGATTTCCAGAGTGACTTTAACCTTTGTCCCCATAAGTCCGGCGAGATGCGCAACTACCTCATCAGCGATGCGTCCGGCGTCACGGCCGACACGAGTCGCGTCCAGCGTTACACCACCATGGAAGCGCTTTGGTAGCGCCGCCGGGGCAGCTACCTTAGCGTTGGAAGTGTCGCTTACTGGCACCGCACCTATAGGTCCACCGGAACCATTGACTGGTTTCGTTACTTCGCCCGATATAGGTGGCGCTTCGGCTTGCAATTGACGCTGGGCAGCATCCGGCCGAACTACCAAACCTAGTAGACTTTCATCGGCAATCCAGACGTGTTGACCGGCACGGAGCCCACGATAGCGTCCTGTTGCTTCATCAAAACTCTCGGCATAAGCAAACGAGTCTTGTGGCCAAGTCAATAAGCCGAGGCCACTACGGATAGCCTCGATAAGGATAGATGAATCCTTCAACCTGGGCAGATAGAGATACCTGGCAAAATCCTCTGATAGTTGCCCAATCGATACATAATCTCCACCACCCAATACCGTATCTAGTGTGTTCGGTAGTCGCCACAGCGGGACCTGATCTAGCTCCAGGCGAAGCCGGCTAGCGGCCAAGCCCATAATAAGTAGCTCATCGTTGCGTAACTTCTTGCTGGCTCGAACAGCTAAAGCATCTTGGCCAGTAAGCCGGAAGGATTGCCATTCGACCGCCCCCTGCGGTGACGCCTGTGTTGGAACAATTAACCATTGGTATGTTTCAGGTAGCCGGGCCGCAACCGCACTGCTGGCATTTTCCTTCTGTGTCACGGCCTGTTTGCGTTGATGAGGATCAAGATTTAGTATCTCGGCTTCATCCACGATAGATGACCACGCTAGGAAGCGTCGTATGGTTTCATCAAGTTCTTGTAGCCGGTTCTTGTCGGGTGCGAGAAAGACCAGTGTGTTGCGGTATATGCGCGGGGTAGTCCCGCGATTCTGCAACAGTTCTTCTGCTGCCGCGATGGCTGGACTATTCGTATCTTTCGTGTGTGGATACTCAATGCCAAATACGACCAGCCGTGCGTCCTTGTCATCGGGCACGTCACCCGATGTTTTTGGCAACGGATGGACGCGGCTGAAGTCTCCAGTTTTGCGTAGGTCGTTGCGGAGCCATTTACCGACTTCTTCCGCTACGGCATCCGGATCCGCCTTAAATTGCTCGGCACGGTCATCGGCCAGTTTTGTCACCGTCGGCTGCGTCGAGTACCAATAGCGGGCCGAATCCTGATAGAGAAAAGTCGCAGCGCTGGCGAGCCGCCGCAAGGCGTCGCCGAAGATGGCCGGCGACTCACCCGGCATAACACAGCCCAGCTTGATTCGCCTGTCCTCCAGACCTTGGTTGGCCGCCTTTGCTGTCGGGGCAGAACCAAGATAAACTGTACGCGCCACACGGCGGCAGGCGGAATACTTGCCGAGGTTGGGCGTCTCTGCATCAATGCGCAACGGAATCGAGTTGGGTCCGTCCACATCCTTTTCAATCACCGGCACCCAGTTGTCGGAGAGATAGCGGGTTAATTCAAACTGCACACGAGGATCGTCAATCGGAACGTTTGAGGGCAGGATGAGCGGACTGCGATCGCCTTTCTCCCATAGGCTGTGGATTACGGTGGCCATAAGGCGCAGAACGCCGCGGGTACGCTGGAACTTCACCAGTGTGGACCAGTCGTTGTATAGACGATCAAAGACCTCTGGATGAATGGGATAAGCGGCCTTTATTCTTCTCTCATAGTCGCTATCATGGCACTCTGGCGGAAACTCCGCCTGCTGAGTGCGATAAAGGTCAAAAAACGCCTTAGCTACGGTGTCGCGGGCTACAAACTGATCCGTCTCGATCAGAGGTTCAAACAGCCTCCGGCGTACGATTTCAAACCCCTCATCAGCACTGGCGGGCCGCCAGGATGCTTCCACACGGCCAACCGCGTTGCGCAGCCGGTCAAGCGCCGCCCGGCCGCGTTCACCCCCCACTTCTATATCATCGGTCTGCGTGTGCGGGGAACCAGTAGTATCAGATGCCGGTAGACTGATCACCAGCATACACTGCTTTGCAAGCTTGGCGGATTCCGTCAGCGCCTGGGCGAAAGTGAAATGTGTCTCAAAGTTCCCGCCCGGCAAGTCGCCATGCTCGTGAAGCTGGCGGGCGTAGGACACCCATTCATCAATCAGAATAAGGCAGGGGCCGTAATCGTTGAAAAGGGCGCGCATTGCGTCACCGGGATTGGTGGCTTTCTCATCATCTGCCTGGATACGTTTGAAGGCCTTTTTGGCCTCCTTTTCACCGCCAGCCGCGCAGCCAAGCTGCCAAGCCATTTCTCCCCACAATGTGCGGATTACTGTGCCGTCTGACTTGGTCACCGGATTGCCGGGGGAAATCTTGTTGCCCACAAGAACCACGCGCCTGACCGTAGGAAGCTTGGTAACGCCTGCGTGTTGGAGAACCGTATCAATGCCCAAAAGTTCTCCGGGAGGAGTACCAGAGAAGAGGTGGTAGAGCGCCAGCATAGAGTGAGTTTTGCCGCCGCCGAAATTTGTTTGAAGTTGAACTACCGGGTCCCCCCCAATACCGCTGAGCCTCTGTGCTGCGCCAGCGAGCAAACCTTTCAGGCTCTCGGTCAGGAATGTCCGGCGAAAGAACTCCACAGGCTTGCAGTACTCGTCCGAGCCCTCGCCCAAATGTACTTGCCACAAATCAGCGGCAAACTCTGCCTGCTGGTACTTCCCGCTGGCCACATCCTTATGCGGATTTGTAACCTCACGCCATGCCTTAAGGCCGGTCTGCGCCTGAATCTCAATGGCAGTGCTTGCACTTTTGCGTTTCTCTGTGCGTACCTGCTCATCAAAACGTACACGGAGCAACTCCATCTTCATCTTCTCAACCTCGTCTGCCTCCGGCGCAGATACGGAGGCCAGGAGCCGGGCAGCGCTGTCCAGAGCGCGGTAAGCGTCATTGGTGCTGAAAGGGCGTTGGTGCGCCCAACGGTTGCGTGTTTCCCGTAATTCACTTACCAATGTGCGCTCGGCATGCCCCAGCGTTTTGCGGAATACATCGTTCCATTGGTTCCACATTGTGATGAGGATGGCGGAGGCATCCCATTGCGGCGCTTCCGGAGTACCCAAGAGCGGGAGTTGTTCATCAGCGAGACTGCGCTTCGTCTCGGCGAACCAATTCGGAGGATTGGTGTTTTTTAGTTCACGCTCGACAAACGGTTTTAAGCCTGCTGATAGCAGGTCTAACATTTTCCCAACACGTTCATGATTAGTTATAGCCATAGGTTACTCCTGATGAAATAGGTCGCGGTCTCGTGGCTGGACTACGCCCCGTTCCCTGGATAAACGAGTGATCTCCGGCCAGCTTTGGACGAGCCCATTGTATGCCAGCGCTTCTGCCGCGCGCTTCTTACGCTCGCAGAGGGTGTATAGGCGATAGGCCAATTCACGGGCGACTTCAGTTTCCGCGCCGAGTTTCCGGACCAACTCCGCCGCCGCGCTTTCGCCGCCGGCGGCCAGCACGCGGACGAGTTGATGGACGGATTCCCACACGGTCAGGCGTTTGTCCGTTTTAGGGTCCCAATCGGCGGGCAATTCGTCGGGACGCAACAGCCGCACCTTCCCGGCTTTCGAAAGCAGTATTCCTGCCTCAACCATACCAGGGACGCTCGTGGCCTTAGCCTTGGAAAGCGTTTCTGCTACGCCGAACGGACCGTCGTTAAACCCGAACTGCTCGAACCATGCCAGCGCCCAGCGCGTATCCGCGTCAAAGTCGCCTTCCTGCTCCGTCAGCGACTCATCAAGTGTCTGGTTAATCAATGCCAACGCCTCACGCACTGTCAGCGCCTTGCCCTCAGCATCCAGCACCTTCGCATGCCGCGTATAGACCGCCATGCCTGGCCCAATAGCGGCCTGCGCCAAATCCACCGGGGCGATACCGCCGCGCTGTAAATGTTTCATTGCCGGCCCCAGTTCCCGCTTCAGCGCGGCCACGAAGCTCTGCCGCGTAATCGCCGTCGCCTGCGCGTTGCGCTGGCGGCAGACGAGGACGATGCTGGAGGCGAGGGCGCTCACGTTTTTCTTCAGATTCCCGGTGTACTCGGTGCGCATCGGCCATGTGCCAGTAATCGCAAAGCCCGCTTGAATGACTGCATCGAGGAATGTTTCCCAACCCGTAGAGGCAGTACCCTCGCCCTCAGACTCCAATTGCTTGAAGGCGTAGTAGATGGTGACGGGGAAAGCAGGATGCGCTTGCTCGGCAAGCCGGTGCATCGCCCGCATCATCCCGTCCATAAAGAACGCCTCCGCCTTCTCCTTGCTACCGTGGCGATAGGGAGTAGCGACCAACTCCGCAGCCTTCGGAACGGCCAGCGTGGTGAAGATGTCTGGATAAACTGGTTGCAGCGATCGGCGCAGCCACATGTAGAAAAAGTCAGACAGATCAGCATAACCGATGTTGTCATAGTAAGGCGGATCGGTTGACACGACTTTCTGAAGAGCAATGCTTTGATCTTGCGCATCAGCTTGTGAAGCATGTCCCGACGCGCCAAAGCCGAGCCCCACAACCATTTTTGCCCCCTGCTCAATTCCAAGAGACCAATTGCCGGAAGAATCGCTAAATGGGTTTGCTTCAGTATAATCCCAAACCATCGGAAGTGCCTGTCTTCCGAAAGTGGAAATCATCTTCTCAGCACCTGTGTGCCATGCACAGAGCGAAGACCAATAGTTGGTGCCCTTATCCACCGCAAAGGCCAAGTATGTCGCCACCGCATCAGCATAGGCGCTGGCACCGGCACCGCCGGCGGCGAGGGATTTGCCGTCATCGGTCAAGCCAGCGAGGCATGCATCGTGCTTCATTTTCGCACGGGCTTCCTTTACCAAGTCGGAAAACGTCGTCAGCGCGACGAGCTGGCGTGGTGTGAAGATTTCATACCAGCGTGTAATTCCATACCCACGGCCGCTGACCAAGTTGCTGGTGTCCTGATTCATCTCTTGTTCAGGACGCCATGCCGGTTGCGCACTTCTGGCAAGAGCTTCTTGCTCCGGCGCTGGCGACAAGTAAACTCGCCCACGCTCGCCTTCAGCAACAATCGCCATGAGTCGCTCACCGTTACGCTTTGCCTGAAATTCGCCCCGGACATACTCCTGCGACATCGGTGCGTCGGAAACGAGACAGCGGAAGTTTGCCCCACGCGCGAGCTTGGTGCCATTTTTGGCCGCTTCGGCGTCCTTCGGCTTGCCCACCTTCACCGTGAAGCGGTAGCCGCGTTCCCCCCCACCCCCGCCCTCCCCCGCAAGTGGGGAGGGGGTGAGGAGGGGCTCGACGTACGCCTCCTTGCCTGGTTTGGTGGAGAGCATGAAGGTGGAGGCGAGCGGGACGTCCACCCGCGCGAAGGCGGGGTTGGGGCTTTTTACCGTGCGCGCCCATAGCCAGGCGATGACCGTGAGATCCTTGCCTTCATACTGCTTGAGGTCCGGACGTTCCTTCGCCATCTCCTCTGTGATCTTGATCTTCGGATAGAGTTGCCCTATGCGCTTTTCAGCCTCGTCGCGCATCCACTGGCCGTAGTATCGCACGTCTTCAGCGAGACCCTGCGCGCCATGCCACTCTCTTGCGAGAAGCATCTTCTCTTTATACGACTCGGGGTTTACGGGCGGCTTACCGGCGAATTTCGGCGGGATCTCGATCATCGCCTTGTTAATCAACACGGCAACTGGGTTCAGGTCGGAGGCGTAGCTTTCCAGTCCGAGCCGTTGCGCCTCCAACGGGAGGGCCCCGCCACCGGCGAAAGGATCGTGGAAGCCAGGGAGCTTTTGACGATCAAACAGTTCCTTCGCGCGCGGGTGACTGGCATTTTGCGCGCAGGTCCGCCGCCAACTCTGCCAGATTTCCGCCCGCGCCCGTTCCAGCACCGTCTCGTTTGTGGTGTTTTCCCACAGGACGAGGTCCTCAATAATTTTGAACAGCCGCTCCCGCTCCTTCTCCTGCGCCTTCTCGGTCGGAAACAGATCAGGGTTGGCGGACGGATCGTCCACCATCTGCGCGAAGATCACGGCCCGCGCCGTCGCCAGCGGCCGCCGCGCCCACCACAGATGCAATGTGCTCGGGTGCCCGTGCCGGATAGACTTCTCCCGCGCCGAAGCGACATTAATCGCCTCAAGCGGCAAGGCGACTTCAATGAGTTTCCTGGGGTAATTAATCATTAGGTCAAGACCGTTTCCGACAAGGAAAAAAAGGATTTGAGTTTGCCTGCCGCATTTGGTGTCAGCCAGTAATTCGTCAGCCGTTGAATCAGTGCAATATCTGGACTCGGTCCCAACGTCTGAATAATGGCTTGAGCATGGCCGTGACGTCGTCCGCAGAGTCGAGAGCAATTCAGCCCAAGATAGCCGATCATGTACTCAGCCTTGGCATAATCCTGTTCATTTAGGCCGGGGGCGGGCACTACCGTGCCGTCTGGCAAGTAACGAAACCATGGGCGTGTCGCAGGATCATGCGGCCGCACAAAGCGCGGGGCATCGTATCGATAGGCGGGATTGTGATGTCGGTCGTCCTTAAATCGCCCGCAATGCTCAACGATCCCGCCGTTGCAGGAACACGCGAGATTGGAATACTCATACGCCAAAGCCGGGGCCGCGCTTCGCGGCGCCATGTGTTCAATATGACTGTCAGCCAGGGTGATCTCAGATTCGCAGTAGCAGCACAGGTATTGCTGTTCCCCGCGCAACGATTCGCCCACCTCGATGTGGCAAGGCGTCTGCATGAAGTCATGCCAGGCCCTGGCCGGCAGGTTGTGCGGTTAGACATGCAGGCGGAGCCTTGGTTTTCGTGATCGTCCTCATTTTTGGCGGAGTACCTTGAGTTGACTAATCCGCATATCCGCAGATATAAGATCAGGATCGCTGGTGCCAAGCGCAGCACTTAACTCGTTGCGAAGCTGCCGACCTTCATCCGCGTCTTGCTGTTGTTCCTCCACCATGGCGAGATATCGCTGAAGTTTGCCGACAGTCTCTATGTTCTTGGGGCGAGAATGGACCCCGAAAATCTCCTCCAGGACGCGCGAGCTTTCCGCGCCGTAGGTGCCGACGTCGGAAGGCAAGGGAGACAGTGTGTGGGCGGTCGTGAGAACCTGAACTTGCTCTTTGCTCACCGTGGTCAACACCTGCGGGCTATGCGTAGCGAGAATGAGTTGTGTGTTGGGGAATGCCGCCCGGAGATTGGGAATCACCGTCTGTTGCCAACCGGGATGGAGGTGAAGTTCGACCTCGTCAATCAGGAGAATGCCCGGCGCTTCAAGAGGCTTGTCCCAGTTGGGGTGGGCCTGGGCTAATCGGCGTGCAAAGTCCAGAACCACAGCCAGAAGGTTGCGGTAGCCATCGCTCAACTGCTCAAGCGCCATCTCGGAAGATGAACCTGCGGAATTCCGCAATACTGCCTTCAGGGTGGGCGGGTTATCCTCGAAGAAGACGCGGTCTACATTCTCCAAGGTTTTACAGAGAGCGCGGCGCACAGCTTTTAGATCGGGAAATTCGTAGTCAGGATCCTTTCGAGCCTGCATCTTCTCGCGAAGTTCCCGGTTCTCTCGAAGGTAAAACCACTGACACATGGCTCTGTAGTCCGCCCCCGCATTAAGGGCCTGTTTGAAGGCGCCTGCACGGTCCATCGAAAGGCTGAACACATCGCCGAGTTCTGGCATTCGCGCGACGCGGCGTGTCGCGCGATAGTAGGCCACCACCGGAAATGAAATCAATGCCCGGCCTTCCGTCTTTTTTAGTTCCTGCCATAGCATGGAGCAATACTGGTAGATGCTCGAGAGCCGTTCAGACTGACTCGTGTCGTAGGCGAATCCGTTAGGCGGTTGGAACTGAATATGGTCCGTCCACTCGATGAAGGCCGACTCTCCCTTGGTCGTCTTGGCAGGAAACCCCGGCACCTCGTAAAAATCCGAGGCCTGTGCCCGAAACTGGACAAACTCCTTTCGCCGAGCAACTGGGTCGCCGGTGCCAGGCAACATGTGAATGTCCGACGGGCGCAGTGTTGCGTTCTGCCATCCGCGCTGACGTTTGCCCCCACCGTCATTGGCGGCCACAATGTCGTACAACGCGATGGCAATGGCATCCAGGATGGATGTCTTGCCAGCCCCATTGACACCCACGAAGACATTTACATCGGGCCGTAGCGGGATCGAAAGCGCCTCGAAGCACCGGAAGTTTGTAATTTCAATCTTTGCGAGTTTCATATAGTAATGCCCTCCCACAGAATCGTCATGGACACGCTCTCAGCAGACCCGGATGTGAAGTTAAAACCTCAATCCCGCCGGTGGTGAAATCGCTATCGTTGGTGACCAGTTTCCAACCGTGATGACGGCAGGTTTCTGCGAGAAGACCGTCGTTAATGTCGTTCGCGCCGGTCTCGAAGTCGGTTAGTACTTGAGTGATATTGGCAGTTGAAAATAGATGGTCATATCTTGTACAGAGTTTGAGTATACTGCGTGTAAACGTAGCGGCACCCTGTCCGACAGACTTAAAAGCGGCTGATTTGCGAAACAATTTGAAATCCGGCTGTGACCTTTTATGCAAAGCTTTCCACTCTATTCGACAGTAGCGGTTGATATACTCGCTGAGAATCAGCGCATCCATGACGAGGTGCGAGCCAGCGGTCAGCATAGATTTTAAAGCGTTTGAATAACTGTTGGCATGCCATAGGAGCTTACCGGATGGGGCCGGGTAGAGGTAGAGCCAGACATTGGCATCCAGTAGTAACGGCTCGTCTTTATGAAAAACATACTTGGCGAGATCGTAGGCTTTATTCTTCATCATTGCCCACCTCCTCCTTCCATGCCTTGTCAAATCGCTTTGGGTCCTTAAAATACACCTTGGCGTTCTCGATCACACGCTTAAGCATCACGATATCCTCGTCATCCATGTCGCGGACCGAAAGCAGTTCCCGAATATTTTCTTCGGGAAACTCGCCGTAGAGCTGACCTATTGCGGCATTAAGAAATGACGAGATAAGTGTCTCAATTTGCTCAAAGGAGAGTGAGACCTTTTTCCCCTCGCGCAGTAAGGGAGCAATTTTGTTAAAAACACGCTGGCCATCATCGGCAGAAACGCCCAACTGACCACCGACGATGTCGAATACACGAACAGTTATAGGATCACTCATTTGTCCACCTCGTTTTACCTAAAAAATACTCCCTGGCTGTATCTCCGCCGCCAAAGCGTAGGAAGCTGTGTCGGCAGTATTAATCTCAATGGTCACGGCGGTTCCGGGGAAATCCGCCGCTATCTTTGTAAAGGTCTCCTGGTTGTTTCTGAATTCGTAAAATCCGAAACGAGAAGCGATCTGTATTTGACCCTTATTTAATCGAACAAAATCGTGAAGAAATTTTAGGCCTAAACCACCAGGTTGTGGCCCCATTTTGGTGGTATGGCCTTCCTGCAACGCCCAGCGAATTGCATCGACAGACGATATTTTATTTCCAAGAAAACGGCGCACGCTTTCTCGAATGCCGATTCCAGCATCTACAATTGTAAGGTCGAGTCTTTGCTTTTGCGGGAAGAACTGTCCGCAGACAAAGATGCCGAGTTCGGATTCGGAATGAATCACGGCATTCTGGAAAACCTCAAAAATTTTCTTCTTAAAGACTTTGCCAAGCCCTTCGGTCATCTGAGGAATACCCTTACCTCTAAGATGTCGCTGAACGTAGTCTGAAAAAAGCCCTTCATCGGACCTTTGGAGGCGCCGAAACGGGATAGTAGTTCGGTTTTCGTCGTCCAACGTAGGGTATCGGTACAGCGTCAGAAAGCCGTTCTTTCGCAAGACGCGCTCAACCATATCTGGAACACTGACCACTTCTATGGCATTAAACCGATCAGCCACACGCGCCAATATCGCCCCGAGAGGGGCGGCCATGTTGGCATCGAAAAAACCAATTTGAGAGAAATCCAGCTCTAGACGGCTGTTCGCAAGCGAGGCCGTTTCCCGCGCCAGCTCCGCCAGGTGATCGTACCCATCCTGTCGGCTATGAACTGTTGGTAAGCGGTAGATCATGACGGCACCCCGGCACGGACGAGCAGTTCCACAAAATTGTAGTTAACGCTGGTTACGCCAAAATCCGGCTCGCGCTGGAAAGGGCGGCGGATATAGTGAACCCGATGACTGTCGCCGTCAAATTCAACGATGGCAAGAATAAAGTCATCCGGTTTATTGAGGGAGTATAGAATTTCATTCTTGGTAACGGTAATCACGGCGGCCCCTGCGACACGGCCCTTGACCTCAATAAAACGCAATTTGCCCGTTCCCGGAATACGGCTTTCAATGTCGTAGCCAAGTTTCTCAGTCTCTCGGTCAATTGGAACGAAGCCCAACTCGCGCTCAAGCGCCATTACGGCTGCACGCGCCTTCGCCGCAGCAGCCTGCGTATCCCACGTGGTTGTCTGGGTCTCGCCGGCATCTTTACCCGTCATAACGGCCAGCAGGCCAGCGGGCAGCACCAGTAAACCACCCAGCACTACGGGAGGGAGCGGGGCGATCTGGCGTTCGAGCTTGAGTTCCTCCATACGCTTCTGAAGGCGGGTTTGAAGCCCATCCGCGCGTTTCCGGGCCTCGTCGGAGTTTAAGCGTGCATTAAGCTTGCCTGTCTGTTCCTGGAGTTTAAGTTGTTCGGCGCGGTGGTCCCAGTAACTGATTTCCTTTGTCAGCCGTTCCTGCACGGCAGCTTCGGTTTTGTTAATCAGACTGAGTTTGCGATCGCGGACCTCTTCAAGATGTTCCGGAACAACGTTCGCGACAGCATAACCCTGGGCTTTCATTTCCAACTCCCGGGTGATCCAGGCACATTCCGGTCGGGCCAATATCGCGTCTACCATCGGTTCGTTGGCCGCCAGCGGGCGGTAGTCAAGGTAGGGCGCATAATGGAGGTGGCGAGCGTTACCATCGACATCCAATTCAATATAAAGCATCCGTCTGGAGACCACACGGCGTTCTCCGGACCGAGTGAGACTCGCATCCTGAATGGCATGCTCCAGGTAAAAGAGCACGCGGGGATGGGTGCCAGAATCGCGCTCGTCCACCAGCACGGTCCCCCGGCGCAGAAGGTCGCGGTGGCGTTCAAGTGTAAGGTCAATGGTAGCATCCAGCAATGGGTGCCCGGGACACAAAAATGCGGCCAAGGGTTGACCTTGGGGAGCAATAAGCGATTTCTCGAAAGCGATACGCTCGTAACGAGGCAAGACCGGTTCTCCGATGCCAATCAACCGGTCACTGTTGCGCACGGGAGCCGGGACATGTGTAATTTCATAGCGGCGGGGCTCGCGTTGCTTGACTGACCCGCCCAAATGCTGAAACGCATCAAGAAAAAAGGACTCAACATAATGTGGCTGCAAACGACGCGCTTCAGCCCGCTCCATCTCCTCGCGAATGCGGTATACGCGAGTTGCATCCATCGCGTCGTGCGCTAGTGCCCGTTCTTCAAGGAGATTGCGCAGGTGGCCAGGATCGAAGGTGTGCGCGACCACTTGCGTCAGTCTGGCACGAACATCAGGGCGGTCCCCGTAGCGGATCGCCTCGATCAGAAGGTCACGCAGCGGCTTCCCCTCGAACTGGAGTTTGCCCAACACATCAAAGACCTGGCCGCCGAGAGCCTGGCGAGCCTGTTCAAGTTTTTCCAGCAGGGTGCGGTAAACATCTCCCTCACGGGTCTCTTCGGCGACGAGGTTCCAGAGGTGACAGACTTCTGTCTGGCCAATACGGTGAATGCGGCCGAAGCGTTGCTCAATGCGGTTGGGATTCCAAGGCAGGTCATAGTTAAGCATCAGGTGGGCGCGCTGGAGATTAATGCCTTCCCCCGCCGCGTCAGTCGCCAGAAGCACTTGTACCTCCGGATCGTGTTTGAACGACTCCTGCGCCTTCATCCGTTCCTCTCGCCCCATGCCGCCATGAATCATAACGACGGCATTCTTGCGACCGAGGAGCGTGGTGATTCGGCCCTCTAGGTAGTTCAGTGTGTCACGGTGTTCGGTGAAAATAATTAATTTCTGGTGCGGGGACGGTTTGGGTGGTGGAATTACCGCTGAACCATAGGGCGCCGCAGCGTCCGCCGCAAAATTTGGAGCGGCTGCGCACCTAAAGACGTCACTGAGCAGTTTGGCGAGTTCACACCACTTCCGATCCTCGCCGCTGCGGCGGAGCGTGAGTGCCAGCGTCTCCAACCGCTTCAATGTCGATATTTCCGCTTTCAATTCAGCGATCGTTCGCGCCGCAGTTGCTTGATCAAGGATATTCTCTTCGGCAGCTTCGACCTCATTGTCGGGAGCATCTTCTAAATCTTCAACCTCTTCGGCGTCGAGCACGGGCACGGACGCAGCGATGGCCGGAGCCACTTCTGCGCCGCGCTGAAGCAACTCGAGTTCGCGTAACCGCTTCTCCAGTCGCTCCCTCCGGCGGCGCAACGACTGATGGATGGCTTCGGGCGAAGAGGCCAGGCGGCGCTGTAAAATAGTGAGCGCGAAGCCGATGGTGCCGGAGTGCTTATCGTTCTGGAGCGCTTCCGCCCGGTTAAACTCTTCACGCACATAGTCGGTAACTTCTTTATAGAGTTGCGCCTCAACGTCGGAAAGCTTATATGGAATAGTGTAGGCCATACGTTCGGGAAACAGCGGGGTGGCGTCGAACTTGAGCAGGCTTTCCTTAACCATGCGGCGCATAAGATCGGAAACATCAGAAACGTGGACACCGTCACGAAAGCGTCCCTCGAAGCGGTCACCATCGAGAAGCGCCATGAAGAGCTGGAAGTCTTCTTCCTTGCCATTATGCGGCGTTGCTGTCATTAGTAGGAAGTGTCGGGTCAGAGTCGAGAGAAGCTGACCGAGCCTGTAGCGCTTTGTATATTTAACTTCGCCGTTAAAGATACTGGCGGACATCTTATGCGCCTCGTCACATACGATAAAATCCCAGCGGCAGTCGGGGGCACTGAGTTTATTCTGGACATCCTCGTTGCGCGATAGCTTGTCTAGGCGGGCAATGACCAAATTGTTTTCCAGAAACCAGTTGCCCGTACGCGCGGTTTCTAATTTATCATTCGTCATGATTTCAAAAGGTAAATGGAAGCGTCGGTAAAGTTCATCCTGCCATTGTTCGGCAAGACTGCCAGGGCAGACCACAAGACAGCGGTGCAGGCCACCGCGGGCGATTAGTTCCTTCATGAGGAGTCCGGCCATGATCGTCTTGCCTGCGCCGGGGTCATCGGCCAGCAAAAAACGTAAGGGCTGGCGGGGAAGCATCACGTCGTATACCGCCGATATCTGGTGTGGTAACGGTTCAACCACCGAAGTGTGGACAGCCAACACAGGGTCAAAGAGATGGGCCAACCGGATGCGATGAGCTTCAGAAACTAAGCGGAACAGCCCCCCATCACCGTCAAAACTCCAGGGGCGTCCGTGGAGGGCTACCTCGACACGGGCTTCATCCCTGCGATATAGAAGCTCGTTGGACACTTTTCCAGCAGGGTCCTTGTAAGTAAGTTCAAGGGCATCCGAACCGAACCATTGCACATTGACGACAGCGACAAGGCATTCAGGTAGAATACCTTTCACAGAAGCATTTGGTTTGAGTTCTTCAAGCTTGCTCATTTGGTATAGTGACCCATCAAAAATTGTGTAATAAAATTCACAGATTCATTCAATTCGAAAGTGCGTTGTTCAATTGATTGCCTGATTATCTGAATGGAAAGACTCACGCTTTTTTGCCCGACTTTCTCTGAAATATTAAAAAATTAAATTCTACGTTTGAATCTATTTTCTTCCCGCGTCTTTATCATATAGTTACTATTGTAATAAAAAAACGCCTACAAAGCGAAAAAATGCGCTTAGCGGGTTGTAAAAGGCGATTGTTAATAATTCCCCTCCTAAAATTGGGTGGGTTAAATGCCGTGCCATGAGCAGGGCGGGGTCAGATAAGACGGCTAAGGCCCAGGTCTGCACGGCTTGTCCGGGCTGTCCCGGCCTTAGCTTCCTTGCTGTGGTTGTTTCCCCCTCTTCCGGGGGCGACATAAAATTAACAGAAAAGACCGCCCGGGCGCAGCGAAGCAAGCCGGGGCGGTGTTTTATTCAGTCGGTGGCCCCCGGTTCAACTCTTTTGGTTTTGGTGGCCATAAACCACAAAATAATAAAAAAATTAAATGCGGGGCCGTACGGCCTGCCTCTGGCAGGCCGGGAGCGGCCTTGCTCCCGGGGAAAGCCCTTGACAACACAGCATATCTTGTATATACTATAATATAGCTACACAATGAACATACACGGATTCAACTGGGATGATAAAAACGAACAACACATCGTACGCCACGATGTGCTGCCGGATGAGGTGGAAGAGGCCTTTGAAGAAAAATATATCATCTTTCCCTCCTGGGTAGGGAGATACATCTTGCTC
The DNA here is from genome assembly GCA_016208085.1 of Elusimicrobiota bacterium. Lineage (GTDB taxonomy): Bacteria > Elusimicrobiota > Elusimicrobia > Elusimicrobiales > UBA9959 > JAHJSU01. Next base: position 6,367 of record JACQYT010000045.1, on the reverse strand, counting down.
GGCAGAAGCGCGGCTGGCCGCTACTTGTTTGTTGTCTTTGAGATTAAATCGGGGATTGTCCGGACAGTCACGGCCAGGACGATGTCTGCGACCGAAAAAAGACGCTATCAGAGAGGAAAATAAAATGACTACTAAAAAACTTCCTAATTTTAAAACCGAAGACGAGTTTGCTAAGTTCGTTGAAACTCACGATATGGGGCCTTACCTTAAAGGGATGAAGGCTTTGGATGAAGCTTTGATTCTGGCGCCGGCACTCGCAGAAAAAATCAGGGAACGCGCCAAGAAGCGCCTGATTTCCCTTAGGCTGCCCAATTGGCAAATTGAAGGCGCCAAAGAAATAGCCAGGAAGACAAAACGGCCTTATCAGACTCTTATTCAGACCTGGGTGGGAGAAGGGCTAAGGGCCGAGATGCGCGGTATTCGCCCAGATCATCATTGACGCGATAAATCGTCTTTATCCGGAGGGAAAAAGTAGACCATTTCCGTGTCCGGGTCGTCAAAAATGCGCTCCATTACCGTGTTCGGGTCAAGGTTTTTGATTTTTGGCTTGATTTCATGAAAAATATACTGGTTTCCTTTTTTGTCCGTGTAATTTAATGTTGCTTTGGTCATTTCCCCGACAATCTTTTCGGCAAGAGACTTAAAATCGGAGTATGCGTCTTTGACCGCTTGCGCGTGACTCCCGATTGCCCCATCCGCAGGCGTCAGGGAAAAGACGGGCTTCCTGGATTCCTGTGCCATAGGGAACAAACTGCGGTAGTGTTTGAGCGTGGCAAGGCAGTGCGGATCATCCGCCGGCGAAGATGCGGATGAGGAATCGTTCAGGACGCTCTCATGATAGATGCCCGGCATTCGGTTCACCCATTTATCATAGGCTTTAACCGGACGACTAAGCCGGACGCCATGCTGTTGCACCACATAGCCGAGAGGTTTCATTTGTCCCTTGGGCAGATCAAACTCGGGTTTCTTCCAGTTATCCAAACGCTTTGTCCACAGGTTCCGCCATGAACGAAGAGTTGGGCCCAGATTGCGCAACCCTTGCAGAGAAAACAAATCCGCGCCTAGCGGAATCACCACAAAATCGGACGCGATAAGGGCGGAACGATTGATGGCGCCGAGATTAGTCCCCACATCGACGAGAATAATGTCAGCTTGAACGCGCTTGGCAACCATCTGAGCCACCTGCCAGAATGCAGTCTGAATACGGAAGGGCCGGTAGAGGTTATTATCGCCCATGCTGTCCTTCCACACGTCTGACAGTGTTTCTTCGAAGCCTGCCAGGGCGACGTCACCAGGCACAAGGTGCAGATGCCGGGCCACTTTCCTGAGTTTGTGATCTTCAAGGTCTCCAACTTGAGTAAGAGGTTCAATAGCCCTAAAGATAGTTGTTGCTCCCGATTGCTTCTCCCATAAATCGTCAATCTCATCCTCTTCCAGGAAAGCCGCAGTCAAGTTGGCCTGAGCATCCAAGTCAACGGCAACCACTTTCCGACCCAATTCGGAAAACATCCAGGATAGATGATAGACCAACGATGTCTTTCCAACACCGCTGAGCAGGAAGTCTTCGCCCTCGGATATAACCTTTAGCGGTAACTGGTTATAGCTATCTTCGCTAAAGCCGCTCTCCATTTCGTTTATGAAGGCGTACTGCCCCCAGTAGATGCCCGGGTATTCTTTATAAACCTTGAAAACGGAATTATCCTTCGGCTCGTAATAATCTTCCACGAAGTGTTTAAGCTCAAAGGGAATATCATTCTCCCTCAACAGCTCAAGTTCTTTGGGCGGAGACTCGGTTTTCCATAAAACGGAATTTATAGCGCGAAACAGTTTGTCTACTATGCGCGTTTCCAGCACCCTGAAGGGCGCTCCCGCGTCGCCGGCGGGGCGGTTCATTATTGCGGTGTTCCTTGCCGCCAGGAGCGTTTCTGCCGGTATAGAAGCGGAGCTTATCTCAAGCATAGTTTTTATTTGCGGCCAGTCTGCGCCTAATATTTTCGCCGCGCCTTGCTGCTCCAGGTCGGCGCTCAGCTTGTCTCCGTATTTATAGAACTGCGTATATTGCTCTACCGTTGGGCACCTGTACGAGTAAGTCCCGGAGTCCTTATGCTCCAGTTTTATCTTCAGGGCGCGCGAGCTGCCATGCGGCTTAAAATACATCAACCCCGACAACGGGCCTTTTGTTATTTCCATAACGTTAGTCCAGTTTTTTGAGCCGGGGCTGGAAAGATGCTTCTCGGTGGGCTTCGCCTCAAAGCCGCCGCTTTTGAGTAAATCCAGCGCGGCGGCTTGCTCTATTTCCCTAAATATCTTCAACTCGCCGGACATAATGAGTTCTTTGGCTTCTGTCAGGGACGGGACCGTGTAGGCGTATAAACTTATTTCCAGGCCGGGACCTTTGCGTCTGAATATCTTGGAATAGGAGGGCGGGTCGCAGTATTCCGGCGGATAGGCCAATGTCCGCCAGTTATTCTTTTCACTGATAGTTTCCCCGGGGGCCTGGTTGAAGGGGGCGTTAATCAGGGTGCTTATAATATCCAGTGGTGTGTCTTTTTCGGTAAGTTCGAACGGTTCCTGTGGCTCCTGCTGCCAAGGCGCCATCCCGTCCGCGTATTGTACGGCCTCTTTTATGACTACTCCGACCCCTGAACTGATCTGAGATGCGTCAGCCACTGCCTCGGCTCGAGCCTTCAGTCTGGATATAATCTTTTCCGGACGGTATTGTGTATAAACCGCCAACGCAAAAAGCAGCGCCAGGCCAACCGCTGCAATAATATTCGTTCTGGTCATCGCTTCTCTTCCCTTGCCCGCGATAGAATGAAATAAAAATCAGTCTTTGGATTTTTCTTTCGTTTCTATAAAAAATAACGACTGCTGTCGCTTAAGTTCACTGACCAAGCCTGCATTTAGCGGTTTTTTTAAAAACCGGGTGATATGCGTAGCCTCACGGATAAACAGCGGATGATCCCTGTTGATGTGTATGATTTCCCCTTCGGTGAAGGATTCGGGGCTTTCTGCTCCGAAATGGTCCATGATCAATGCCAAACCGTGTCTGTCTATCTTAAGTTTTTTAACCAACGCGCTCGACGAGAGTTGTTTCAGCTTCAGTTTTCCGACGCGGGTTTTTCTCCGCGGTTCTTCTGATTCGCTGTAAAGCCGCTCGCCTATCGTGACTAGATGGCTTTTGTCGACAGTTATGGGTATGGTATCGGACTGCCCTGTTTTTATAGGCGGCTTGTTTTCAGATGCCGGCATAATAAATGCCTTCAATTTTCCTTCCGTTGCAGCGCCGCATACGGATTAATTTCGAAGCCGACGACATTATAGCCGCGGATCGCGGACTGAATCAGCGTTGTCCCGAGAATAAGTTTTTCCATTTTCCTCGCTTGCAGCAGCCCGGTTTATTTTTTAGTGAAAACAATGGTTATGGTCGCCTTGGTCCTGTTGCCTGCGGCCCCGGCTTTGTAGGGACGCGTGCCGGCGTTGATATGGGCGGCAAAGGCCCTGGCGGTCTCTATGGGCGTTTGTTTGGGCTTTAAGGGTGAAGATATGTTCCAGCCGGCAACATGGTCGGTCGTGCCGTCAGGCCGCTTATAGCGGAAAATGGAAAGCCATAAAATTATAGTGCCGTCTATGCTCATGTCCTGCTTGCCGGCGGCTAAACCCGAAATTTCGGCAATCCCGGGCTTCCCCCCCACCGTCACTTTCCCGGCGGTGATCGCAATTTTTTGCGTCTTATCATAAGACGCCGCCGTAAACCTAGCCCCCTTCGCAAGTTCCACTTCCGGCTCATACCCGGCATCGCTTTTTTTTCGCATAAATCATCCTTTTTATTTGCAGTTATTCGCGCAACTGAATTTCCCCCCGTTTTGCTCGGTGTACTTTATTATCTCGTTCATCATGCGCACGGTTTCAACCGGATATTGCCCGGCCGCGGTCTCAGCCGAAAGCATCACGTAGTCGGTGCCGTCCAGGATGGCGTTGGCCACGTCGGAGACCTCGGCGCGGGTGGGCAGTTTACGCTCGGTCATGGATTCCAGCATCTGGGTGGCCGTGATAACCGGTTTCCTGAAATAATTGCAGTTCCTTATTATGCGTTTCTGCAGTACGGGCACCTGCCATATCGGAAAGATCACGCCCAGGTCTCCGCGGGCTATCATTATGCCGTCGGAGGCGTCAATTATCCCGTCCAGGTTCTCAAGGGCTTCCTTCGCCTCTATCTTGGCTATGACTTTGGCCTGCGGCAATTCAGCATGCACGATACGCTTTACGGCCAGGATGTCGGCCCTGTTCCTTACGAAGGACTGTGCCACATAGTCGAATTTGTGCGTCGTGACGAACTTGAGGTCTTCCCTGTCTTCCGGGCTCAGGACGGGAAAATCAAGGTGGGCTTCGGGGATATTGACGCCTTTTCTCTCTTTAAGCGTCCCGGGCGCCAGCACGGAGCATTTGAGCTCTGTTTTCCCGGCGGCCAGGACTTCAAGGACTATATTGCCGTCGTCTATGCAGACGCGGAAGCCTTTTTTTATGCAGGCCAGCTCCCCGGCGTAATCAAAGGGTATCTCGGCGCCTTCGCCGGTTTCGGCCTTGATAAGGAAGACGGTCTGGCGTTTTTTCAGATTTAAGGGGGCTTTCAGGCACCCTATCCTTATGCGGTTGCCTTTCAGGTCGGCCAGGAGCATTATATGCCGGCGATATTTTTTGTTCAGGGTCCGGATCGTGTTCATTCTTGCTTCGTGCTCTTTACGGCTGCTGTGCGAGAGATTAAAGCGCGCGGCGTCTAGGCCGGCCGTGAACATGTTGCGCAGCACGGTTTCGGAGGCGCTGGCGGGGCCCAGCGTGGCGATTATCTTGGTTTTCGGCATATTTTTAATTTTACTAAATGCGGCGGAAAGAAAAAACCGCCTTTAAGGCCGGGGGCCTTAAAAGGCGGTTTTCGCCGTCAGCGCCTTACAGGCTAGATAACTTTGCAGCGGCGGCGTTTTGAAAGAAGATATTCGCCATTATCTTTGTTCAGTCTGGCCACCAATTGATGCATTCCAGGCGCGAAATCGCACCAGTCGTACCACCAGTAACCCACCGAGTGCCGGCAGGGCTGCCAGGGCTGGTCGTCTATGGAAATATCCACTCCGTTGGCTTTGGTCGCGCCTATCCGGATGCCGTAATGCCAGGAGGTGATGTTCTCCAGGTTTTTGGGATGGTCTATGATCACATGTTCGCCCATGGCCATAAGGTCAGTCTTGGCGGCGGCCTTGGCGTTTGTCTTTTTAGTCGTCAACTTAAGCATTTTGCTCTCCTCCCCTTGCGGGTGCGTTCCTTTTACTTCTTCCCGGGGCCGGCCCAGTTTGGAAATTCTTTCGCTCAGATACCTAAGAGATTTGTCGAGAGGGTGTTTAAGGTGTATCCTTAAAACGCGTCTGTTTTTGGAGTCCAGAGCTTCAAAGTCTCCTATGGCTTGCGCCAGTTCCAACTGAGAGAAGGTATATTTTTCCCCGGCAATAACTATATCTTTTTTAGCCTGGTTTGTCAAGATGATATAGAACGCGTTATCGGGCCCGCCTTTATGCAGCTGGCCCGAGGAATGCAGATATCTTGGCCCGTAAGAGAGCGTGGTGGCCGAGGACGTATATATTTTTAAGTTTTCCCTCAGGGTTTTAAGTTCGGCTTCCACTTCCGGGGCGTTGGGCAGATAGGCCAGCAGCGCGATATATTCCTTTTCTTTGAGCCCTAAAAAAACGCACCAGAAGATATCATCGTATTTGCGCACCGGGTTCTCCGGGGCTTTAAGGGTTTTTGAAGCGAACACGGACATCCTGCCGGTGGAGAAATCCGGCGTCCCGGCCGGTATTTTCCCTTTTGACTCAAAGGTCGCAAGCGCTTTAAGCGTGAGGTCTTTTGCCTCCTTGACGTTGGGCTGGTCGAAAGGGTCTATGCCCATAAGCGAGCCGGCCGCCGCCGTGGCCGCCTCCCAGCGGAAAAATTCCCCGCCCAGATCGTAGGGATCGTTTATGGCTATAGTGTAGACGGGATGGCCGGCTTTTTTCAAGCTCGCCGTTCTTTCTTCGATACCGGGCTCCGGGGCGCAGGCCATCAGTGTGCGCGCAAAAAACCTGTCCGCCTGGTATTTGTCTGGTTCCGAGAGCTCCTCAAGACCCACCGGCACCACCCCTTTGCCTTCTTTGCCGGTGCTCTCAGCCACCAGCTGTTCTATCCACAGGCTGAAAGATTCCAGCTTTTTGGGCATCAGCAGGGTAAGTTTGTCGCGCCCCGCGGCGGCCAGGGCGCTTATAAGCGCGCCCAGCAGCGCGCCGGGGTTTTTCATGATGTCGGGCTCTTTGCATTTATCGGCCATCGCCCCAGCCCGCTCCAG
>JACQYT010000044.1 GCA_016208085.1 Elusimicrobiota bacterium | reverse complement strand
TGCGCCGCGCGTGCTGGACCTGCGCTACGAGTGGGAGCGCGGGCTTTGCCATATCAAAGGAGACGCCTGGGTGGATTTCAACGAACTTATAAAGGGCGGCGCGGGGCTGGGGCCGGACGAAGAGCTTGTGCTCTACTGCAAGGGCCAGAGCAAATCCGCCGCGGCCTTCAAAGCGCTCCGGGATAAGGGTTACAGCAAGGTTTCAGTGCTCAAGGGCGGCATAGACGCCTGGGCTGAAAAGATCGAAAAAGGGATGACGAGGTATTAAATAAAAATTTTTGCCGCAAAAATTTTTACCATTCCCCGTTGCAGCGGCGGATGTAAATCCGCCCGAAGGGCGATTCACATCGCCCGCTACAGGGCGGGGAAACCTTAGGATAAGAGGAGACAACAATGAAAAAACTAGTAAGCGTCGTATTGATGGCTTCGGCAGGCCTTCTGCTGGCCAATATGCCGGCCGCAGCCAAATCCCGCTGCCCGCATGAGAAGGGCGCCAAAGCGGAAAAGAACTGCCCCGAGCACGTGGCGGGAGTGGAAACAAAGAAAACGAAGCTGCCTGACGGTCTGGAGATAACCATGACCGCTGGCGACAAGGAAACAATAACCAGGGCGCAGACGGCGGCCGCGGAGCATTACGCCGACGGCGGCAAGAACTGTAAATGCCTGCCCAAAGGCGCCGGAGTTAAAGTGGAGAACATTGAAAACGGCGTTAAGGTGGTCATCACCGGAAAGACTCCGAGGCTGGTAAAAAAAATACAGGCTAAAGCCGCTAAAGCCCACGGCTGCGCCGGACATAAAAAAGACGCGCCCGAAAAAGGCAAGGCTAAAACCGGGGCTGAAATATCCGCCAGGTACGTCTGCCCGATGGGTTGCGCCCAATCCGACAAGCCCGGCAAGTGCCCCAAGTGCGGCATGAACCTGGTGGAAAAGAAAGATTGACGCTGATACCGGTAATACAAGACGGGCACATCGTTCATCCCCGTCAGCGTAACACTGAAGATCAAGGCTAAGGCGGGAGCGCTTACTCCTTATGCAGGGTTTGGTCCGACTCTTGCTTTTGGGGCCAAGTCGCTGAAAACATATTCAGATACAAGCGCTGTAAAGACCGAGCGGGAAATAACTTACACCATGGGGATCGGCGTTCACGGCGTAGTCGGCGCCGACTACAATATGTCGGACAACTTTATGATATTCGGCCAGATCAGGGCTGATCAATTAAGCCTGAAACCTTCTGAGGGCAAGTTAACCAAATACACCGTGAACGGGGTTAATCAATTAAGCGCCATGGATGTGGTTGACAAGGAAACGACATATAAAGATGATACCGGCGGCTATGTGTACGACGCAAATAAGCCGAATGTCGTCCAAGCCAAGCCGCTGGCTGCGGGTTCAGTGGCGATCAACTTCGGTATAGGTTATAAGTTTTAGGCTATAGCAGCGCCGTAAGAAACTGAATACCGGATACCGCATACGGCAGTGGTATTGCCTTGTAAAAATCTCCCCTTTCCCTCTTTCCAAAAGAGGGGGTAGGCGATGATTTTTCTCCGCTTATTACCCCACCTAAAGATTTCTTGCTTCCATGACCCAGCCGCCCGTAGGCCCTCAGAAACCGCCGCCGCTCTTTTGAGGATGGTTATGGAGTCGGCGGTTTCGCCAGGCCAAGATACTCGCGGAGCGCGGCTTTCTCGTCGTCAAAGAGAAAACCGCACAGGATAAAGATGCAGGGATACGCTGCGAGGGCCGAAAAGCGGTAAAGCGTCCAGGCCCCGCCCTGCAGCGCCCCGGGCCAAAACAACGGCAGGGAGAACAGGAGCGACACGGCTAATACCGCGCTTATCCGCCTGAACTCGTAAGGCACGGCGTAAATTTTCCGGCCGGCCCCATAGAGCTCCGCCGCCATCACGAAATAAGCGATAAAAGTCGCCCAGGCCGCCCCGGTTATGCCGAACTCCGGGATCAGCGCCAGATTGGCTATTATATTTATGCCGGCGCCCCAGGTGGCGGCGTTCATAATGGCTTTGGTGTTTTTGGTTATTATGACCGGCGCCAGGAAATTTATATAAATGCCGTTAAAAAAATAGCCCCATAGTATGACAGGCACTATGGAGAGCCCGCCCCAGTAAGCCTGGTGGATTATAGGCTTTGAAAAAACGGCGAACTTCGCCAGGTCGCCGATAAAGAAAGACACCGCCAGGGCCAGCCACGCCCCGCCGAACACGAAATAGGTCAGGACCCGCGCGAAGATCTCTCTGGCGTTCTCTTTTTGCGCCCTTTCTATAAAAAAAGGGCGCCAGGCGGCGTCAAACATGCCGACGACCAGCATCATAAAGATGCCCAGCCGGTAATTGGCCTGATAGATGCCCACCGCGGAACTGTCGGCGAGTTTCAGCAGCAGGGGCCGGTCTATCACCTGCACGGCCATGGAACCCAGGCCCGCCGGCACCAGCGGCAGGGCGAAAACCAGCAGCTTTTTAAACTCCTCTTTTTCCGTTTTCAGACTCAAGGCGCGCCGGCAGGGATACAGCACGGCCGCCAGCGCAAAAAGCGAGGAAACGGCATTGGCCATAAAGATGCCTTCAAGCCCGAAACCCAGGCGGGCTATGAAAAGGATGTTCAGCGCCATATTTATCACTATGCTTAAAACTCTTATCAAAGAGTAACTGAGCGCCTTGTGCTCCATGCGGAGCCCCGCGAAAGGGACCGCGCTCAGCGCGTCTACAAAAAGGATGCCGGCCGCGTACACGACCAGCCTGGCGTTGACGGCGCCTATGCCGGCCAGGACCGCCGCCCGGGAAGCGTTAAGCGCGAGGACGAGCGTAAAAGCCAGCGACACCCAGAACACGCCGGCGAAAGCGGCCGGGAAAGAGCGCTCTTTTTCGTCAAAATAGCGCATATAGGCCTGGTCCATGCCGTAATGGTAAAGAATGTTAAAGAACGCGATATAGGAGAAAACCGCGGCCCCTATGCCGTAGTCGGCGGGGCTAAGGTAGTGGGTGTAGAACGGCAGCAGCAGGAAATTCAAAAAGCGGGCCGCGATGGTGGAAAACCCGTAGATGAAGGACTCTTTGCCGAGGGACCTTATATCTTTGAACATTTATGAATTCTAATTCTACCAATTCACTGACGGAATTTGTATAATTATAACGTTGAAACCGGCCTGTATGAGGGAAAACAATAGGGGGTTTGGGGATATGAACGGTTTTTCAAAGAGAGAGCTGACCAATTGTTTTAAGTGCAATTTCAAATTATCCTGCTTCTTCCAGCACCTTGAGCCTGCGGCGCAGAAAGTATGGAACGACATCCGCCTGTCCCGGCTGTTCGGCGATGACGAGGACATTTACGCCGAATCACAGAAGCCGTCCGGCATATTCGTGGTCTGCAAAGGCAGGGCCAAGGTGTTCACGATCGACCTGAAGGGCCAGCAGATGATAACCTGGATACGGCATCCCGGAGAGCTCTTCGGCCATATCGCGCTTTTCTCCCAGAACGAATATTTATGCAACGGCAGATCCATGGGGACTACGATACTTTCCTATATTGATTCAAAGACCCTGGGCGAATTCCTGAATTCCTATCCCAAAACCTACCTGCTGTTCCTTCATAAAATAGCAAACGAGGTGCGGGACATACAGCTTAAACTCACCGACACCGCCTATAAGCCGGCCAAGTCCAAAGTGGCGCAGACGCTTATAAACGCCATCTCTTTCAAATCCAGGAACACCGACAAGCCGGCCATCTACGGCCTTAAGCGCACGGAAATTGCGGAGATAACCGGCCTGGCCCTGGAAACCGTGGTCAGGACCCTGGCCGACTTTGAGAAAAAGAAAATAATCAAGCGGGAGCCCAAAGCCATAAAGATCCTGGATTATCATATTCTCGCAAAGATAGCCAACCCCCACGCCAAACCCGGCTTGACCCCGTAATTTTCCGGCAATGACGACAACTGCAATTTTCGGGTCAGTTCGTGCCGAACATGCGGTCGCCGGCGTCGCCCAGTCCCGGCACTATATAGCCGTTGCCGTCAAGCTTTTCATCCACCGTGCCGATATATATCGGCACGTCCGGATGCGCCCGGGAAAGCCGCTTGACTCCCTTTTTTGCCGCTATAAGGCCGATAAAACAGATGCTCCTGGCGCCCCGGACTTTTAGTATATCTATGGCTTCCACCGCTGAACCGCCGGTGGCAAGCATCGGGTCGGCCACCACCACAAAACTGTCTTTAAGGCTCTCCGGCAGGCGCACGTAATAATTGACCGGTTTAAGCGTGCTTTCATCCCTGTAAATGCCGATATGAGCCAGCCGCGCTTCCGGATGCAGCTTTATAAGCCCGTCCAGCATGCCGAGCCCGGCGCGCAGAATAGCTACAAAAACTATCTCCTGCGAAAGCCTCATGGCTTTGGCGGGGCCGAGCGGCGTCAGCACTTTGGAGACGGATACTTCCGCGTTTGAAAGCACGTCGTGCGCCAGCAGCATGCTTATTTCGCCCATGGTGCGCCGGAAATCGGCCACGGAGGTCTTTTTATCCCGCAGCCTGGCGATCTTATCCAGCACCAGCGGATGTTTCGAAATATGGATATTTTTATTCATCGCCGCTTTTACCTGATTATTTCTCTTATCAGCGGTCCGGTCTCTATTTTTCGGGGGCCAATGCGGACGGCGGAGGCGAAAAGCTTCTTGCCTTCCGCCAGTTTTGCCGCGTCCGAACTGTAAAGCCGGGCGAGAACCTCGGAACGGCGCACCGCGTCCCCGGTCTTTTTTTCAAGCATAATGCCCGCGCCGTAATCAACCTCGTCCTCGGCCCTGGCCCTGCCCGCGCCCAGGACGACGCCGGCCCGGCCGACGGTCCGGGCGTCGAGCCGCTCGATATAGCCGGAGGCGCCGGCCTTGAATTCGGTTATGAACCGGGCTTTGGGCAGGAATTTACCCGGATTGTCCGCCACCCGCGCGTCGCCGCCCTGCCAGCGCACCATCAGGCGCAGCTTTTCAAGGGCGGAACCGTCCCTGATGACCGCCTTCGCCTTCTCGACGCCTTCCGGCGGAGTGCGCGCCTTTGAACCCAGATATATCATCCAGCCGGAGAGGACCTCCAGAATTTCCACGAAATCGGCGGGGCCCTTTTCGCCCTGGAGTATTCTGATGGACTGCTCCATCTCCATTGCGTTGCCTACGGCCAGGCCCAGCGGCTCGTTCATGGCGGTCAGCACGGCCACGCAGCGTATGCCGAGGAGCTTCGCCGTATCAATCAGCGCCACGGCCAGTTCCCGGCTTTTTTTGAAATCTTTCAGGAAAGCGCCGGAGCCGTATTTGACGTCCATGACGAGGCCGTTTATGTCCTCGGCATATTTTTTGGACAGGATGCTGGCCACTATCAGCGGCAGGGATTCCACGGTGGCGCCGGCGTCCCGGAGGGCGTAAAGCTTTTTATCGCTGGGCGCGAGTTCCGCGGTCTGGCCGAACATGCACAGGCCGGCGGCTTCCAGCTGTTTATGGACATGGGCCGGAGAAAGGCGCACCCTGAAACCTTTCATTGACTCAAGCTTGTCAAGCGTGCCGCCGGTGTGTCCCAGGCCCCGCCCGCTCATCATCGGCACTATCACTCCGGCCGCGGCGGCCACCGGCGCTAAAGCCAGCGACACGCCGTCCCCGACGCCGCCGGTGGAATGCTTGTCCACGCGGCCGCCGCCCAGCCCTTTCAGCTCAAGCCTTGCGCCGGACAGGGCCATGGCCCTGGTAAAAGAGGCGGTCTCTTTTTTGGACAACCCGTTGAAAAAAACGGCCATCAGCCAGGCGGAAAGCTGATAATCGGGTATGGAGCCGTCCGCCGCGCCGGCGGCTATGAACTTCAGTTCCTCAAGCTCATGTTCCAGCGCGGAACGCTTTTTAAGGATAAGGTCCAGCATTCTCATAGTTAACCGGTGTAGCGTACTTAAACGTTCCTGGACTTCAAAACCGCTTCAAACAGGGCCTTTACTTTTACCGAAACTTTTTCACCGAGCCCCAGCACTTCCTCATGGTTGAACCGGGCAGGCCCGACCCCGCTGGTAAAATTGGAGATCCAGCACACGCCCAGCACCTTCATCTTAAGCTGGCGCGCCGCTATCACTTCCGGGACGACGGACATGCCGGCCACGTCGCCGCCGAACAGCCGGTAGGCTTTCACTTCGGCGGACGTTTCGTACGAGGGCCCGCTCACCGCCAGGTACACTCCGGTTGCGGCTCTTATTTTAAGCCTGCGCGCGGCGGCCAGGGCTTCTTTCCTCAAGGTTCTGTCGTAAGGTTCGCTCATCTCGGGGAACATGTCCCCGAAGAAAGGGGCGTAATTGCCCAGCAGCGGGTTTGAACCCATCAGGTTGATGTGGTCGCTGACCACGAGGAGGTCGCCCGGCCGCATCGCGGGTTTAAGCGAGCCGACGGCGGCCGTAACCATCAGCGTTTTAACGCCCAGCGACGCGAGCACGCGCACCGGGAACGCGATAACGCCCATCCGGTGGCCTTCGTAGTAATGGAAGCGGCCGCGCATGACGACCACATCCTTGCCTTTAAAACTGCCGAACACCAGTTCGCCTATGTGCCCTTTTACGGTAGTCTTCGGGAAATTGGGAATGCGCCAATAGGGTATGACCAGCCTGTTCGCTAGGTCCGGCAGCGAATTGGCAAGCCCGCTGCCGGCTATAATGGCTGCCGTTGGTTTAAATCTTTTTGTCCTGGCTTTAAGCCAGCCGGCGGTCTCACGGACCTTTGAAACCGGATCGTCTGAACGCATGGGGGTCTCCTGTTTCCGGAAAGGCTTAAGGCTAAAGGATAAGGGCTAAGGGACGGAAAAAATATTTTTGTTTTCCAAACGTCTTTCCCTCATCCTTTAGCCTTCATCCTTTATCCTTCCCGGAAAATTTAGTTGAATTTTCCGGGTTAATATGTATAGCCGCCCGCCTCAAAAGCGTTTTCTATGTGTTCAGGGCCGGCCCCGGCGGTAAAACCTATCACGTCAAACCTTAAAGTTTCGGACTTCAGGCCCTTTGCTTTAAGGTAAGCCAGCGCGGTTTTTATTATCCTGGCCTGCTTGGCTCTGCCGACCGTTTCGGCGGGCGTACCGTAAGCCGCGCTGGACCTGGCGCGCACTTCCACGAACACAAGCGTTCTCCCGTCGAGGGCTATAATGTCTATTTCACCCATCGGGCTTGACCAGCCGCGCTCTACGATCTTATAGCCGCGCGACCGCAGATAAAGAGCGGCTTTATCCTCGCAGGCCTTGCCGAGGCTGTTCATACTTTTGCGCCGGCGGCCGCCTTTACAGGGGCGAAACTCAGCCGATGGACAGGGCTGGGTCCCCTGGCGCCCAGGACCGCCAGGTGCGTTTTAGTGCCGTAGCCTTTGTGGACGGCCAGGCCGTAGCCGGGATGGCGCCTGTCCAGCTCCGCCATCCATTTATCCCTTGCGACTTTGGCGAATATGCTTGCAGCTGCGATCGAAACCGATCTCTGATCGCCGCGCACCACCGCTTCCTGTTTAAACGGCAGCCCTTTTATCTTGTGCGGGCCATCCACCAGCACAAGCGCGGTTTCCTGATCGGCGCCGATACCGGCGGCAAGCCTGGCGACGGCCCGGGCCATAGCCGTGAAAGTGGCGCCCAGGATATTAAGGCGGTCTATCTCTTCAACGCCTGAAAATCCGAAGCCGAATTTTACGCCATGCGAGCGCATCTGGGTTAAAAGCAGAGCGCGTTTTTTTTCGTTTATTTTCTTGCTGTCGTTCACTTCTTTAAGGAACGGGTAGGCTTTGAGCGGAATATAGGCCGCGGCGGCGGTCACGGGGCCCGCCAAAGGTCCCCGCCCGGCCTCGTCAACGCCTATCAGAAAGCGGAGTCCGCGGCGCTTTATGAGCGAAAGGTCAAATTTTAAAAGTGGCACTATGTTGTCCGCTTATTCGGAAGGCTAAAGGCTGAAGGATGAAGGATGAAGGAATAAAACTCAGCGGATTTTTCCGATCTTAAGTTTTTATCTCTCATCCTTTATCCTTTGCACTATTGAGGTTGGGTCCCGGTTCCGCCGGCCGCGGAGGTTGACGGGGCGTTCTGCGCCGGGGCCGGAGCCGCGTCCGGCGCCGAAGACTGCGCGCCCTCCGTTTCCTCAAGCCGGGACGCTTTACCTGAAAGCTCGCGCAGGTAATAGATCTTCGCGCGCCTGACCTTGCCGGTCTTGACCAGTTCTATCTTATCGATCTTGGGAGAGCGGATGGGGAAAACCCTTTCCACGCCGACGCCGTAGGAGATCTTTCTGACGGTAAAAGACTCGGAGATGCCGGAGCCCCTTCTCGCTATCAGCACGCCGTCAAAAACCTGTATCCTCTCGTTGTCGCCTTCCACGACTTTCGTATATACCTTGAGGGTATCGCCGGTCTTAAAATTGAATTTTTCGTTCTTCATTCCCAGCTGCGCTTCTATTTTCTTGATCATACTTCCTCCAAAAAATCACAGCGTCTTTTCATCTGCGTTCATCTGTGCGCTCAGCAAATCAGGTCTTTTTTTTCCGGTAAGGGCGCGGGCGCTGTTGTGCCTCCATCTGGAAATGAGCTTATGATTGCCGCTCAACAGCGCTTCCGGGACCTTTTTTTTCCGCCAGACGCGCGGCCTGGTGTAATGAGGGGCCTCCAGCAGCCCCATGGAAAAAGTCTCGTCAACCGTGGCGTCTTCTTTTTTAAGGACGCCCGGCAGAAGCCTCGTGACGGCGTCTATTACGGCCACGGCCGCGGGCTCTCCGCCGGTAAGCACATAGTCGCCGAGGGACAGTTCAAGGTCGGCTAAATCGTTAACGCGCTCGTCAATGCCCTCATAGTGTCCGCAGATAAAGATCAGACGTTTCTTTTTAGCCAGCTCAAGCGCCATGGCCTGATCGAACTTCCTGCCTTTGGGCGTAAGCAGGATGACAAAAGAGCCTTTCTTTTTTACTTTTTTAAGCGCTTTGTAAACCGGCTCAGCCATCAGCACCATGCCGGTCCCGCCGCCGTAAGGCTTGTCGTCCACCGTCTTGTGCCGGTCTTCGCTGAAGTCCCTCGGGTTTGAAAAGCCCAGGTCAAGCAACCCGGAACTCCTGGCCCGGCCCACGATGCTTTCCGAAAGCGGAGCGTCCACCATGGCCGGGAACAACGTCACGACATCGATGCGCATAGTTGCAAGCCTGCCGGCAAGAGAGCGATACAGCGTGATAGCAAGAGAAATTAAAAAAAATTGTTTCAAACTGCCGTACTTTCTTGCTCTCTCACTCTCTTGCTTTCTTGCTCTCTCACTCTCTTGCTTTCTTGCTCTTCTATACTATATCCAGAAACACTTTCTTATTGCTTTTGGCGGCCGCAAGCTGCAGGAGGATCCGTATAGATTTCACCACCCGCCCTTCCTTACCTATGATCTTGCCGCGATCCGAAGGCGCCACGGAAAGCTTAAACCGCACGATATTGCCGTCTTCCGAGGCGGCCAATTTAACCGCGCCGGGTTCGTCCACTAAAGAATTTACGAGATAGACCAGGGTCTCTTTCATAATATGCCCTTTATTTCCCGGACTGTTCCGGCCGGACGGCCTGCGCGGCTTTTTGGACCCGCTTTATAAGGGTCCCAAGCGTGTCCGAAGTCCTGGCGCCGACTTTGACCCAGCGTTCAAACCTGGGCATGTCTACGGTGATCTTTTCCTTGTCCTTATCCGCTTTTGGATTATAGCGCCCTATGACCTCAAGCGGCGCTCCGTGCGGCCCTCTGGCCTTTTCAACAGCCACTATCCTGTAATGGGGCTGAGTCCTTTTACCGATCCGCTGAAGCCTTAAAACAACTGCCATACTCTTCCTCCTTTAAAAATTTTTGCCCGCTTTTTCAGGCAACCATTTAAAAGCGCCGGAACAACGCATAAAACCCGTCCGCGCCTTGAGGCGGACGCTTACTCGTTATATTATACGATATTTTCGCTTACGAATTTTACCGATCGCGGGCTTACGCCCGCCGCTACATGGCGGCTGGTAATCCGCCCGCTGATACAATGGGCGGACGTAGATCTATTTGGGTTCACCCAGCAGTTCATGCAAATGCGCCACCAGACGGGGCCACTCGTAGGGTTTGTTCATGTACAGGTCGGCGCCGGCTGAAAAAGAAGTTTCCATGTCGCCGACCAGTTTTTTGCCGGTGAGCATAATAACGCGTATATGCTTGGTCGCCGGATCGGCTTTTATAAGCCCGCAAAGGGTGTTGCCGTCGATCCTGGGAAGGCCGACATCCAGTATGATTAGGTCCGGTTTTTCTTTTTTAACCATCGCCAGGCCCTCTTCCCCGTCATAGGCCGCCGCGATTTTATACCCCAGGCTTTCAAGCCTGATGGACAGAACCTTGACTATCATAACCTCGTCTTCGACGATAAGTATTTTCTTTTTCGCAGCCATTAATATTATCCCTCTATTTTTTTTTGGAGCGATCTTAGGAACCGGACCGGATCGGCATTTGAGAACAAAGCGCTGCCGATGACCAGCGAATCGGCTCCGGCCCTCACGGCCCGTAAAGCCGTGCGCCCGTTGATCCCGCCGTCCACCTCAAGCCAGATCTTCCGGCGGCACGAGTCAATGGCTTTGCGGGCGCGGGTTATCTTTAAAAGCGTTTCCGGCATAAAAGCCTGCCCGCCGAAGCCCGGTTCCACCGTCATCAGAAGCAGAAGATCTATCCGGTCAAAATATTTAACGGCCCGGGCCAGGGGGGTTTTCGGCTTTAAGGCCAGCCCCGCTTTCAGCCCCAGAGCTTTTATCCGTCCGAGACAGGCCCCGACGAGGCTTTGCGCCTCTTCGTGCACGGTGATAAGGTCCGCTCCGGCGTCCGCAAAAGGGCCGATGAATTTGTCGGGCCGCTCAACCATCAAATGCGCGTCAAGCGGCAGCGGCGCGGCTTTTTTCACGTTCCCGGTTATATGCGGCCCGAAACTTAAGTTTGGCACGAAATGCCCGTCCATGACATCCACATGCACCCAGCCTGCCGCCGTATTAAGGCCGCGCAGGCTCTGTCTGAGGCATGTGAAATCCGCGGAAAGCACCGAAGGCGCTATAACCGGCCGGCCGGCCGGAGAAGGAAAAGCGATTTTTTTACCCATTACCAGCCCCTTATTAGCAATTTAGCAGTTTAGCAGTTTAGCAGTTTAGCAGTTTAGCAGTTTAGCAGTTTAGCAGTTTAGCAGTTTAGCAGTTTAGCAGTTTAGCAGTTTAGCAAGAAAGGGAGATACCCAGTTCTTGCTTTCTTGCTCTCTTGCTATCGCGCTGTTTTATTTCACCGCCCTTTCTTCCACCAGAATGCCGTTGACGAAGATCCGTATCTTGTCGGCCCCGCCATAAGGCACCGTCATGTCTATTTTGGAACCGGGGTCGCGCAGGCCGTTGAAGATCTCCCTGTCGCCCTGCTTGGAGACAGCCACTATCCTGATATGCCGCTGGGAACCGCTCTGGGAGACTTCATAATGTATCTGGAATTCCTTCTCTGGCTCGCTTATGGCTTTTCTTGAACTGACGGTCAGCGTCACTGTGAACTCCGCGGCTACGACGCTATCCGCGGCGGGGACTTGGTCTATCACCGTTCCGCCGGGGAAAAGGGAATCGGGATCTTCTATCGTCTTTGCGTCGATCTTATTATCCGCCGCCCACTGGTAGGTTTCGTCTATTTTTCTCTGTCTGAAATCGGGCATCAGGATGATGCCGGCCGGCGGTATGCCGGCCGAGACCACAACCTCCACCATGGCGTTCTTGGAAACGCTGGTCTCCGCTCTGGGCTCCTGCGACAGGACCGTGCCCTTGTCCGCCTTCAGGGAATAGGATTCGCTGACCTCTCCCAGCAGGAGCTGGCGCTGCCGGAGCAGGAGTTCGGCGTTCCTTAAAGGAAGGCCGATCAGGTTGGGGGTAAACACCGACTCGCCGCCCTGACTGAACACCACTTTGACGATCTTCCCTTCCCTTACGGTCATGCCGGCGCCGGGCGCCTGGCGGAGCACCGTGCCGATGGGCACGGAATCATTGAATTCATAACCTTCAATTTTCATGGACAGGTTGTTCTCGCTTACAAGCTGTAAGGCGCTGGCCGCGGATTTTCCGCTTATATCCGGAACAAGGACTTCCTTCCTGTTGTGGATGACGGATTCCATGGTCCAGGAAAATGAAAAATAGGTCAGAAAAAAAAGGACCACGGCCATGCCGCCTATCTTAAAAAGAAAGCCGGGGCTGATAAAACTGTCTTCCAGGCCCGCAAAAGGCCTGGCGAAAATTTCTTTTATGTTCACACTCGCTCCTTAAGTGGAGAGTGTAGAGTGGAGAGTCTAGAGTTGAAAGTAGAGAACCTCGGATTCCTTCACTTTAGACTTTAGACTCTACACTTTAGACTTAAGTCACTACTACCCCTGCCACAGCATGTCCCCTGCTTTTAGCCTGGCGCCGTTCAAAAAATCGGCGGCCTTCATCGGCTTTTTTCCCTCGGGCTGGACTTCCTCTATGAGTAGCTCTGAGTCGCCACATTTTACAAAAAAGCCTTTTCCTCTTTCAATTGCGGTTATGGCCCCGGCCGGGACCGCGCGTCCATCCGTCGCGGCCGGAGCTTCCGGTGCGCGCCCTGAGGCGGAGGGCAGGGAAACCTTGAGCACCTGTATCACCGTCTTTTTGGCGTTTATCACGGCTTCAAACCGCGCCCGCGGACCGCACGCGAGGCCGCGCACCAGGTTGAACGCGGCCCCGGCGGGGCCTGAAAAATCAAGGCGGGTATGTTCACATTGTATCCTGGGCGCGGACGTGGCCGGGCCTGTCTGGGGCGTTTTCACGATCTCGCCGGCCGCGATCTTTTTAAGACAGCCGGCCAGCAGGTCACTGCCGGCCGCGGCGGTTTTTTTAAACATGCTGAACGCGTCGTCGGCGGGGAGAACTGGAACTTCGCGGGCGGCGAACACGGGGCCGGTATCCAGGCCCTCGTCCAGCCAGAACACGGTGACCCCTGTCACGGTCTCGCCTTTTATAAGCGCCCATTGCACCGGGGCCGCGCCCCGGTATTTAGGCAGCAGGGAAAAGTGAACATTGATAAAACCGAAGCGGGCCTGCGCCAAAGCTTCCTTTTTAATAAGCCGGCCGTAAGCCACCACGACGCCTAGATCGGGATGGAGTTGGGAAAGCGCCGCGGAAAGTTCTTCGGCATTGCGCGGCTGAAAAGTCTTGAAGCGCAGTTCACGGGCGCTGTTTTCCACCGGCGGGCAGCAGAGCTTCAGTCCCCGTCCGCGCGGCTTGTCCGGTTGGGAAATCACGCCGGCGATATCACAGCCGTCTTCGGCCAGCCGCGAGAGGAAGCCGCACGCTATGGCCGGCGTGCCCAGAAAGACTATTTTAAGCTTATCCATATAATTACCCCTCTTTTTGAAAGAGGGGCCAGGGGAGATTTTTATTCACCAAATCCCCCTTCATCCCCCTTTACTAAAAGGGGGAATATTTACCGATTACTGGTTACTATTGTTTTTCAATTTGCTTTCATCCATCTTTTTCCACCGGCGTTTTAATTTCATCAGCGCCGGCTTAAGCCTCATGCGCGCCAAGAAAGGCAGGCGGTCCACGAAAAGCACGCCGTCAAGATGGTCCATTTCATGCTGAACGGCTTTGGCAAAAAGTCCCTCGGCGTTTATCTCTATGGGCAGGCCCTTCTCGTTCAGCGCGCGCACTTTCACTCTGGAAGATCTTTTCACCTTGGTAAATAGGCCCGGGAAAGAAAGGCAGCCTTCCTCTTCGTACATAGAGCCGGATTTTTCCACCAGCTCGGGGTTGATCAGCACCAGACTCAGGCTTTCTTTGTTCTCCTTTTTTATTTTGATGACGGCAAACCGCAGGTCCAGCCCTATCTGGCCGGCCGCCAGGCCGACGCCGCCGACGGCGTCCAGGGTGTCGAGCATGTCCTTTAAAATGCCGGGGAGGTCTTTTTTTATCTTTTCAAAATCTACTTTCCTGGCGCTTTTCTCAAGTATTTTCTCGCCGTATTTGCAGATCCGCCTTATGGACATAAATACTCCTGAAGGAAAGGGTATAGGGGGTAGGGTTTAGGGTAAGGAGTTCCTTATGCCTATACCCTATACCCTATACCCTATTTTATGACAGCTTATACGACATCTGCCGGCCTTCCCATACCACTTTAGCCGTCACCGTGAGCGAGCTTCCGGGTTTCTGCAGCATCCCCCAGGCCATGGCAAGCTTTTCAAGCTGCACTTCGGCGCCCGTGCTTCCCGAGACGCCCATCACTATCTCCGAAACGCCCGCGGCCTGGGCCACCTGCGCTATGGAATAAAAAGGATCGTTGGAGAAGACCAGCATCGGCTTGACGGTCTTGCCGTACTTTTCGGCCAGCAGCACGACGGAGCGGAGAAGTTCTTTATCTTCCGCCATGACGACATTCTGTTCCCGGCCGAACTCCATGCTCTTTGAGATCTTCGCCAGCAGCACCACTATATCCGTATCGTCAGCGCTGGTATGTTCCAGCACGGACTTGAGATGCACCAGGTTGTTGGGGTTTCTGACCGGCACCAGCACCCGGCGGGATTTTCCCAGTTCCGGGATGACGGTATTGATGTCCGCCTCCTGGCGCAGATTCAGCTTTTCCTCGGCCTCCTCGTCCTGCTGGAAAAGCCGGATTTTCTTTTCGTTCATCCGCTCCGAGAGCTGGAAAATAAGGAAGAAAACCGCGCTGAAAGCCAGGCCGGACGCCGTGGCTATGCGCTTGGTAAGCAGGTTCATCACGCCGGTAGTGAGAAGCACCGTGAATACCAGCATAAGGCCTATCGGGACATGGACCCGGTTTATTTTAAGGTTGAGCGGGAACATCCACTCCCGCTCCGTTTCGGTATCCTTGAACCTGAGGACTATAAGCGCGAGGGTGTTAAAAATAAGGCTCCAGATGACGCCGAAAGCGTAAGCCTCCCCGAGCAGGAAAATGTTGCCCCGGGAGATCAGGATGATAGAGATCTGGGTTATGGCGACAAGGTTTATTATGCGGCAGGTTGTGCCGTATTTTTTGTGCAGATGGCGGAACCAGTCGTGCAGGATGCCGTCTTCCGCCACGCGGTTAAGCATGCCGTTGGCGCCCACGAACGAAGTATTGATCGCCCCGATAAGGATAAGGCCGCCCGAGATGACGACGATGGACTGCAGGGCCAGCCTGGCCCAGTAAGGGCCTTCCAGCTCCAGCGCCAGCCCGCTGAGCAGATTGTCGGCGTATTTGGTGGCGACAAGGTCGCCGGGGATGATCAACGCCGCGAGGAAGGTCAGCACGCCGGTGAAAAGTATGCTGAAAATAAAGACCGTCAAAGCCGTTTTCTTGAGGTTGGGGAGCTTGGGGTCCTCTATCTCCCTGTATACCTGCGCCAGCGTTTCAAGACCGCTCAGCGCGAGTATGGAATGGCCGAAAGCCATGAAAAGGCCTATTACGCCGACGGGATGCAGCCAGGCCATCTCCCTGGCCCAGCCCAGGGCCGCAGGCGTGAAATTGAGTTCAAAGGGGGGAAGCGTGAAGCCCCTGAGATAGATCGTATAAGCGGACCAGACCAGCAGAACGCCGGCAATGAGCGCCACGAATCCCACTATCTTGACGTTATTTTCACCGGATTCTTCCACGCCTTTTATGTTCTCCAGCCAGAAATAAGCCGTCACCAGGGCCCCGAAGATCATCGCGAAGGTATTGGGGGAAACCTGCCAATTAATGTCGACAAGCGGCAGAAGGTTGGCGAGGAGATAGGAAATATAGAGGCCGGCCGTTATGGCGCTTATCGGCCCGGTTATGACATAATCGAACATCAGGGCGGATACGGTCCCCTTGGCCATCACTTTGCCCATGGCTTCGCGCACAACCATGTACACCCCGCCGCGCACGAACATCGAGCAGGATTCTACGTAGACCATCAGCATCACGCCCGCGAACAGCATCACGGCCATTATGAACCAGGGAAAAGCCGGGCCGAAAGCCTTCATCGCTATGCCGCCGGCGTAGTAGGCGCTGGAGCCGAAGTCGCACAGGACTATGGAAGCGGCTTTCCAGAAGGAAATGAAGCTGAGCATGGCCGTGCTCAGCACGAAAACCTGCTTAAACCGGGGAGGAAGGTTCATGTTGTAGACTATTATATATCTTTATAGCGGGGTTTTCCTGCGTCCCGTGCCGCCTGCCTGCCGGTAGGCAGGGAGATGAGAGAGAAATTTCTTTCTCCCTCAAGGCTATGCCGGTGGCGTTAATTGTAGCGGGCGATGTGAATCGCTCTTTGAGCGAGCACGGATTTACATCCGCCGCTACATTTTTGCCACAAGGCCATTCTACTTCGCTCAGGGCAAGTTTCCTCGCGACTTCAGGGTGGGGTATATTAAAAACTTTTGCCGCAAAAATTTTTACTCAAAGCAGATTATTCAGCTTTTTTAACGGCTTCGCAGACCGCGCGTCCATCCTTCATGGCGGCGATGGATTCTATGAAAGCGGGCTGGAACATTCTGGAAAGCTTTGAGAGCATGTTAAGGTGCTGCTGGAAGAAAAGCGGCTTATTGGGGGTCAGCAACAGCAGCGCGGCCTTGACCGTGGCGCCGGACTTGGGGTCGTCAAAGCCCTCCGGTATGACGGCCAGAGCCGCGTGAAACCGGTCTATTTCAACCAGCTTGGCGTGGGGGATGAAAAAGCCGGTTTCCAGCACGTTATTGAGCTTTTCCACTTCGGCCACCGCTTCATAGAGCGCTTTGGCGGCTATATTTTTCTTGACCTGGGGGTAAAGGCCGGAGGCCAGGGATTTAACGACCTCCTCCCTGGCGGGCCTGCCTTTGAAAAAAAACACATAATCGCTCTGGAGGATGGTGGACAAAGCGACTTCTTCCGACCGTCGTATCATAAAGGATTAGGCGACTTGGCAATTAGGCTCTTGGTTTTTATATGCTATCATTAATGGGAATCTATCGTCAACATCCTTGCAATTTTTCGGGTTATGAAAAAAGAAATAACAACCCTTAAAAAGGCCCTGCTGGAGGGTGGCGGAATACTGTTGAAATATTTCGGCCGCGTGGCCTATGAACTGAAAGGCCGGGCGGATCTGCTGACCGAAGCCGATCTTAAAGCCCAGCGGAAAGTCATTTCCGTCATAAAAAGCGCCTTTCCTGAACACGGTTTTCTGGCCGAAGAAGGGGGGGTAACCGCCCGGGGCAGCGGGCCGATCTGGATAATAGACCCGCTGGACGGCACCACTAATTACGCCCACGGTTTTCCCGTTGCGGCCGTCTCAATAGGTTTCATGGCTGGCGGGCAAATGCAGGCCGGCGGCGTATACGACCCGTTCAGGAAAGAGCTGTTCCTGGCGCGCAGGGGACGGGGGGCTTTCTTAAATTCAAAGCGCATAAAAGTATCGGGGGTGGCGAAACTCGGGCGGGCGCTGCTGGTTACGGGATTTCCCTATGACCGGGCGGAAAAAACCGGTTTTTACTGTTCTTTTTTTTCCGCCTTCATGAACATTTCCCACGACGTGCGCAGGCTGGGCGCGGCCTCGCTTGACATGGCGTGGCTGGCCGCCGGCCGCACCGACGGCTACTGGGAGTTCGGCCTCAAGCCCTGGGATGTGGCGGCAGGCAGGCTGATAGTGGAAGAGGCGGGGGGCAGGGTGACGGATTTCAACGGCAGGCCCTGGCCGGCATTGGAAAACTACGGAGCCAGGACCCTGGCTTCGAACGGAAAGATACACGGCGAAATGCTGAGAGTGATCAATTTCCGCGCCCAAAACTTAACATAACCCTGTGGGTGGAGCCAAGGTCGCCGTAAGGCACAAAAGCGTAATCAAAAACCCAACTGCTGAATTTCAGGCCGAAGCCGGAAGCGAAAGCGCCCATAAGCCCCAACGCATCATAATTCTTAAAGTTAAAACCCGCCCGCAGGAATAAACCGGAGGAATTTTTCAGCGGGAAGCCGTATTCCCCGGCCAGAATGACATAAGGCGAACGATCCACCGGCAGTTTGCCTTCGGCCAGGATGCTGAATTCGCTCGCGTAGCGCCAGTGCATGGCGCCGGAAAGTTCAAAAGGCAGCGGGTCAGCCAGAGCGCCCATCTTCATCGGAAAACCCAGGTTCCTGGCGGCCAAAGCGAATTCCGTCGCCGAGCCGCCCTTCTCCCTGAAAACGGCCCCGATGTCCAAAGCCGCTGAATTCGCCGCCCGGTCATAAAGCCGGGAGCGGATGAATTTTAAGGCAAGGCCGAGGTCCACCAGGTTAAACCGGCGCGCGTAGGACCCGATGAGCGCAGCGTCATAGGCCCCAAAACCTCCGCCGGCGGCGCCGAGCGCGTCATATTTTTCAAGTCCCGCCTCATAACGGTATAAGGCCCCCAGGCCGATAGTCCCGTTTTCAAGCCCTTTTAAGGCCGCGAGACTGGTCCTGCCGGAATTTTCAAGCAGGCTTTCATAGCCCAGAAGCAGGGCCGACCGGCCGCGGTCAAGGACGGTTCCCGCCGGATTGTAGAAAAAAGCATCCGGCGTTCTAAGCGCCGCGCCGGCATTCGCCAGCGCTTCAAAACGCGCGGAGGGGGGGGTTTTAAGAAAGACGGCTGCAACGGCGCCGGCGGCCTCGTCCGAAAAAGGCCGCGCCGGAAAGAGCCCGGCCGCAAAAGCAGGGTAGAGGGTAGAGGGTATAGGGTAGAGGGTATAGGCAAAAACACAGAGCAATACCCGAAGCATTTTTTTCATATTTAAAATCTGCAAGGACGCGGCCAGCCGTTGCGCAAAAGTGCGGGGGAGTAAAGTGAACATATTTTTTGGTTTCTTCCCTGACCGGCGATGCGAATTCTATAGGCGTTCGCTGGTAAAACCTATCGGCTGAAGTTGGTAGATAGGCGAACGGACACCCGAAAATTGCACGGGATATTTTTATCCATCAGGTTATCAATACAAATCGATTATAATTGCGATTTTCTGGTTATTTTTTCAGGTCGGATAGAAGATACTGGAGCCGGGCTTTTATTTTTTCCTTATTGAGGGCGTCAAAGTCGGCAAGCATATCTTCAAGGAAGGTGGCGGTGAACTCCCTGTTTACGCCGGCCTTTGCGATAACCGCCTCTATATTTTTCATCCTGCCGTCGAGGCTTGCCATATTCCGGTAAAGTCCCTTGACGAATTCTTCAGCCTTTGAAATCTCATGCGCCGTTTCGGGCGCGGAGGCGGCCTCCGCAGGAGTTGAAAACTGCTGTACAGCTGCCCCGCTGTCTAGCTGGCTGACGGCGGCCTCTGTCAGCGGAAGTTCGCCCTGGACCCCGGCGACTTCTTCGGGTCCTTCTTCAAAATCGGAGTTGTTCGTTATTTCCAGGTATTTACTTATGGCAAATACCAGGAAAAACAGCGCCAGGGCGAAAACCGCCGCGGATAGGTAAAAAATCGGGTCCATCCAGACGGAATATAAATTAAATTTCATACATTAACCTCTTTTTTGGGGTTCTTTCCTGACCGGCGATGCGGAATTTCGCAGGCATTCATTGGTATAACACACAGCGATAGTTGTTTGACAGGCGAACGAGCGCCCGAAAATTGCTGCAATTTTCGGGTTAAAATTTTACTCCCTGGCCTTCCTTTACGGCAAAACATTCCAGTTTTGAACCGGCTTTCCTGACGAGCTTTTTGCACTGCGCGAGCAGCTTTTCTATATCGGAATCAGTCCTCTCCTGGTTGTGATGGAACAGGCCGAGACTCCGAACTTCGGCCTTTATGGCCAGGTCAAGGGCCTGCTGATAAGTGGAATGCCCCCAGGTCTTCCTCCTGGAGTATTCGGCTTCGGTATAATCGGCGTCATGCACGAGAAGATCGGCGCCGCCGGAGAATTTAAGATAGTCGGAAAAAGTCCGGCCGCCGGGATGTTTGAAACCCAGTTCATTATCGGTCAGGAATACGAAAGTCTTCCCGCCTTCGGAAAATTTATAACCCAGGCCCTGGTTCGGATGGCTCAGTTCTATAGGCTTAAGAAACAGCGAGCCGAGCTCGCACCCGGCTGAACAGACGGAATCAAACTCGAACCTGACGGCTATCTCCTCGAACTTTACAGGGAAGCCCGGCGGCTGCATGGTCTTGGCCACGATCTCCCTGACCGGGTCGGATGAAAAAGAACAGCCCATCACCCTGATATGGGTCTTTTTATTGTAAATGGGGGCGAAAAAGGGAAACCCAATGACATGGTCCCAGTGCGAATGGGTGAAGAGCATGGTAAATTTGTTATGGCTGTTCTTTATCAGCTCCCTGCCAAGCAGCCTTATACCGGTGCCCGCGTCTATTATGACCAGCTCGTCTTTTTTTGAACGGAGCTCCACGCAGGTGGTGCTGCCGCCGTGTTTTATGTATTGCCGGCCGGAAACCGGGATGCTGCCTCTGGCTCCCCAAAATTTTACTTTCATCTGGCCTCCGTCATATATGATAATATAAAAAGCGGAAACATTCAAATTTGATTTGCTAGAATATCCGCATCGTGAGCAGATATTACGGCTATAGCGCGCCCCTGATCTTCATAGCTTTCTGCCTTTCCCTTACGCCCTGGCTGTACGACTTCCCGCTGAACGACGACTGGGCCTACGCCATAGGGGTGAAGAACTTTCTTGAACAGGGCAGATTCGCGCTCTGCGACTGGGCCGCATCTACGCAGCTGCCGCATCTCCTTGCCGGCGCCGTGTCCGCGAAAATATTCGGTTTCAGTTTTACGGCGCTTAAGGCTTATAATCTCGCGGTCTCGGCCGCCCTCGTTTTCGTTTTTTTTAGGACGCTCGAAGAGTTCGCCCTTGAGCCCGCCGACAGGCTGCTGGCCGCCCTGGCTTTCTGCCTGAACCCGCTTTTCCTGGTGCTTGCCAATTCCTTCATGACCGACGTCACCTATCTGTTCTGGATGGCGCTGTCCTCATATTTTTTTATCCGGCATCTGAAGACCGGCGGCCTTGCCGCGCTGACCGGCGCCGGGCTTTGCGCCGCCGCGGCTTGCCTCACAAGGCAGCTCGGCATAGCCGTGCCGCTGGCCTGCACGCTGACCCTGGCCTGGGAGCGGGGGCTGACTTTAAAGAAGGCGCTGCATCTCTGGCTGTTCCCGCTCGTCGCCGTGCTGGGCTACGCGCTCTGGTTTAAATATGTCCACGGCCCGACCTGGGCTTCCGCCAATTATGTGTTTACGGCGACGCTTAAACATCTCTCCGCTCCCGGAGCCTTCGCGTCGGTTACCCTTTACAGACTTTTTGCGGTCATGCTGGAAACAGGCCTGATCCTGCTGCCGCTGGCCGCGGGGTATTACTGTTCCATCGGCCGGTTTCAGTTTAATCCCCGCCCGGACGCCGTCTTAAAAACTTACGGCCGGCAAACGGCAAAAACCGCCGAACGTAAGCGCGCAGCCAAAAGCCGGTGGATATGGCTGACACTGGCCGCCTTAGCCTGTTTTATCCTGCTCAACGGGCCGCTCCCGTATCTGGAAAACACTTTCGGCCATAGCGGTCTGGGCGTCCTGACATTAGGCCCGGTCCAATCCAAGCCATCGGCTTTCTTTTCAAGCAGCCTGTTCTGGTACGCTATAACCGCGCTGGCCGCTTTTTCGGCCGCGATATTGCTGGGAGCCTCCAATCTTTCCTTGAGAGCCGGGGACGCGGCGGTTAAATTCGTTTTCGCCGGCGCCCTTGTTCATCTGGGAATTTCGCTCGCGGGCGCTAAATTCTTTGACCGTTATCTCCTCACTTTTATCCCCTGGTTCATACTGGCGGCGGCCTGCGCAGCCAAAACGGATAAAGGCTTGAAATTTTCAAGGCCCGCAGCCGCTCTGGCTTTAGCCCTTATGGCTGCCGTCGGCTGGGCAGGGGTGAAAGATTATATGCAGTGGAACAGGGCTAAATGGGAGCTGGCGTCCAGGTCCAGGCCGGACCTCCGGCCTGAGGAGATCGCGAACGGTTTTGATTATAATGCGTGGCTTAACTACGAAAAGAACATGACCTATCTTAAGACCATGAAGCCGCTTAAAATGATAAGCGAATGGGAGTGGCAGAAGATAACCGGATATAAAGCGATGGTCTCTTTCAGCCCGCAGCCCGGCTTCACCGCCATAGACAAGATCGAATACAGCACACCTCTTTCCTCAAAAAAAGGCGTCATCTATCTCCTTAGGAGCCGTTAAGAACCCCCTGGGGGAGGCACATCTTTGGCCGGCTGCTGCGTTGCTCCTCCTCAATGTAGCTCTGCTACACCATCGTCGTCGCGCCTTGCATCCAGCTCAAAGCTGTGCCTCCAAATGTGTCAGTTATTTCTTAACGGCTCCTTAGCCTGCAGAATGCCGCGTCGCGCCCTCCCCTTTAAGGGCTTGTTAAAAAATAACTGGCGCGTTTTTGAACGCCGATGCATCTCGCCGGGCTGCGTTGCTCGTCGCTTACATGCCGACGGGCATGCTCGCTCCTCGCGCCTTACCCGGCGAGCGCCTCGGCGCCCAAAATTCACGCATTTATTTCCTAACAAGCCCTAACGCGGCGTTTTTTTGTAAAATATAATCATGAAAAAGAATAAATTTGAGCGGGACAGCGCCAAAAGGATCGCCATACTGGGCGCGGGCAACATAGGCTCTTCCATCGCGCGGGGCCTGGCCGCCTCGGGCCGCTGGCGCCCGCAGGACATAACCCTGACCCGCCGCCGCGCGGAACTGCTTGACGCTTTCAGGAAGGAAAAATTCGGCGTGACCTCCGATAACCGCGGGGCCGTGAAGCGCGCGGAAATAATAATACTGGCCGTGGGGCCGCAACAGGCGGAAAGCCTGGTAAAAGAGATACGCCCCGCGCTGCGGGAAGACCTGCATATACTGATTTCAATAGTCTCCGGCGTGACCACGAAACAGGTGGCGCTCTGGGCGAAAAAGAAAGTGAGCATAGTGCGGGCGATGTCCAACACCGCCATCG
Source organism: Elusimicrobiota bacterium (assembly GCA_016208085.1). GTDB lineage: Bacteria > Elusimicrobiota > Elusimicrobia > Elusimicrobiales > UBA9959 > JAHJSU01. The sequence goes on along the minus strand of JACQYT010000044.1, from coordinate 23,751 downwards.
CCATACGCGAGGCCATGACCTGCCTTTGCGCCCCCCCCGCGGCGGGGAGGGATCGCGCCGCGCTCCAGGAGGCGAGGGCGCTCTTTGAGACGCTGGGAAAAACTCTGATAATAGACGAGGACCTTATGCTTTCCGCCACCGCGCTGACCGGCTGCGGCATAGCATTTTTCCTGCGCTCCATACGCGCGGCCTCGCAGGGCGGGATACAGATAGGTTTTCATTCGGAGGAAGCGCTGCTGATGGCCGCGCAGACGGCACGAGGCGCCGCCTCGCTGCTTTTACGCGGGCGCAGCCACCCCGAAAGCGAAATAGACAAGGTGACGACGCCGCTCGGCTGCACCATAGAAGGCCTGAACGAGATGGAGCATCACGGTTTCAGCTCGGCCATGATACGAGGAATAGCGACCTCAAACAGCAGAGCCGCCCACCTCTTCAAAAAAGACGACTAAACCAAATACCGGTTAAACAATTGGCGGGGGCTTGTACGCCGGCTTGCCACGCAAAACCAGTGTCTGGCACACCGTGCCCGCCCTTCCGCTCCTCAGGCTCGGCGCTATGCAAGCCTCGCCTTCCGGACGGTTTTGCTTAGGTGCGATCCGGCACAGTGCATCATCGCGGAATAATCTTCCGGGCCTTCGCGCCTATTTCGCGGATTTGCTCAGGGCGTTCAGGGCGCCCGCCGCCCCGGTAGAAATTCGAGTGAAAACTGCACGCGCCCTTCGAGCAATCTCAGGCATTCCGGCCAAGGAACCAAACGACCCCTCTCCATTCGAAAAGAAGGAGTGGCTTAAAGCCTGGGAATCCTGGATTATTCAGAATCCGCTTCAGGTGGCACCGTAGACTGGGAATTAAACCGCTAATTCTGTTTTGTATTTACGAAAAGGCATGTCATGGAAGTCCTGCGGCTGCGTTTCGCGTGTAGTAGCAAAGCTTGCTTTGCCTCTTTTCCCCGTAGCGGTCGCATTTATGCGACTCTTTCCTGGCGGATAAATCCGCCCGCTACAGGCAGAACAAGCTCTGCGACTACAAAGCAAATGTAAAGCCCGCCGCAAACTTTTTTCACAGACTTGCAACCGCATATCCGGCCCTTTTTGTTTGTGTTTCCGGCGGCCATTTAATATAATTGCTATATGCGAAGTTTTTATCCCGCGTAGCTCCCCTTACTTTTTCACCGGTATATTCCACAGCGAGGCTAAATACGATGAACAATGAGAAAATAGCGATAATAGGTCTGGGCATAACGGCCCCGGAAGCCGGCAATAAAGACCAGTTCTGGCAGAACGTGCTGGACGGCAAAAATTGCCTCAGCGAGGTTCCCAAAGACCGCTGGGACTGGCAACTCTATTATTCGGAAGACAGGAAAGCCGCTGACAAGACCTATTCCAAGATAGGCGGCTTCATTAAAGATTTTGCTTTTAACTCCATTAAGTACAAGATACCGCCGCAGATCGCTACCCAGATTTCCCGCCTGCAGCAGATAACCATAGAAACCGTCAGGATGGCGCTTGAAGACTCCGGTTATGATAAGAAAGCTTTTGACGCCACGCGCGCCGCCGTTGTGATCGGCAACGCGATGGGCGCCATGCGCAAAGAGCTGACCGACCTGCGGGTCTACAAATATTTGAACGCAGACTTTATGCGCAAAGGCAAAACCTTCTCGGCCCTGGCCCGGGATAAGCGCGAAGACATCATAAAAGAATATGAAAACAGCGTGGATGAAGGCATCATTAAGATAACCGAGGACACCATGCCCGGCGAGCTTTCAAACGTGACGGCCGGCAGAATAGCCAACGTATTCAATCTGAACGGGCCCAATATGACCGTGGACGCCGCCTGCGCCTCCTCGCTGGCGGCGCTGGATTACGCGGCGCTGGGGCTGCGGGCCGGCAAGTTTGATCTGGCCGTGACCGGCGGGGCCGACGAGATGATGTCGGCTCCCGCTTACGTCAAATTCTGCAAAATAGGCGCGCTTTCGCCCGACGGCTCCTGGACCTTCGACGAGCGGGCGAACGGCTTCGTGATGGCGGAAGCCGTGGCCGTGTATATCCTTAAAAGATATTCGGACGCGGTCCGGGACGGCGACAGGATCTACGCGCTGATAAATTCGGTGGGCGCTTCCTCCGACGGAAAAGGCAAGGGCATCACCGCCCCGAATCCCAAAGGCCAGAAGCTGGCCATAGAGAACGCTTTCGCCCAGGTGGATTACACTCCGGGAGACGTGGACCTGATAGAAGCCCACGGCACCGCCACCAGGGTGGGCGACGGAGCCGAAGTGGAAGTGCTGAAAGAAGTTTTCAGACCCCATTTGAAGGGCTCCAAAAAAATAGGGCTCACCGCTATCAAGTCGCAGATAGGCCATACGAAGGCGGCCGCCGGCGCGGTCGGCGTAGTAAAAACCGCCCTGGCCCTTTACCACAAGACGCTCCCGACCTCCATAAACTGCATAAAGCTGAATCCGGCCATAGACCGAAATATTTTCAAGGTCATTACCAAAGCCGAGCCCTGGGAGACCGGCGGCATAAGAAGGGCCAATGTATCGTCTTTCGGTTTCGGCGGCACGAACTTCCACGTGCTGATGGAAGAATATGTGGGACAGCAAGACAGCGAGACAGCGAGACAGCAAGACAGCGCGGCAGTTTCTTCAGCCTTTAGCCTTTCCGCCGGAGGCGGACCCGCCGGGCTGTTTGGCGGGCAGCCTTCAGCCTTTCCCCAGGCGGTCGTTGAAAATCCGAAGACGCCGTTCGCCGGGCTTCAGGGAGAGGCCGTCACTTTTACGGCGCCCGCGCCGCAGGCCGTGATGGACCTGGGCCGGTCGCTTTCCGGGTCCGCCATAAGCCGCTGGCCCGACGTCTATCCGCTGTCCTTTTTCGCCCAGCCTCTCAACGCCAAACCGTTTGAAGAGTGGGGCGCGTCCATAGTCGCGAAATCCCCGGCGGACCTTAAGGATAAAATAGATTTTCTCAAGCAAAACGCTAAAGCCGAAACCTGGGTGAAACCGCCGCTTAATTTCAAGATGAAAGGCGTTTACACCTTTAAAAAGACCCGGCATGCCGCCAAGATAGGTTTCCTGTTCCCCGGACAGGGATCGCAGTACGTGGACATGATGCGCGATTTAGCCGCCAAATACGCCGAGGTCCAGGAGACTTTCAACGAGGCCGACCGGATACTGCACAAGATGATAGGCGTAACGCTTACCGACACGCTCTGGTCCAAACCGGGCGAATCCAAAGAAGAGCTTGCCAATCGCGAAGCCGCCATCAAGCAGACCCAGATGACCCAGCCGGCGGTCATGACCGCCGATATGGCGATGTTCCGCCTGCTGGCCTCTTTCGGCATAAAGCCGGATATGGTCATAGGCCACAGCCTGGGCGAATATGCGGCCGCGACCGCCGCGGGCGTGTTCACTCTTGAGAACGGCCTCAGGGCCGTGACAAGCCGCGCCAAAGAGATGGCCAGCGTGAAATTAGAAGACCCGGGAAAGATGGCTTCGGTGGCCCTGGGCGCCGATAAGGTGGAACATGAACTCAAAAAAATAAAAGGCTATGTCATCTGCGCCAACAAGAACTGCCCGCTCCAGACCGTCATCGCGGGCGACGGGAAAGCGGTGGAAAAAGCCGTGGGGATGTTTAACGCCATGGGCGCCCAGGCCCAGGAAATACCGGTTTCGCACGCGTTCCATTCCGCCTTCATAGAACCGGCCATGGGGCCTTACAGGAAGTTCCTTGAGAATATACCGATAGCCTCCTGGAACATACCGATCCTCTCCAACGTCACGGCCGATTATTTTCCCGGCGACAAAAAAAGCATCTATGACCTTTTGATCAAACAGATGACGAGCCCGGTGGAATTCATAAAGCAGCTGGAGCGCATGTACGCCGACGGCGTGCGTACCTTCATAGAATGCGGCCCGAAGCGCGTGCTCAGCGCGTTCGCCGCCGCCACGTTCAAAGACAAAACCGACATCACGCTGCTCGCCTCCAACCATCCCAAGCGCGGCGGCATAACCGAATTGAACGATCTGCTGGCCAACCTGATGGCGCTGGGCTTTGAGCTGAACTGGAACGGAAAATATCCCGAAGCCGGCGGCAGGTTCTTTAATCCGTATTATCTGAACTGGGCGCTTCAACAGCAGGGTAGAGGGGAGAGGGTAGAGGGGAGAGGCGACAGCGACAGCGCACCGGTTTCCGCTCCTCATTCCTCATCCCTCATCCCTCATCCTTCATCCCTCAGCCTTCAGCCTTCAGCCTTGCCATCCTTCGCCGAAAAATACGGCTTTAACTTCAACAATATAGCCGTTTCCGGCATAGCCGCCGGCACCCCCGGCACCTGGGACAGGATGTTCCGCGAACACAATATAGACGAGATCCTGGCCGGGCATAACATGATAGAGCCGCTCCCGCAGGAATGGCGCGAAAAACAGATAGAGAAAAATGTCATCCGCGTGGTCAAATCGCCCACCGGCAACCACAGGATAGAAAAGATAGATTCCGCTGACCAGGTCATAAAGCTCTCCGCCAGGAAAGGCCGGTTCGACATAGAAAAAGAATTCGGCCTGCCCAATAACATCGCCAAAGCCCTGGATGCCACGTTTGAAATGGCCATAGCGGCCGGTATCCTGGCGCTGAAGGACGCGGGCATTCCCCTGGTCCATTACTACAAAAAGACCACGACCGGCGGCTGGCTGCCGGAAAAATGGGCCCTGCCGGCATCGCTGGCGGACGAGACGGGCGTCATCTTCGCCTCAGCCTTCCCCGTGCTGGATTCGCTGCTGCGCGAGGCGACCGGCTACTTCAACTACAAACACCGGGGTAAATCCGCTTCTGAAATGTGGAATGTCTATGACACGCTGATAAACAAGATCGAATCTCCGAAAGACAAGCAGACCCTGAGGGTTTGGGTCGAGCAGAATTTCGGCGGCCACCGCGCGGATTCCGACAAGGACGCGTTCGCGTTCAGCCAGAATTTCCTGATGAAAGTCATCCCCATCGCGGACAGCCAGCTGGCGCAATGGATCGGCGCGAAAGGCCCGGCCATACACGTAAGCGCGGCCTGCGCCTCCACCACCCAGGCGGTGCATACCGCCGAATGCTGGCTGAGGACCGGCAGGGCAAAAAGGGTCGTGATAATAGCCGCCGACGACATTACCAATGAGGTCATACAGGGCTGGACCCTGCCAGGCTTCCTGGCCTCCGGCACGGCCTCCACAAGGGAGAATGTTTCGGAGGCGGCGCTGCCGTTCGATCTGAGAAGAGACGGGCTTATAGTCGGCTCCGGCGCGGTAGGCATGGTCATAGAGGACGAAACGCTTGTCCGTGCGAGAGGGATAAAGCCGCTTGCCAGAGTCCTGGCCACGGAATCGGCGAACAGCGCCTACCACGTGAGCCGGCTTGATACCGAGCATGTCGCGGAGGTGATGGCAAAATTCATCACAAAAATAGAAACCATGTACGGCCTGGACAAAAAGGACTTTGCTGCCAGGACCATGTTCATGTCGCATGAAACCTATACGCCGGCAAGGGGCGGAAGCGCCTCCGCCGAAGTCAAAGCTTTGAAAAGAGCTTTCGGGCCCGACGCCGGGAAAGTGATCGTCAGCAACGTAAAAGGTTTCACGGGCCACACCATGGGCGCCTCGCTAGAGGATGTGGTGGCGATACGCGCTCTGAATACCGGCATAATACCGCCGATAGCCAACTACAAAGAGCCGGACCCGGAGCTTGCGGGCATCAACCTGTCAAAAGGCGGGAAATACGACTTTGAGTACGCGCTTAGGTTCGCGGCGGGCTTCGGTTCGCATATGGCCATGTCGTTCGTGCAGCGCGTCTACAAGGAAGGCGAGCCCAGGATAGAGGACCGGCTTAAAAACCAGAATTGGCTTAAAGCCGTCTCCGGCGAGGAAAACCCGGAGCTGGAGATTGTCCATAACACCCTGAGGATACAGGACAGAAAAATGGCCGGCAAACAGCCTGCGGCCCCGGCCAGGGAACCCGCGCTGGCGGCGGCCCCGGCCGCGCCCGCAGTGCCAATCACCAGTTACCAACCGCCGGCTGCCGGTCACAAGTCACAGGTCACAAGTCACAAACCGGAAGTAACGGAAACTGCCGCAGAGAAACCGCAGCCGGTTTCCGTCCCTCAAACCCTCGTCGGCGAAGACGCGGTCCAGGCTGAAATTCTTTCTATGATCGCCGAAAAAACAGGCTATCCGAAGGATATGCTGGACATAGACCTGGACATGGAGGCGGACCTCGGCATAGATACCGTCAAGCAGGCCGAGCTGTTCGCCGCGCTGCGCGAACATTACGGAATACCGCGCAAAGAAAACTTGTCCCTTAAGGATTACCCGACTATCAGGCACTGCATCCGTTTCGTCGTGGACGAAACGGGTTACAAGTCACCAGTAACCAGTCACAAGTTGCCGGTCACAAGTCACAAACCGGAAGCTGCCGCAGAGAAACCGCAACCGGTTTCCGTCCCTCAAACCCTCGTCGCCGAAGACGCGGTCCAGGCTGAAATTCTTTCTATGATCGCCGAAAAAACAGGCTATCCGAAGGATATGCTGGACATAGACCTGGACATGGAGGCTGACCTCGGCATAGATACCGTCAAGCAGGCCGAGCTGTTCGCCGCGCTGCGCGAACATTATGGAATACCGCGCAAGGAGAACTTGTCCCTTAAGGATTACCCGACTATCAGGCACTGCATCCGTTTCGTCGTGGACGAAACGGGTCACCAGTCACAGGTCACAAGCCACAAGCCGGAAACTGTCAGCCAGCCGGCCTTGGAGCCGGCTCCGGTTTCCGCCCCTCATCCCTCATCCCTCATCCCTCATCCTTCATCACGCCATATCCGTTATGTCCCGACAGTCATCCCGGCGCCGGTTGAGAACGAGATAATAAAGAAGCTGTCCTCCAAGCGGCCGGTTGTGATCTTCGGCGAAGACTTGGACCTGATAAAGGCTTTCCGGGCGGAATTGAACAAACACAGGATAGAATCTTTTGTTTTCACTTCGGCCAAAACTAAACTTAAAGACACTCTCACGGTGGATTATACGGACCTGGTTTGCGTGGAAAAAGCCGTCAGGGATTTCGCCGGGACCCACGGAAACGCAGTGCAGGGCGTGTTTTACCTGCTGGGCTGCGCGGCCAAAAAGCTGAACGCGGAAACCGAGGCCTTTGAAGACCTAAAGCATTACGCCATGCCGCTCTTTTTAGCCGGCAAATATTTCAACGGCGGATTGGCCAAACCGGAAGAAGGGCACTCGACGTTCCTGGCCGTGGTCACCGCGATCGACGGCGCTTTCGGCTATAAGACAAAGGAAGCCTACGATCCCGTCTACGGCGCCATCCACGGCATTACGCTCTGCCTGAGGAAAGAGCTGGATAAAACCACGGTCAAACTGCTGGATTTCGAGCCCGGGGCGTCTGTCCAGACCATTGTGCAGAAGACTTTCTACGAGCTGCTTTATTCCGACAAACATCTTATGGCCGGCTACGACGACAACAAAAGATGCACGCTTATCGCCAAACCGGAAATCTTAGAGAAAGACAAAGAACACACCCCGCTAAAAGGCAAAAAAATCCTTATCACCGGCGGCGGCAGGGGCCTGGGCGCGCTGTTCGCCGGGATCCTGGCGCAAAAACATCAGCCGCATATAGTGCTGCTCGACGTTATAGACTTAAACGAGAATTCCGCGCGCTGGGCCGCCATGAGCGAAGAAGAACTGAAGGCCTACAAGACCGGCACGCTGTGGGAAGAGCTTAAGAAAAAACTGGACAAACCGACACCCGCCGTTCTCGAACGGGAATTCACCAGGCTTAAAGACTCGGCCGGGCTTTACAAGGGCCTAGAGACGTTGAAAACTCTGGGCGTGAAGGTGAGTTACTATAAATGCGACCTTAACGACCGCGAGTTGTTCGGTTCCGTAACGGCTAAAATAAAGGCGGACCTCGGGCCGCTGGACGGGGCAGTGCATTTCGCGGGGCTGGAGCGCTCCAAACTTGTGGTGGACAAAACGCTGGAAGAATTCTTCCTTATCTTCAACACAAAAGCCGCAAGCGCGGTAAACCTGCTTAAATCGGGAGTGGTGAAGGAAAAAGGGTTCTGGGTCATGATCTCTTCGATAGCCGGGAAATACGGCAATCTCGGCCAGTCGGATTACGCGGCGGCTTCCGACTATATCTCCAAACTGGCCATAAGCCTGGCCAATAAGGGCATCAGGGCCTTCAGCGTGGACATGACCGCTTATGCCGACATCGGCATGGGCATACGCCCCGGCGTGGAAGCTTTCCTCAAATCGCAGGAGCTGGATTTCATCTACCCGCAAGAGGGCATGAACGCCCTGGCCGACGAACTGGTATACGGCAGGATACCCGAGATAATCCTTTCAGCAAGCCTCGGAAAACTGGATTGGGATAAGCAGCTCCGCTTTGACCCTGGATTTCCGAACGCGGGCGGCTGCGAGTTCCATTTCATCGAGCGCACCGTTAAAAGCGTAAAAGGCCTGGAGCTTGAAGCCGTAAAGGAATTATCGCTTGAAAAAGACCCTTTTCTGGCCGATCACGCCATCAACGGCACGCCCTACCTGCCCGGAGTCATGGGGATAGAGACGTTCGCCGAAGCGGCGGCGGCGGTCTCCGGAGAAATTCCCAGGGAACTTAAAAACCTGCGCTTCGCCGTACCCGTAAAACTGCTGAGAAACAAGCCCGTTGAAGCGGTAATAAAGGCGGCGGCTTTAAAGAACGGCTATGACCTTAAAATAGAGTCGGACTTCGTGAGTCCGAAAGGCGTGAAAATGGGCTCCACCAGGACCCACTTTACGGCGCGCTTTGAATCCCGGTCCAGAGGCGGTTACTGGGACGCCGCGGTGAAGCCGGAACTGCCCAAACACGCCAGATATAAGGTCACGGCCGAAGAGATATACAAAACTTATTTCCACGGCCCCAGTTTCAGGGTGTTGGACGGGGTCTTAGCTATTGAAAAGGACTCGGCGCTGGCGGTCTTTAAAAAGCCTTCGGCGGCTCTGTGGCGCGTCAAGACGCCGAAACTGCTGTTTCATCCCATGGTTCTGGAAGGGCTGTTCCAGACCTGCGGCTGGCGCGACATACATTTTGAGCGCAAACTGACGCTCCCCGATGCCATAGGTTCGGCGCTGGTCTACGACAACGGTCCGGACCCCGACCGGCTCTACCTTTACGCCGTCTATAAAGGCGCCAATGAGGAGGGAAAGAGCCGCTACGACGCCTACGCTTTCGACGGTGAAATGATGCCCGTGGCCGAGCTTAAAGATTATCTGATGATACCGTCGCAGATATAACCCGAAAATTGCAACGGCCGATTTTGATAGAGAACAGAATGGAAAACATCAGGACGCTGAGGAACGGCTTAAGGATAAATATCCTGCGGTCCGCCCAAATACCGCCGCCGGAAAAGTTCCTGTCGGCGGACGAACTAAAAAAATTCTCCGGTTTTAGAATAGAAAAAAGAAAGTCCGACTGGCTGGGGGGGAGGTATGCGGCGAAAACGCTGCTCCGGGAGCTGTTGGACCCGTCCCTGTCTTTGCGTGAAATAGAGATCTCCTATGATCTTTTCGGCAGGCCGGTATGGTGCGGCGGTTTGGGCCTCCATCTCCTGACCATCACGCACAGCGGCCCTTTCTGCGCGGCGGCCGCCAGGACCGGACCTTGCGTTTTTCTGGGGATAGACCTTGAAAAGATAGAACCCCGCGTAAAACCCTGGTACGAAGATTATTTTCATAAAAGCGAGCTGGCTTTAGAAGTCACCAGTAATAAATTACCCCTCTTTTTGAAAGAGGGGCCAGGGGAGATTTTTACAACTTTTCATTCATCAAATTCCCCTTCATCCCCCTTTACTAAAAGGGGGACTTACGGAAAAGGAAATTCCTATAGTATCCAGTCACCAGTCACAAACCAGTCACCGGCCACCGGTCACCGGTCCCTGGCCGCTATTCACCTGGCCACCCGCCTGTGGACGAAGAAAGAAGCGCTCTTAAAAGCTCTGGGCCTGGGTCTGAAAGCGGACCCCCTTGATATAAAAATAGGTAAAGAAATACAATTTCTAAATGCCGCTCTTAAACGCTATAAAGAATTGGGCCGCCCCCAGTACCTGCTTGAGACCTCAAGATTTGAAACAGAATATTATCTCAGCGCGGTTGCGGACACCGGATAATTATAGCGGGCGACGGTAGCGGGCGACGGTAGCGGGCGACGGTAGCAGGCGACGGTAGCGGGCGACGGTAGCAGGCGACGGTAGCGGGCGACGGTAGCGGGCGACGTAAGTCGCCTTTTAGCGGATTTACCTCCGCCGCTACGGTTTTGGAATCAAAAGCGACTTTTTATAAGAGAGTATTTTCGGCAAATATCGGAAAATTGCCGCAATTTTCCGATAATGGAGGCTAAATGTCGGATTTAATCGAAGATCCCATCGCGGGAGGAAGCGCACCCCAGGCTCAAGGACAGAAAACCCACCCCAAAAAAGTCCGGGTGGAGTCCGAATCGCTTAAAAAATTCAGGGAGATAACGGCGCTGGCTTCCGCCGGCGGTCCGCCGGAAAAGATCGCGGCGCAGAAAGCCAAGGGGAAGCTGACCGCCAGGGAACGCATAAGCTACCTGGTGGACGCGGACAGCTTCCAGGAAGTGGGCCTGCTGGTGGAATCCCATTGCACAGATTTCGGCATAAAGGACAAGCATATCAAGGGAGATGGAGTCGTAACCGGCTTCGGCCGCGTCAGCGGCCGCCCCATAGCCCTTTTTTCCCAGGACTTCACGCAGCTGGGCGGCTCGCTGGGGCTGGCGCAGGCAAAAAAGATAGCTTCCATTATGGACCTGGCCTACGAAGCCCGCATGCCCGTCATCGGCATACTTGACTCGGGCGGCGCCCGCATACAGGAAGGCGTGGACAGCCTGGACGGTTACGGTGAGATCTTTTACCGCAACTCCAGATATTCCGGCGTCATCCCGCAGATCTCCGTGATACTCGGCCCCTGCGCCGGCGGGGCCGTCTACTCCCCAGCTTTAACGGACTTCGTCTTCATGGTAAAAGGCGTCAGCAACATGTTTGTGACCGGCCCCGAAGTGGTGAAAGCCGCCACCGGCGAGGAAGTGGATTTTGAGACCCTGGGCGGGTCCCATACCCACGCTTCAAAATCCGGGATCTGCCATTTTGTCGCCAACTCCGAACCGGATTGTTTCAGGCAGCTGAAAGAGCTGATCAGCTTCCTGCCCCAGAGCCGCTACGTCGCGCCGCTCCTGTCTACGACCAATGACCCGTTCAACAGGAAAATACCGCTGCTGGAAAAGCTCTGCGAAGTGGACCCGCGCAGGCCTTACCGCGTGCACCATATCGTCTGGTGGCTGGCGGACGACCATAAGTTCCTGGAAGTGCACCACAACTTCGCCAAGAACATCGCTGTAGGTTTTATCCGGCTGGGCGGGCAGGTCGTCGGCGTCATCGCCAACAACCCGGCGCACATGGCCGGCGCGCTGGACATCAACGCCAGCGACAAAGCCGCGCGTTTTATCAGGTTCCTGAATAACTTTAATATACCCATACTGACGCTGGTGGATGTTCCCGGCTACTGGCCGGGCGTGGCGCAGGAGCACGGCGGCATCATACGCCACGGCGCGAAGCTTCTCTACGCCTACTCCGAAGCCACCGTGCCCAAGGTAACGCTGGTGCTCCGGAAAGCCTATGGCGGCGCCTATATAGCCATGGGCTCAAAACATCTCCGGGGCGACATCAACTTCTCGCTGCCTTCGGCGGAGATAGCGGTTATGGGCCCGAGGGGCGCCATCGAGATACTTTATTCAAAGCAGATAAAAGAAACGAAGGAGGAGGAAAGGGACGAGTTTAAAGCGAAGCTGGCCAGGGAATACTCGGACAAGTTCGCCAGCCCTTACCAGACGGCCGCCACGGGGTCCATTGACGAGGTGATAGAGCCGGTGACGGCGCGCATCACGCTTATCAACGCCTTCGCGATGCTTTCTTCGAAGCGCCGGCCCGGCACCCACAATCACGCCGGCAACATCCCGTTGTAGTAGCCGTTGGTTTTTTCAGAGCTGATTACGTTTATAGTATAATAAACATCGGTTAACTGTCCGGTTTATTTAGAGAAGGGTTAAAATGAACTACGCGCTCATACTGGTTCTTTTCGCTTTAGCCGCGCTCTTCGCGGGGGGAACCCTGCTGGCCGCCTTCCTGGTGCGCCCCAGGGTCAAAGACACGCTCAAGCGCACTGCCTACGAATGCGGAATGGAGGCGGTCGGCGTAACTACCGGGCAGACGAACATCAGGTTTTATACCTACGCGCTGCTTTTTGTCATTTTTGACGTGGAAGCGCTTTACCTCTTCCCCTGGGCCGTCGTGGTGCGCTCAATGGGCGCGCCGGCCCTCGCGGAGATGGCTATATTCCTCGGTGTCCTGGCGGCCGGCCTCGCCTACGCCTGGAAAATGGGCGCCCTCCAATGGGAATGATATATCGCTGTAATCTCTGTATGTTATCCCTGTAATCTCTTTATGGGAATAGTACTTGATAACCTGCCGAAAATAGAAACCCTGCCGGGGGGGGGAATAGCCCTTGCCGCTTCCGATTTAATTATAAACTGGGCGCGCACCTCATCGTTGTGGCCGCTGACTTTCGGCCTGGCGTGCTGCGCCATAGAAATGATGGCTGCCTACGCCTCGCGCTTTGATTTTGAAAGGATGGGCGTTTTTCCGCGGCCCACGCCCCGGCAGGCGGACGTCATGTTCGTGGCCGGGACCGTGTCAAAAAAGATGGCTGACCCCATTATAAGGATATATAAACAGATGCCGGAGCCCAAGTTCGTCATAGCCATGGGCGGCTGCGCCAACTGCGGCGGGCCCTTTTACGATTCTTACTCCGTGGTGAAAGGCGTGGATAAGATAATACCGGTGGATGTTTATCTTCCCGGCTGCCCCCCGAGGCCGGAAGCCCTTATGTACGCCGTGATAAAGCTCCAGGAAAAAATAAAGAAGATGAAGGTCAAGAATGGCCTGGGCGCGACCCCTCTCCAGGCCGCGGGCGCAAGGACACTATCTTAGGAAAATTGAAGATTCAAGAAAAAGTCGTTTTTTGGTCCAAAACTGTAGCGGCGGACGTCAGTCCGCTAAATAGGCGACTTACGTCGCCCGCTACAATTTCCAAACTGGAATTTTAAATAGCGCAACTTATGACAGCGGAAGAAATTTTAACCAGACTGCAGGCCTCGTTCCCCGGCCTGGTAAAGTCCGAAACGCAGGTGAAAGAATATCCCACCTGGACCGTGCCGGCGCAGTCCGTGCGCGCGGTCTGCGAGCGGCTGCGCTCCGAATTTTCCTTCGACTACCTGGACGTTGTAACCGCGACGGATTGGTCGGGGCCCGTTAGCCCTAAAGGCTACCCGCAATCCCCGCCGGCGGCTAGGGAGGCTGCCGGCGCCGCCGCTGCGGGGGGGGCAGGCAGGGACGTTTTTGAAATGGTTTACCTTGTTTCCGCGCTTTCAATCGGGATGAAGCTCTGCCTGCGCTTTGAAATATCCAGAAAAGAGGGCGCGTCCGTCCCCAGCCTTTACGGTATCTTCATGGCGGCGGACTGGCAGGAGCGGGAAGTATACGACCTGTTCGGAATACATTTTAAAGGCCACCCTAACCTGAAAAGGATACTGACCCCGGAAATCCAAGTTGGGCATCCTTTGAGAAAAGATTACGAACACGTTCCTGATAGTTACGATTAGTGGCGTGTTCCACAAATAACTAGAACGGCGGTAGAAATCACAATGGCAACAAAAACGCCCTCAAAATCATCAAAGAAAGAATATAAGGTAATAAAAGCCAGGGGTTTATTAGTTAAAGATGCGCCGTCAACCGCGTTGACTTCGAAAAAACTTGATATCAATTATCAACGCACCTGTAGCAATTGCGGACCGACACATATAAATTGCTTGACGGCAAAAGAGTGGATTAAAAACCAACTTGGTGTATGGCAGTTTTATTATGAAAAGCGCGATATTAGAAACAAAAGTCTTCATCCCGCGACTTTCCCAATTTCGCTGGCAAAAAAATGTATTGAGCTATTTACACATAAAGGGGAGCTCGTTTTGGACCCGTTCGTAGGTTCCGGAACAACACTGGTGGCTGCCAAGGATTTAGATCGTAATGCAACCGGCTTTGATCTCCAGGACAATTATGTGAAACTAGCAGAATCCAGATTACAAGACGGGCATCTTTTCAATAATTCTAGACAACTGGCAGTATGTGATGACGCGAGGAATATATCCCAATATTTATCTCCTGAAACCGTGAGCCTCATTTTCACATCACCGCCGTACGCAAATTTACTGAATAGAAAGAGACTAAACAAAAGCCGCAGGGGTGTTGAAAGAAAAAATGAACAATATCTCAAGGTCGAGCAATACAGCCAGGACTCGCGAGATTTGGGCACACTTACATTGGAAGAATATGCCGTGCAAATGGGAAACGTTTATAAGGAATTGCTGCCATTGTTACGTCCTAAGGGGCATTGTATTATAAATGTGCCGGACATGTGGTGGGAAAATCAACGCATAACTATCCATATTGCGGTTGTTGAGACCTTACGAAAAGTAGGTTATGAACTGCGCAATATTATAATCTGGGATAGAACCAATATCGTTAATAATATAGGGATTTTTGGCTGGCCAAGCAATTATATTACCATGGGAGTAACTTTTGAATACCTGCTTGACTTTTGGAGACCGCCAACAAAATGAAACTCCTTACAAAAGACGAACTTATAGGAACCTGCAAGAAAATATTTGCGCAGGGTTGGCATAAAAGCGTCAAGAAAACAAAAAATGTGCGCAATGATGGCGCTGTTGGCAACACTCTTGAGGTTCTCCTGGGTATCAAAGAGAATAATTTACCTATACCAAATGCCAATGATTGGGAACTGAAAGGGCAAAGACTGTATTCCGGCTCACTCGTAACGCTTAAACATATAGAACCATCGCCCCAGGGGGCAAAAATTGTGTCCAATCTACTGTTGCCTTATTATGGCTGGAAACATAAAGAGGCTGGCAAAAAATATTCAATAACGGAAAAGAGCTTCCGTTCCACAACAAGCGCGACAAATTTTACAAACAGAGGTTTTCAAATAGTGGTCGATAGACAGCAAAACAAATTGAGGTTTATCTTTGACGCTACAAAGGCAGATAAAACAACTCCCGAAATCCATGCATGGCATGAGTCGATTACAAAGCGAATAGGTTTGGGGCTGTTGAATCCAGAGCCATACTGGGGCTTCCAAGATTTAGAACATACTATTGGAACCAAAATCAGAAACTGTTTTTACGTTATTGCGGAGAACAAAACAGAAAACCGGCATGAATTTTTTCTGTACAAATCCCTTTATGTTCTTTCCGGCTTTTCCTTTGATAAATTTTTGAAATGTATTGAGGATGGCGTGGTATTGATTGATTTTGATGCACGGACCGGCCACAATCATGGCACAAAATTTCGAATAAAACAAGACCGTTGGACAGATTTATACAGCGAGGTTAAACAAGCTATTTAGTCATGGTAATGAAAAAGAAATGACCCGGGAAATTTTCACGGCTTTAAAGACCGATCAGATGTTCATAAACTTCGGGCCCCAGCACCCGAGCACGCACGGCGTGCTCAGGATAGCCCTTACTGTGGAAGGCGAGGTCATAATCAAAGCCGTTCCTGACGTAGGCTTTCTCCACCGGGGAATAGAAAAACTTTTTGAAGCCAGGAATTATTCCCAGGCGCTGATACTCACCGACAGGCTCGATTATGTTTCGGCCATGCCCAACAACCTGGCCTACTGCCTGGCCGTGGAGCGCCTGGCCGGCATACAGCCGCCCTTAAGGGCGCAATACCTGCGGGCGCTGGTTTCCGAGCTGACCAGGATAGCCAGCCACCTGGTTTTCTTCGGCACTTTCGGCGTCGACATGGGCGCCTTCACGCCTTTCCTTTACGCCTTCCGCGAACGGGAAATGGTCCTGGACCTTTTTGAAATGCTTTGCGGCGGCCGGCTGCTGTATTCCTACGTGCGCGTAGGAGGCGTAAGCGCCGACCTGCCTGCCGGCTGGACGGAGAAGTGCAGGGAATTCATAACTTTCTTCAAGCCCAGGCTCAAGGATTACGACACGTTGCTGAGCTTCAACCCGATCTTCAGGGACAGGACCGAAACCGTGGGCCTTATCAGCGGCGCCCGGGCGCTGTCCTGGGGGCTTTCCGGGCCGAACCTCAGGGCCAGCGGGCCGGGCTACGACGTGCGCAAAGCCGAGCCTTACTGCGTCTACGACAAACTCAGCTTCACGGTGCCCACGGGGAAAACCGGGTCCTGCTGGGACCGCTATTACTGCAGGATGCTGGAGATGGGCCAGTCGGCCGAAATAGTCCTCCAGTGCCTTGACGCGCTGGCGAAGCCGGAACTGCCGCCAGGCGAGATAATGGCAAAGGGCGTTCCGAAAATGCTGAGGCCGCCCGCCGGGGCTGCCTACGCGCACATCGAGGCGTCCCGCGGAGATTTGGGCTTTTACGCCGTTTCAGACGCAAGCCCTGCGCCTTACCGCATGCACGTGCGCGGCCCCTCGTTCCTAAATGTGGCCATACTACAGGAAATCCTCACAGGCTGCAAGATCGCAGATGTGGTTGCCGTACTGGGGTCGTTTGATATAGTCCTCGGCGAAGTGGACAGGTAAGGACATGCGAATATGACGCAAATGAACGAATATGCGAATATATTAGAATAAGGAAATTATTCGCATAAATTCGCATAACACCAAATGACTGAAGAAACGATAAAAACTAAATTTTCCGAGCCGATTTTTAACCGCTCGCATGGCAGACTGCTGATGCCGGAAACTCGCTACTGGCCCACCCGGATGTGGAAAAGCCCGTGGAGACTGCCCACTTACAGGCGCGGGGCGGCGGTCATGGCAGGGATACTTTCGGGCGGGGCGGCGGCCGCCTGGCTGCTTGGCGAAGCGGGCCCGAGGGTCGCCCCTCTTTATTCCCTGGCGGAGCGCTACGCGCTGCAGCAAGGCGTGCCCCTCTTCCTGGTGGCTACGGTATGGACGCTTATCAAGGCCGCCGTACTGCTTGCCGTCCCCCTTGTCAACGCGCTGTTCGCCGTCTGGTGGGAGCGGAAAATCTCGGCCCACATGCAGTCCAGGATGGGCCCAATGTACGTAGGCTGGTGGCACGGCGCCCTGCAGACCGTGGCTGACGGCATCAAGCTTTTCATTAAAGAGGACATAGTCCCCGAATGCGCCGATAAGTTCGTCCACCTGCTGGCTCCGGTAGTGGTCATAATCCCCGCCATAGTGGCGTTCGCCCCCATTCCTTTCGGCCGGGAACTCGTCTACGCCGATCTTGACATAGGCACGGTTTATGTTTTCGCCGTGAGCGGCGTCTCCGTGATGGGCATAATAATGGCCGGCTGGTCCAGCGGCAACAAATTCTCGCTGCTGGGCGGGCTGCGCTCGGCCGCGCAGCTGGTCTCATACGAACTGCCTCGCACTTTCTCGGTCATCCCTGTGATAATGCTGGCCGGCACGCTTAATCTTTCCGCGATAGCCGGCTTACAGGCCGGCTACTGGGGCGGTTTGCTCCCCAGGTGGTTTATTTTCTACCCTGTAGTGGGGCAGGTTGCGTTCGCAGTCTTCCTGATCGCTTCGGTCGCCGAAACGAACCGCATCCCTTTCGACATACCCGAGGCGGAATCGGAACTTGTAGCCGGCTTCAACACGGAATACTCCGGCATGAAATTCGCCCTTTTCTTCTTAAGCGAGTTCGCCTATGTCCTGCTTTCCTGTTTACTGATGGCCGCCTTCTTCTTCGGCGGCGGCCAACCGCCTCTGCCTTTTCTGGGGTTCCTGCCCAGTTGGGCGTGGTTCCTGGCCAAAACGCTAACGCTCATATTCTGTTTCCTCTGGTTCAGATGGACCTTCCCGCGTTTCAGGGTGGACCGGCTGATGAATTTCAACTGGAAATTTCTGCTCCCCGTCAGCCTGCTTAACATCGCGGCTGCGGGCGTTCTGATCTGGCTTCTATCATGAAAAACTACTTATCTTTCGTATTTGAGGCGTTCTGGAACACGCTTAAGGGGCTTTGGCTTACGCTCAAGGTCCTGTTCCTGCCCGCAATCACGGTGCAGTATCCGACGGAAAAGATAGTCCCGTATCCCAGGTTCAGGGGGATGCCGGCCTATGACTCCGAAGCCTGCATAGCCTGCGGAATGTGCGTGCGGGCCTGCCCCTCCAGGTGCATAGCGCTTGCCAACGCCGTAAGCTCCGAAGGAAAGCGCATGCCGAAAATAGCGTGGTACACCCTTGACTACGGAAGATGCAATTTCTGCGGGCTCTGCGAAGAATCCTGCCCCACAAAGCCCAAGGCCGTCTGGCATTCGCTGGATTATGAGGCGGTATTCGGCACAAGGGAAGAAATGGTGCGCCGCTGGAAAAGGGGGGACGACCTCTGGGGCACTGCGCATAATTCCGCGGACGCTCAGTTTGCCGCGGTTACAGACCAGATACATATACAGGACGTGCCGGTAAGGAAGTAACGGGACGACAGGTGATAAGTTGATACGTGGGAAACGCCAAGTTGATAAGTAAAAAAGGTTCGGCACTTATCAACTAATCAACTTATCAACTTCCCCAGATGGCAGTTATATGATTGAACAAATCGTGTTTTACCTGCTGGCGGCGGTTATAGTTCTTTCGGCGCTGGGCGTGGTACTGTTGCGCAACGTCATGCACAGCGCCCTAAGCCTCGGTTTGTGCCTGGCCGGCGTGGCCGGCATTTTCGCCTCCCTCGGCTCGGATTTTGTTTTCGCCGCGCAGATACTTGTCTATGTGGGCGGCATCGCCGTGCTGATCCTTTTCGTGGTGCTGCTGGCGGGAAGCGCCTCCGACCTGATCACCCGCCAGATAAACAGTCAATGGCTGCCTTCGCTCGTGATCTGCGCGGCGTTTATCTGGTCCTACCTCAGGATAACCGCATACTTCTCCGGTATAGCCGCAAAGTCCGCCCCGGCTCCTACCGTGAGGGCCATAGCGGGCGCGATGCTGGGCGATTATGCCGTGCCTTTTGAGCTTATTTCAGTAGTGCTGCTGGCCTCAATGACAGGCGCGGCGCTTTTTGCAAGGAGGAAAGAAGAATAAAATGTTGAAGCAACATTTTATCCCACCCGGCACGGGGTTTTATAATCCCCGTGCCGGAGATGAGGGGGAAATTTCTTTCCCCCTCAAACTCCCCCTTGCCCCAAGGTTTCCCTGTCCGCCTGATGCGGACGGGGAATGGTAAAAATTTTTGCGGCAAAAATTTTTTATGACACTTTCCCATTATCTGGCGTTATCCGGAGCCCTTTTCACCATCGGGCTTTTCGGGGTGCTTACCAGGCGCAACATCATCGGCATACTGATGTCCATAGAACTTATGCTTAACGCCGCGAATATCAATTTCGTCGCTTTCAACCGCTTCCTGTATCCCGGCCAGCACCTGGGCCATCTGACCGTTATTTTCATTATTACGCTGGCTGCCGCGGAAGTGGTGGTCGGTCTGGCCCTTGTAATGACCATTTACAAGAATTTAAAGAGCGCGTATGTTGAAGACTACAATATCCTTAAGGGATAGGATTAAGGATTAAGGATTAAAACTTACCACTTACTACTTAAATCCTTACCACTGATATGCTGGAATACGTTTTTATACTGCCGCTGTTAAGTTTTGCCGTCGCCGGAATAATACTGGCTTTCGGCAAATGGCTCCCGGGAAAGGGCGCCTCGGCCGGCATAGCCGTGGCGGCCTGGGGCTTTGTGCAGGCGCTTTTCATGTTCGTAAAAGCCATGCGGGGCGGGCTTACTCTTCCCTACGAAGCCTCCATCCCCTGGTTCAGCTTCGGTCCCCACCAGGCGACGCTGGGCGTATACGTGGACGGCCTGACCATAGCCATGCTCATCGTGGTAACCGCCGTCAGCCTGCTGGTCCAGATTTACTCCCTGGGCTATATGCGCGGCGACCCCCGCTTTAAGCGTTACTACTCCTACCTTTCTCTTTTCACCGCCTCAATGCTGGGGCTCACCGTCTCCGATAATATGCTGGTATTCTTCATGTGCTGGGAGCTGGTAGGCGTCTGCTCCTATCTCCTGATCGGCTTCTGGTTTGAAAAGCCCTCGGCCGCCTACGCCGGCAAAAAAGCGTTCATAACCACAAAACTGGGCGACCTGGGTTTCCTTGTGGGACTGCTCAGCCTTTTCTACTGCACCGGGACTTTCCGGATCTCGCAAATACTGGAACTCGCCCATATCGGGTTTATCCCTCCGGCGGCCGCCGGCGCGGCCGCGATACTGCTGTTCCTCGGAGCCGTGGGTAAATCGGCCCAGTTCCCGCTGCTTATCTGGCTCCCGGACGCAATGGAGGGACCCTCGCCGGTATCGGCCCTCATACACGCGGCCACGATGGTGGCTGCGGGCGTTTACATGGTAGCCAGGCTTTACGCGGTTTACATTCTCTCCCCGGCGGCGATGGACACCGTGGCGTGGACAGGCGCTATTACGGCGTTCACGGCGGCCTCTATGGCGCTGGTCTGCTTCGACCTTAAGCGCGTCCTCGCCTTCTCCACGGTATCCCAGCTCGGCTACATGATGCTGGCGCTCGGGGCGGGGGGATTTACGGCCGGCCTGTTCCATCTGACGACCCACGCCTACTTTAAAGCGCTCCTGTTCCTTGCGGCCGGCTCGGTGATCCACGCGGTCCATTCAAACGATATGCGCGAAATGGGCGCTCTGAAAAACAAAATGCCCATAACCTATATAACCTTCCTGCTGGGAACGCTGGCGCTTGTCGGCATTCCCCCTTTCGCCGGTTTTTTTTCCAAGGACGAAATCCTCGCGGCCGCGCTGGCCCGGAGCCCGTATCTTTACGCTTTCGGCGCCGTGACGGCGGCGCTGACGGCGTTCTACATGGCGCGGGCGCTGGTTATGACTTTCCACGGAACGCCGAAAGATCCGGGGAAATACAATCACGCCCACGAAAGCCCGCCGGTAATGACGGGCCCCCTGATACTGCTGGCCGCCGCTTCCGTGGTTTCCGGCTGGGCCTTGTCGAGGCATGAAATTTTTGCGCGCCTGGTGAATTTTGAAGGAGTCCTCCCGTTTGAACTCCGCCATATTTCCCACGGCGCTGTGGCGTTATACGCCGGGATAACGGCGGTCCTTTCAATGGGGCTGGGCGCCTGGCTGTACAAGGCCAGGCCCGGCATCCCCGCCATGCTCAGAGGTAAGTTCGCCGCAATCGCCGCCCTGCTGGACCGCCGCTACGGGCTGGACGCTTTTTTTCTGAAAATAGTCGCCGTCTCGGACTCGCTGAGCGCGGTCCTGTTCAGCTTTGATTTCAATTTCCTGGATGCTATCGCCATAGACGGCTGGGCGTGGCTGACAGAAAAATTCAGCAGGCTTCAGCGGTGGTTTGACGACAATATCGTGGACGCCGCCGTAGACGCCACGGGAACGGTCACCCTTTTCGCCGGCAGGCTGACGCGCCGGGCGCAGACCGGGCTGGTGCAGAATTATCTTTTTTTTGTGGCTGCCGCCGTTTCAATTTTTGCGGCAATGGCGTTCGCAACAGGGTAGAGGGTTCAGGGTATAGGGTAGAGTTATAAGGAACTCCTCCCTATACCCTAAACCCTATACCCTCTACCCTTCTTTTAGGAGAACTTGAATATGCCGCTATTATCCCTTATAGTTTTCGTTCCGCTGGCGGGTGCGCTGGCGATACTCGCCATCCCGAAAACAAAGATAAAAACCATACAGGGCTTAGCCCTGGCCGCCAGCGCCGTCTGCATGATTTTTTCCGGCTACCTCTATTACGCCTTCGACAAGACCACCGCGGCGATGCAGTTTATCGAAAAGACCGCCTGGATACCGGCGTTCAACATAAACTACTCCGTGGGCGTGGACGGCCTTTCGGTAGCCATCGTGGCGCTGACGGCCCTGCTTACGCTGGTTTCCATAATCTACTCCTTCAATATAACGCTCCGGGTGAAGGAATTCTTCTTCTGGTTCCTGCTGCTGGAAGGGGGGATGCTCGGCGTGTTCGTTTCGCTGGATTTCTTCCTTTTCTACGTCTTCTGGGAACTCACCCTGGTGCCGATGTACTTCCTTATAGGCGTGTGGGGCGGCCCCCAGAAGGAATACGCCGCCATCAAGTTCTTCGTCTATACCCTGTTCGGCAGCCTGTTCATGCTGCTGGGGATCCTCGCGCTTTACTTCAATTCCACTCCCCACACTTTTGACATGCTGGAGCTGGTAAACCAGGGCGGCATGTTAGCGCTGAATCTGCAAATCTGGATCTTCCTGGCCCTCTACCTGGGCTTTGCGATAAAGATCCCGGCGTTTCCTTTCCACACCTGGCTGCCGCTGGCCCACGTTGAGGCGCCCACCGGAGTCAGCGTCATCCTGGCCGGCATACTCCTTAAGATGGGCATCTACGGCATCCTGCGCGTATCCTTCCCCGTGCTGCCGCTGGCGACAGCCTGGTTCATGCCTTTCTTTATAGTGATAGCCGTCATAAATATAATCTACGGTTCGCTGGTAGCCATGGCCCAGAAAGATCTTAAGAAAATGGTCGCCTATTCCTCCATAAACCACATGGGCTACTGCATGCTGGGTATGGCGGCCATGACGGCCATAGGCTTTAACGGCGCGGTGCTGCAGATGATCACCCACGGCCTCATCACGGGCTCGTTGTTCCTTCTTGTCGGCGTGATCTATGACCGGGCCCACACCCGCGACATAGCCGCTTTCGGCGGCCTGGGCGTGAGGCTCCCGGTCTACACGGGCCTGATGGTAATACAGGTGATGGCTTCGCTCGGCCTTCCGGGGCTGGCGGGGTTTGTCAGCGAATTCCTGTGCTTTCTGGGCGCTTTCGAGGCTTGGCCTTACTATGTCGCGGTTTCAGCGATAGGCATACTTATAACGGCCGCGTTCTTCCTGCGCATGATAGAAAAAGTGTTCCTCGGGCCGTTCAACGAAAAGTGGGCGGGGCTTTCGGATATGAACCTGCATATGAACCTGCGGGAACTGGCTGCTATACTCCCGCTGGCGGTTTTAACGCTTGTAATCGGCCTATGGCCCAGGTTCTGCCTGGACCTGATAGACCCGACCATTACGTATCTGGTAGGGATGTTAAACAGATAGAGGATAGGCGAGAGGATAGGCGAGAGACTAAGGAACTCCTTCCCTAACCTCTATCCTCTAACCCCTAGCCTCTGTCCCCTAACCCCTGAATTTATGGCAAACATCATCCTGCTGAACCCTGAAATAATACTAGCCTCGGCCGGGCTGTGTATTCTGCTGGCCGGGGCTTTTATAAACGAGAACCGCGCGAGGCTCCTCTTCCATTTCGGGACGATCAGCGCGGCGGCGGTGCTGGGGATGGTACTCTCACAGGCCGCTTTTTTCGCTTACGGAACTGGAACGATGTGGATACTGGACCCTGGCGCCCAGCTCTTTAAATTTATAATTCTCGCGGCCACCGTCTTCACGCTGCTGCTGTCCGTCAACTACAGCGCCATACAGCCCAGGCACATAGGCACCTACACCGCGCTGCTGCTCTGGGCCAGCTGCGGCATGATGCTTTTATCCGGGGCCATGGACTTTATCTACCTGCTGATCTCCCTGGAACTTATAAGCATCTCCTGCTTTATCCTGACCGGTTTCGAGCAGAAAA